>JBMFGW010000051.1:0-26438 GCA_049977145.1 Phycisphaerae bacterium
CTGTGCAGAGCCTTGCCGCCGCAAACTGGCCCGCATTAAAAAACATTCGGAAATCCTCCATGGCCTGATACCCCAGGGCATCCCACGGGTTGGCGGTCTCAAATTCCTTCTCGCTGCCGTCCACCACGATGCCGACATTACTTTTCTCCCGCTCGGTACCGCCCGTGTAGTAATACCGGCATGGCCACTGCCGAGCGCACAGCGCCAGCGCCGCGGACATCACCTTGGTTCCGCCGGTAACATCCACGATCACCCGATGAGAATCGCCTCGACCAAGCCATTTGCGGACCGCGTCGTCAAGCTTTTTCTGTACCGACTCAATGCACACGTCAATGCGCTGGGCATCCTTCACGATAGCGCTTTCCGCCGCCGAGGAAGCAACGGGCGCTTCCAGCCATGGCGACCCGTCCGGTGGGACCGGCCCGCGTAGCGGATTTTTCAGCCTTGTCCGCGGCCCGGAAAGATCCGGCTTGGACTCTTCTGAGCACACAAAAATCACCCGTTCCGGCTGGATATTCTCAATTGCCTTGATCACCGGCTGCGGGCTGCCACCAACCGTGCAGAGCAACAGCGTTTTTGTATCACCTGATTCGCGTTCCACGCCACGTCCCCTGAAAAAAAGCCCAAATCATGCCAACGCAAAAGCTACTGGCCAATGCTGCAATTACTGAACAATACGGATCAGTGCCAGCCAATGCTGCCCAATACCAAAACCCGCCGCCATTCCGCATACCGCCACGTATAGGCCACATCCGCCGGGGCTACTGGTAGTGGGTACGCCTCACCTGCTCCCAGATCAGCCTTCCCATCGAGGAAAGTTCCACGTCGCCCCCGACCGGGCGAAACAATATTTCCGGTGCGCCGGCGGGGAGCTCGTCTGCCGGACGCTTTCCCCCGCGCTCCGCGAGCGGCGCGAAAAAATCCACATGGTTAGCGACAAAGGCCCGCACATCTTCGCTGAAATCGGCGCTCCGCAAGGGAAGCCGCGGAATGCGCAGCAACTCGTCGGTTCGCTCGAACGTATAAATGCATTCGTCCGCATAAATAACACCGAGGGTTTGCATCCAGCCCAGCACAGATTTGAACCCGCCTGATAGGTTAAACACCACTTTAAAGCCCTCCTGCCTGTAGCCGGGAATCGTCCTCGCACACCACGCGATAATCCCATCAAGTCCATATTGGAAATCGGCGAATGAATTTGTGCGAAGGCGATCGATCGGCAACACCTCCGCCGCCATCCCGGTATTTCTAAGGAACTTCCCTATCGCATCGGCGGCGGCCCTGCCAACATAGGTATCCGTGCTGATCAGGATATGGTGCTGGCTCCTGGCATTTTCGGCATCCGTCGGAAACTGGCCGCCGTAGTAAAGCAGCATACTGCTGAGCTCTGCGGACATTTTGCACTTCTCGGTGAGCGGCGAATTTTCACGCAGCAATTTCCCCTCCGCGGCCCAGCCGGCATTGTCGATCAGTCCCCTGTCGTCGGCCCTAATGTCCGCCCCGGCGGCGTTTGCAAGCCTTAATATCGCTTGCCGCTGATCATCGCTCGCAGCGGCATTGAGCAAACTGGTCCCGCAAGTTGACACCATCAGTGTTTTCGCCATGTTAATATCTCCTTTTATCCTGATTATGTCCGTGGTGCGCGACCTTGGCCGCGGGCTTATTCCAAAATTATTGCGGCGGCTTAGCGTCGTCCTTGATATAAGCTGTGAATATGCCGCCAATCTCCGGCAGCGGCCCCGGCGGCTCATCCACGGAAAGCGAACCCTCAGCCTTGCCCTCCTCCTGCGCCCGGAACCCCTTCTTCCCAGCTTCGCGCGGGCCAAGGAACTTGACCTGCACCGGCGTACCGGCGGTCCGCTTGCCAGCGGCAGAAACCGGCGCTTCCGCCGGTCGGTCAATCCCTCCAGCGACCATGACACCCGCACCGCCCCCTTCCGCCATGCGGCCATAACCGCTGCTGGCTTTCCCGCCGATCCCCCAATTGGAAACCGCTTCCTTAATCAGTTCGCCCACCAGCGCCAGCCATCTTTTTCGGTTCTCCGCGCCTTCCACAGTCGGGCTGCTCCATGAGATCGCAAAGCGAAAACTTCCGGAAACCGATAGGCAGTTGACCGGAATCGGGCTGTCAAAATCCGTAGGCCCCACCCCCTTCACCTGCCATTCCTGATGGTGCGGCGTCATGATATCCCGCACTAGCGCCCCGGCATCAAGGGAATCCGGCGTAATCCACGCATCATGGAAAATGATCACGCCGCCCTCATCCGTAGCTCCAAAAATCAGCTTGTGGAACTCGCCACCGCGCTTGAATCTCGCATCCCCGTCGCCCCACACCTTATGGCAATAATGCGATGCCAACCCCTTAATAGCCGAACCGGGAGTGATCGGAACGCCATAGAGCGGATGCAGCCGCAGGCTGAATTCCAGCGCGTTGTCGCTGCCGGCACCGATTCGCAGGTAGCCAAGCGTGCCAAGTTCCATCGCGCAATGACCGTCACCGGAGAAACCGCCCGTCCACCGCTCGAAGGCAATCCTGTAGAGGCCGGCCAGGCCGGAATCCTTACCGGAATCCGCCACCGCCGTGAGCAACGCGGCTATCGCCTCGGGCTTTTTTTCACCGTTGCTGTCGTTAATTTCCCCGGCGTATTGCTGCAGCAGCAACGCGGGGTTCTGGCACTGCTCCTTTTTCAGATTTGATAGCGCCTTGCGGGTCATGGTCGGCCCTCCGTCTTTTTTATATCATCAGGGGCCAGCGCCTCGGCGTACCGTTTGATCCAATCAGCGGCGATAAACGCGCCGCGACTTAGCCGCATATATTCCTCAGCCCCCGCGGCACGGGCCATCTCCGCCATCTTACCGGTATCCGGAAATGGAACGAATCCTCCGGCGTTAAGCACAGTCGCGAGAATCTTCAGGTACCGATCGTGGTGTCCCCCCATTCCCTTGCCCTGCGCGAAAGCGATGGCCTGCGCCAGTCCGCTGGTGTGGGCCATGGTGGGGAAGCCCCGGGCAAAACTTTTGAACTCACCGCTGACAGCACCCCCGGCGACAGCGGTAAATGCGGCCTGGGCCATTTTTTGGCTGTTGGTTTGCATCATATCACGCTCCTTGTGGTTTGCTAAATACGCAGCGCACCTGCCCGCGCCCGGTGGTCGCCTTGCCGCCGATTTGCAGCCTCATGGAATCTTTGGCAAATTTATCCATGAGCATCTGCTGACGAGGTGCTGCCGCGCCTCCCGCCGGTGCGGAATCATAAACCCGATCACACGAGACAATCCCCGCCAATATGGCCTCCGGCGGAAGTAATTCCTCATTCCACAGCGCACCAACGTCCACCGTTTTTTTTTCATCGTCAATGCGCACGCGGGCCGCAATCTCCGTGGCCGTTTCGCACAGGAAATTAAATGCCTCGTCGGGAACAACGACAAACCTCAGCTTGAATTGTTCCCTCCAGGCGTCATCGGTGAATACGCGGCCAGCGATGAATGTCGCCCATGCCGCCGCCGGATCGCTCGAGCTGGCCTTGAAGTCCAAATCCGCCAGAAAGATCCGCCCCTGATCGTTGACCGTGGCTTGGTGCGTCAACACACCGCCCATGGGATGCAGGGCAACGCCCTCAACGGCTGTTTCCAAAGCAGGAGGCAGGCTGGCAAACCCCGCCATCTCCAAGTCCCGCCGCAGAAATTCCAAAGCCAGGCGTGAAGTACACCACGCAAAGGTACCCCGGAAGCTCCGCACGGGCAGGCAAACCAGCCGGGCATCGGTGGGAATCAGTGCTCCGGCGTTGGACGCAGCCGCATTGGGGCCTCCATCCTTGTCGCCACCCGCAATGCCAAACGCGGCCCGCAAATCCGGGTCGCCCCCCTTCCGCGCCTCGTCCGTTGCCCCAAAATGATCCGCCCACACCCCCTTAAACGCGGTGGCCGGAATTGCGGGCCAACCGGTCAGGCAGTCGCGGTGGATCGGCAAATCAATGTAGCCCAATCCCCGGCCCGTGCCGACGTGCGTGGGGGAGAGCGTATGAATCCAATAAATCAATGCGTTTTTCATCGGGTTAATTTTCCTTCAAACCAAAACCTACCAAATTCCCCAAGTCGCCAGGCCAAATCCGTCCCGGCACTCCTGTGCGCCGTCACTTACCGGTTCCAACCAGCAGTTGGCCAAACTTGCCGCTGACCCGGAAGCAACGTCAAAAAAATAGACCCCGCCCGCCGGAACCATCCGCCGAATGGCCTTGGGCCCGCGCGGTTCCGCCAGCGACCAGCCTGAAACCGCCTGCCACCGTCGAATGCTCACACCCACCAAGCGTAAAGTGACATCCGCACCGGGCGGCTTGCCCGTCAAATCGTCGCCCAGCCACCCCGGTTTCCACCCGCCGGAAAATATGCTTGGTGCCGCCAGCACCATTCGCACGCGCTTGGCCGTTGCCAGTGCGGCGGCCAGGCGGTCCGGACAACTCCACAGGTTTTTTTCGGATGCTTCCCAACAGGCCAGTTTTCTCTCTCCTCCCAGCGGGTGCAGCGAATCAATCTTCGCCGCAGTTTCCGCGGTCCAGCCTTCGCCCCTTACACGCAGCGCCATACGCACCGGGCAGTAGCGGTCACGGAACCCCCGCCCCTCCGCGGCACCATAGCGTGGAAGCAACCCCAGCGCCAGGGCGGTGGTGGAAAAAAGTTTTCCGTCCGCTGCAGCTCCACTTTTGGGATCAATATACACATGTGTGCGTGCATCCAACCTCGGCATGGCAAGAAAACGGTTGTCAAACGCCACTTCCGTCCCAAGCATCCAATCCACAAATTTTTCCCCTGGCCACCACGACGGAGCCTGGCCGGGCTTGAAGTCTTCACCGGCATGGGCATCGGCAAGCATGACGGGCCGCAGCGCGGCATGTGGCAGGTCACACCCGCCGCCGCCGATTTCCTGTGGCCGCGCCGCCAAAATAGCCCACGACGGCTCGGGCCGCACAACGCAATCCTGCGGGGCCGGATAATAAGCCGTGCGATCTGGCTCCGAAAAAGGCAGGCCGCCGGCGACCTCCAACCCCAACAAATCCTGGCCCGTCTGCGCGGAAAATTCCCGCCCTGCGGCCTTACCCACCGCCGAACGCAACGACCCGGCGACCACCGACGGCAACGGCCAGCCCGCCGAGCGCATGCGGTTCCCCTGACCGGTGCCAAAAGGTCGGCCATCGCGTGATACAACCGAATCGCGAAATGATATTTCAATCCAGTTTTCCATCAATCCAATTCCCCTTTCGCCCGCTTCCCAGCCGCTTGGCGTGACGCGGAGGCCAGTTGTCTGGCAATGAGTATTCCGCTGGCCAGTTGGCGTAAAGAAACCGCATCCCCCACCATTGTCTCAACGAGGCGATTCAAATCCGCCATCGCTTTTCCATCGCCCCCATCGCGCGGGTTCTTCGCCGCCAGTACACGCAGAGTGTCCTTCGTAATTGCCTGCTTCACCGTGTCGCCCGGCCAGCCATCGTAAACGCAAGCCAGCCGCTCAAGATCGGCCGCGATCCGGTGCGAAAGCGTGCCCGCGTTGAGGTTTTCAGCCAGTGTCAGGAGGTGTTCCTCCGGCTTGTTTCCCCAGTTGTCCCGGAAGAATACCGGGCCGCCACCACGCTTATGCAAGTGCACCGCCAGGCCATCGCGCAAAGCCTGCCCGCCGTCGGTGGCCACGGGATTTTTCGCATGGCTCTCCGCCGCTCGTCCATATTCCAGGAGGTCTTCCAGAGGCTCCATAAAGTGGCCAATCGCCACGCCCACGGAAAGCGTCGGCGAAGCGCCGGCGCTAACATCCTTCATTCTCACATGGAACTCTTGGGCAAGTTTAGCCGCGCAGGCGAGGGCCTTATCCACCGGAACCAGCGCCAGCACGTCATCACCACCACAATAAACGGCTACACCATGGTGATCCGATATGATCTTCGCGGCACCGCTGGAAAACCGCGCCAGAGCCTGCGAGAACTTCCGGTGCCCATCGGCATCTGGGATGCCAGATAGCGCCTTGCCCACCTGATCCCCATCCGCCACGAGTACCGCAAGATAAGGATCCGATTCCTCGGCATGCAGTGAACGCACCACACCCCGCAGATCCTCGACCGAATCGTCCGTCTCGCCATCCTTTTTCATTTCACTGTAGCGCGAAGGGAAACATACCGTGCCGTCCAACGGGAATTGCTTAAATTGGGGGTAACTTCCAACATCAAGCCGGGCGATGACCCCGGATTGCAGGCGGCGGCACGCATCGGCGAGTTCCCTGCGACAATCGTCCGTCAATCCGCGCAGCCACGGATCCGCCGCAATCCGCGCCACCGACGGATAGGCCGTGTTCCCTTCGGCCAGCCTCTTCACCACACCCACCACATCCAACTGCTCGCCCTCCGCGAGACGAATGCTTTTTTCACCCTTCACCAGCACGCTTTCGCGCAGCCCGTCCAGCGACGATTTTGGTATCCCCGGACGGCCATGCGCTGGCGCAAAATCAAAACATTGTTTCCGCCCGGCCAGCAAACGCATAAGTCGGGCGCGGTCACTGCTGTAATCTGTGGTCGCCGCTACCCATGCGGCGTTAAACTCAATGACGTCATCAACTTGCTCCCTCCAAATATCATCGCATATATCCGCCCCCGCCTTTTTCCGCGCGTCGTCCGCAAACGCCAACCAACGCTGCTGCGCCGCCGCCCTTGCCGCATCGGCCACCGCTTTAGGATCGGCACCATCAAGCTCCGAAAGAATCACATTGGCCACATTCAGTGGGGAATCCTTATCCAGGTCGCTGGCCGAAATCGGTGCAGGGAAAACCAAGTTCCCGCCGCGTTCTGAAATCACTTTAGCCGCCGCCTTGCTGATTTCAGAAAGCGCGTAAGAGCCAAACCACAAATCGCGCGTGCGGCGCGCGGCGGAAATAAATTTCTGCACCGGCCCAATGGAAATGACCAGAATATGTTTGCTCATTGCAGCACTCCCCAGACATCCTCGTCTTGGATAAAGTTGATGAACGCGTCGAGCGCCGAGCCGCTGGGCGTGTCGGCCATTGGAGATTTTTCATACTTGGCCAGCCGGCCCCCCCGGAGCTCTTCTGGTCCGTATTCCGGAGGCTTGCCGGCGTCCTTCAACTGCACTTTCTCCAACTGCGGAGTACGGAGCCGCAGGACAATCGGCACAGCCCCGCCGTTTTCCAGTCCCATGGCCTTGATGATCAGTGGGCTGGCCATGCGGTCGCACTTCTCACCACCCACCAATGGGTACAGCGTGGTGTCCGCCGGATCACCATCCCCCGCGTCCTTGAAATGGAAAATAATCGGCAGCCCCAACTCCGCACGGGGAAAGGCGTCGTTGGGGATGTTTTCCATGCGCTCGTGCCGAGCCATGCGCTGGTTCGTAATCCGGCGAACAGTCTCCGGCTCCGGCCAAAGTGATCGGCCGGGGCGGCCATCCCGGCCTCCGTTACGCGCAAACCTTTCGCCCTGCCGGAACTTCTGTAACGCTCCGACTGCCGACGCCCAGGCTTTCAGCGCGTCGCTTTCATTTCCAACCAGCAGCGGTCCGCCCAGTGTGGGCCATTCCCGCGTGCGTTCCGGTGGGTTCGGAAGTAACTCGTTCACCAATGCCGCGGCCTCCGCGAGATTTTTCGGTGCCAGTTGCTTGCAATAAATCGATCCGCAGCCGCGCCGCGCACGGGCACCCATGCCCCCAAAGTTCACCCACGCTCGGAGGGCGGCGTGCACCTCATCCCGAAATTTGCTCGGATAAATTAGACGTAGCGCAAATTCGCCGGCCCGGATGAAACGTGCAGGTGGCTCCGCCGGCTGATTATTGCCGTGCGCCGGCGGCTTCCCGGCGAATGGGAATAGAGCGTAGGGAATGCCTTGGCCACCCCGGAAATCGGCGTCCCATCTGAACCGCCATCTGCCCGCGCCGGTGGGGATGTACGCGCCGCAGGGCCTCGCGTCAGCGGGCTGACAAGGCTCAACAACCAGTTTCACCTCGCTGGGCTTACCCGTATTGCCCCAAACCGCCGCGTGTTTCTCCCGCAACTCCGCTACGTCCCGGCAGTTCGCCCCAACCGTCGCCCGCCACCAGAATTGCAGTTGGCCGCGAATAGCGGTCGCCCGGAACGGCATCCGCAGATCAGGCTCGCCCGCATCCACGCCGCCGCCAAACATCGGCGTCAAAAGGCTGATCTCGTAAGAGTGCTCCTCGTCGTTCTTCGCCACGCGATCTGGCCTGCTTGGACATGTCGGAATTATTTTTGGCATAGACATTATCCTCCCGACGTGGGCACATCGCCCGCGCCAAAATCTGCACGAAAACCCCGCCCCGGAGCCGCGGTACTGCTCCCGCCCCCCGACTGGTTCATTTCTCCCCCCGTCAAAAACAGCCCCATCCCATAATGCGCATTATGCCCCAGCGCCACCGGACCACGCACCACTTCCGTAAAACGTACCTGGAAATATCCGCAATATGGTGTTTCCCGTGCACCTGGCGGTGGCTGGTACCAGCATTTCAACTCCCATCACAAAACCCTTCGATTCTTGTGCGTGCCGCCGCACCACTGCGGCAACGTGAAAATATCTGCACCCATGCAAACTGAACTTCGGCAGGCGTATTGTGCATCCGAAATATTCGTTTGGCAAGCGTCCGCCTTTTTTGCCATATTCGCGGATACAGCAAGCCGCCCCAGGCGACTGCCACCAAAACCCGTTTGGCCGGGTGTGCCGACACTGCGCGTAACCCTGCCCGCGCGGCATGATCACACCGTCCGACACGTATACACGACGCGATCCCGCGAAACCGGCACCGCCCGCACGGCCACAGCGTACCCCGTGAAGTAGTACGTGTGGTTGTACCGCGTGCCATACCACGGGTTCCCCTTCGGACCATACCCCCGAATATAGGTATACGCAGTACTCTCCGTGTGCTTATCCCAGTGGAAGCCCACGTATCCATTGCCGCCAATCTGCGCTGTCTGCGGCTGCGGCCCCATTGAAACGCCGGAACGGGCTAAACCGTTCAAGCGTCCCCTGAATCATCCGCAGCGTCGTGGCTGCGGCCCCATTGAAACCGCGGGGGGCGCGCGGTGCAAGCACACGCGGCTAAAAGGGGGGCGGTGCCCGTTATTGTGCGTGAATTGATTGGCATACCGGGGAAGTGAAACGGGGACGTAACAAGTTAATGGAACTGGCGACGACGTTCCTGGTTGTCGGTCTGGGTTTTTCGCGGCGGCAATCCCGATGTCGCGGTGAATTCTCATTCATTGTTGCTCGTTGCTCATTGTTCATTGGCCCTTCGCGGTTCCAAACCCGCGTGTCGTAAAATCGGTGGATAAGACATTTTGGTATCTCCGCGTTCTTGGCGTGACATTTTGGTTGCGGCAGAGCCGCGCCAGGTTCTCAAAGGCTAACATAAACTCCGTACCCATTTGGCCCGAAACTGTCTTAGGCCCGTTGTGCAGGGTCTGACCGGGCGGAATGCAACTGCAGCCACTGGGAGGAGGGCAGGGCGTAGGGGCGGAATTTTTCCATCACACCGCGTTCCTCGCTGCACGCCAGCGCGCGGTAAAAACCCAGATTATTGGCGGTTGGCGCATCAATAAGACTGCTGGAGTCCGCGGCACTCATCTGGAAGAGCACACGATTATCGAACTCGCGCTGCGCGGACCTTTCGATCGTGCGTTCCAATGAGGCCAGGGTATCGACCCACGCCAGAATATGAATTCCCACGCCCGGGCCGTCGCGGAGCAGTTCACCAAATTCCTTAGCCGGATTGGCCGCTTTGGCCGCATCACCGGCGGGGATGGAAAAACTGAAATCATCATCACTCTTGCGCAGCATACGGTAGCGCTGCAATCCATAGATGAAAATAAATATCTCGGGGAATCCCACGGGTTCTTCAGAGAGGCGGCGGCGCAGTTCCTCCGCGAGCGTATGAATTGTTTCCGGAATGGCCCGCCATTCCATGATATTGACGGCATGGCGCAGCGCGGGCGTAAGGCGCGCAAACATGCCGACCAGACGCGAGTCGGCCAGCGTACCATCCATGATATGGAATTGGGCGCCGGTGGGCGGATACTGCGCGGCCATGGAAACCAAGGCCCAGACCATGACGGACAGAGCCTGCTCTTCCTGTTGTCCCACGAGCAGCACATTGGAACCGCTCTGGCGGCGTAAGGTTAAGACTGTCGGTTCCTTGATGGCCACGGGTTCTCCGATCCACGCCTGCACCGCCGTGGGGGCACGGGCTGGAGGGGGAGATTGCAACAGCGCGGCGAGAATCTTATTGGTCTGCACATCGGCCGGGGCATTGCCTTCAAAAATAACCGGCGGCGCCAGCCGGACCGCCGCCAATTCGGACCGGCGGGTAATTTGGTCAAGATAAATGTCACGTTTTTCATCCGGCAGCCAAGCCACCTGGAAAGGACTGTTCGCCTCCACGAGTCCACCGGCATCGTTGTAAATGGCGGCGCCGGGCCGGGACAACAAGCGGGCGGCGGAATTGTTGTCCCCCAAAATAATTTGTGAATCCGCTTCACTGACCTGCAAGGCAATACGCACCGCCATCTGTCCGATCGTGCTGCGGGCGAGGCCGGAGGTGCCGCCGATGGTTTGGGAACCCAGCAGCAGGTGAATGCCAAAGGCGCGGCCTTGCCGGACCAGGCGGTCCAGCAGCATGCCCGCCTGCTGGGCCAGCTTATCGTCAGCGGAAAAAAATTCCTGAAATTCGTCAATCACTAAAAGTATGCGGGGCATCATGTTGCCCGGCGCGGCGGCCCGATAGGCGGGCAGGTCCTGGACGGCGGCTTTACGAAAAAGCTCGCCCCGTCGGCCCAATTCCAGATCCAGCCGCTCCAGCACACTGATGCCGAATTCACGGTCGCTTTCCACGGCTATGGCCCGCGCATGCGGCAGGCGGTGCGTGGCATACGTTTTGAATTCGACGCCCTTTTTGAAGTCGATGAGGTACAACTCCACCTGGTCGGGAGAATACCACATGGCCAGATTGGTGATAATCGCGTGCAGAAGGGTGGATTTTCCGGATCCGGTTTTTCCGGCTAACAGGGCGTGTTGCGCCATGGCCCGGCCCAGCCGCAGTATTTGCAGACGCGTTGCGCCCATGCGGCCAATGGGCACGGCGAGTTCGTTGGTGCTCGTAAGCGTCCAGAATTCTGCCGCGGTTGGCGCGATAATATCAAAGGGCACCTCCACATTCTGGCTGGTTTTGGCGGCGTGGCCAATTTTGTCCAGCAGCGGCGTGAGGACATCTTCCGGCGGCGGAGTATCCAGGGACAAGGAAAATTGCCCGAAGACTTCATCCTTCCATGCAAAGGATTCGCCTTGGGAAACAATGTGGACACAATAGGCGGCAATATCTTCCATCGGCCCGACCGCCTGCGACGGAATCTGCAAGTCTCCGGCAATCAGAATATAGACGCCGCAGCGGGCGCCGGTGGCGGCTATACTGGCAAGGCGGCGGAAGGAATCACTTTCAAAACCGGTGGGAAAATCCGCCACGACCACAAAACGATAGGGTTCAGCCAGTTCGCCCGCCTGCGCGTTGTAATCATCAATGGTGGCAAATTCATTACGCAGATACTTTTGGATCACCGTTTCCATGTGCTCGGTGAGATCGGATAAACGTTGTTCAATTTGCTCACTGCGTGTCCAAATGCGCCCTCCCACGAGCCTTTCATCATGATCGGCCAGGCGCATAAACCCGGCGAAATTCTGCCCCAGCCCCAGCGGATCAATAATCGTGAACCACGCGCGACCGGGCGGCAATTCCAGCAACAGACGAAGCATCACCGCCTGGAGCATTTGTATGGCCTTTTCACGTCCGGCCCGGTCCTTATATTGTGCCAGCAACGAAGCTCCGAACGGAAACACCAGTGTGGCCGGCACGGCAAAGGCCGGTGGCAACTGCGCACGGACGGTACCACCGGCGCGTTCCGCGGGTACCGTGTGCTGGAGATCAATGTGGAATTCGCCAAAACGCAACTCTTTTGGAAAGACTTGGGATGGAATCCAATTAGTCCATGGCGGGACGACCGATTCCGCCGGGGGCGTGGTTTTCCCATCCACAGTCGCGGTTTGAATGCACAGCGCGGGGGCGATACCGTCCCGCAGCCGAGCTTGCAGGGCCAACAGCGCTGCATCATGCCGCCGCTGGTTTTCCGCGATCACCTGTTCATATTTTTCCCGCGCCGCGCTTAGATCAGCCTCTTTCGTCCGCAAGAGCGTTTCACACTGGGTTGCAAAGTCCTGCTGTGCCGCGGCGTGGGCGGCGTCACGTTGGGCCTCCAATTTGGCTTTATTGAGTGCATAGTCGCTCTGGGCGGCGGCGCGACGACCGTCACGTTGGGTCGCCATTGCGGTAGCGGCGGCCACCGCCTTGCGCTGTAATTCCTGCAACTCGCCGAAAACTTTGGCACGGGTGTCGGCAAAATAGGCGTCCTGCCGTTTGGTCATATTTTCCGCATGTTGCCGCGCCGCCTCCCGTGCCGCCGCAATGGCCAGAAGCAATGGTTGATAGACTTCGAGAAATTGCGATTTTCCCACCATTCGCAGAATCAGGCCGAGGATGAACGCTCCGGCCAATGCGCCGACCACCGCCAAGCCGACGATCTTCATATTGGCCGCGGACAATCCATACGCCATTCCCGCGGCTCCAACGCCAAGCAGCACCAGAATTATCCAAGGTACCGCGCCAAAGAGTAATTGCGGCAGGAGCAACCGCCGCAAACGTTTCATAAGTCGCTGCGCCTCTTCCAACTGCGTAGCCATCAGCGCCGCAAAATCCGGTGCAACATCTGCGGATGGCAGGCGTGCTTCCGGCGCGGGAAGAGGCGGTGGCCGCCGGAAACAACGCGCCAGCGCGGCGACGGCGGATTGTTCAATTTCCGCCAAAGCGGCGCTATGCGCGTGGAGAACTTTACTGAGTTGTTCATTTTGGGCGCGAATCTGATTCCGCGCCGTCTCCACTTCACCTTCGGCCATCCATTTGGCTTCGGCAATCTGATTGCGGGTTTTCTTCTCGGCATCATTATACTCCCATTTGATACCGGCTTGAGTCTGCGTATACTCTTCGTCATACCGTGCGCTGGCGGATGCGAAATCCGCCGTGATCTTCGCCAGCCGCCGCTGCTGATCCCGCATGTATTGTTCGAGCTGCGCGGTGTAACGGGCGGCAATTTCGGATTGCAGAGTTTCCCACTGTTTACCAGCCATTTCATTGGCCTGCGAAAACTGCCGCGCAATTTGTTCTTCTATTTCGGCACACTGCGCCGTCAGCGCCAGGAGATCGCGCAACATTTTACGCTGCCTGTCGCGGGTGCCGCCGCCGGGATTGCTGGCCGACACTAATAACGCCGGGGGGTCGTGTTGCTGATCCATATTGGCCATGGTTTTTAGCCTTGCCGTTGCTTTACTGGCAGTCATGCCGCACCTTATTAAGCACCATGGCCATGTGTTCCATAGCGTTGGCGGCGGCGCGTAAGTCGGTTCCCAGCGGCGTAAGATATTTATTTTCAAAGTGCGCACTGGCCGCGTCGTTCCAACCGATCTTCACTTCCTCCCACCGCAACTGCAGATGGTTGAACGCTTTAGCCAATTGTCCCCGCCCTTCATAAACACCCATATCGATACCCCGTCTGATTTCCGGTCATTGTTGATCCAACCGTCAAGACGCCGCTTACGGCGACGGCGCGGCCCGCCAAACTTCCCGCCGCTGGGGGTCCCTGATGGCCACCAACCCATTCATATCCAATATAACCGAAAAACCAATCGGTAGTTTCAACACCGCGCTGAAATCGGGACACCGGAGCAGCACATCCGCAGCGCGGATTGATTCCCACCGTTCCGGTTCGGCATCCAGCGCGCCAATACACCACCCGCTGTCTTGCGAAAAGACCGGTTCCAGACGTTGGCAGCCAATGGACGTACTAGCGCGAACGCATGCCGCCATTGTTATTCTCATCTGCGGGTCAACCGCAGGCTCTTTTTCCGAAAATGCGGCCAGCACCGCCACGTTTTGGGCAGGCAGAACCGGTAACGCCAATGGCGGCTCCGAAACTACCGGCGCGTTGCGGCGTTCCTCCGGCGTGGGAATTGTCCAAGGTCCGGGCGCGCTTACTTGGCCAAGGTCCTGATCCAAGGGGGCGCCGCGCGCCATGGTACCCGCACCGGATACTGCTGCGGATTCAGGTACACCGGAAAGCCCGCCCGTTGCGGGGGCAGCCGTCAGCGCGGCATAAGCCTCAATATCAATGACCAGTCGCTCCAAATGCAAAACCCCCGCCGGCACCAGCGATTCCACGCTGGTCGCCAGGCGCTGCGCCGCCCCCTGGTACGATTCCACTTCTTTTTGTAATGCGGGAATCCAGCGGCGGACCAGCGCCAATTTCTGTTGCGCCTCGGTCAGGCGTACCTGTGCGCGCTGCAATTCTTTCTGCTCCTCCACAGCGCTGGGCGAACGCCCCGAAACATCCTTGAACATAGTTTTCATGCGCAAAACATCTTTGGCCCGCGCCACGGCCGCCTCGCGTTTGGTGATCTGATCTTTCCAATAAGGATCCTGCTGCAACTCCAGCCAAAGCAGCGTCCGGCGCAGTTCCGATTCCGCATCACTGAGGGCGGCCCGGGCGGCCGCCTGAAATTTCCAGAGTTCCGCCTGCAACCCGGTCAGCAGTTCCAAAGATTCAACCCGGGCGTTTTCTGGCATGATCCGATCCTAACGCTCGCTTAAATACTTTTCGATATGCTGCGCTTTTTTCAGCAGCATTCTGGCGTGTTCATTGGAGGCCTCGAGAAATCGGCCCAGATATTGCGCGGCCTGATCGAAGGTCTCGGCAAATTTTTGCTGCTCCTGATCCCGCCAGGTGGTTTCCAACGCACGCATCCGGGCGTTGAGAGCGGACATCAGCCCCTGAAGATCATTATTAAATTGCATAAGCCCCTGCGCAAATCGTCGCAATTCGGCGGGGTCAACACTAGCTTTAGCCATGCCATGCGCCTCCTGCAATGCCATCCACCAACACCGCATAGCTTAACTACTTCCACCACGAACACCAAACCCGCGGCCCCGCTCCGCAGGGGTTCATTATATGACGGCAAATGGTTACCATTATGTTAAGGTTGTGTTAATTTGGTCATTGCAGTCTTGACGCGCCGGGTTCGGGGGGTGATGCTGAAGCCAGTTACGGGCATGGTTTAGGGGTTGGAGTTTTATGGCACGGAAGAAAAAAATACTGGTGGTGGATGACGAACGCGATCTCGTGGAGCTTATTGGTGTGAATTTATTGCGGCAGGGTTATGAAGGCCTGTTCGCCTATGATGGTCAAGTCGGTCTCGAAATGGCCCGCAAACTGTTGCCTGATCTGATTCTGCTGGACCTGATGATGCCGGGGCTGACGGGGCAGGAAGTGGCCACGCGCCTCAAGGGTGACCCGCAGACGGCCAATATTCCGATCTTGATGCTCACCGCGCGCGGTGAGGAAACGGATATTATCGTGGGGCTGTCGCTGGGCGCGGATGATTACGTTACCAAGCCTTTTTCAATGAAAGTGCTTATGGCCAGAATCACCGCGGTACTGCGGAGAAAAACCGCCGCCGCGGAGGCCGGGCAGCAAATTTTAAGTAACGGTCCCATGGTCATTGATGAAGCCCGGCATGAAGTGACGCTGGCAGGGCGCGTCATTACGGTAACCCCCACGGAATTCAAACTGTTGACCGCCCTGACCTTGGCGCGCGGGCGGGTGCTGTCACGCGATCAGCTTATCGATCGGGTGCGGGGCGCTGAAATCTACGTAACGGATCGGGCTATTGATGTACACGTTACCGCGGTGCGCAGAAAACTCGGCAAGCATCAATGGATGATTCATACCGTCCGTGGCGTGGGGTACAAACTTCTGGAAAGCCCGGAGGAAAGTACGCAGTAAGGTCACCGCGGCGACCAAGAGGATCTCCGGGAGTTTATCCCGCGGAAAACTTAATGCCATGTCGTTGATATGGTGCGCGGTTTTTCCGGCACGATTCAGCGTCTTAGCGGGACTACCCCCCCCCGGGATTGCAACCGGCCGTTAAACGGGGTGTGCCCATTTTTATCGGGATTGCGAGTTTCTCCCGGATGACGGGGGACAGGCAAGATGCCTGCGTTACGTACCGCAGGCGTCCCGCCGGCCCTGAATGCAGGCAGCATCCCTGCACGGTCTGGCAATAACCGCCAACCAACACCAACCAACGCTACTGGCATGACAATGTCAGGCCAATCGGTGATACTGGCAGCAGGGCAATTAGTTGAGAAAGGACCTGATATGCGAAGCGACGGGCGACGGGCGGATCAACTCCGCAAAATTACGATGCAACGGAATTTCACAAGCCATGCCGGCGGATCGGTGCTGATAAGCTTTGGCGCCACACGAGTCTTATGCACCGCCATCATTGAGAAGGGCGTGCCGCCCTGGCTGGCTGGAAAGGGGCAAGGTTGGCTGACGGCGGAATATGCCATGCTTCCATCCTCCACCAATACCCGCAAAAAGCGGGACAGCGGCAAACCCGATGGCCGCAGCGTGGAAATTCAGCGGCTCATTGGCCGCGTGCTGCGCAGCGTAATTGAAATGAACAAGCTGGGGGAAAATACGCTGTGGCTGGATTGCGATGTCATTCAGGCGGATGGCGGAACCCGCACCGCTGCCATCACCGGGGCCTACGTAGCATTATCTGATGCGGTACAGCGCGCTGCCAGGGATCAATTAATTACAGCGAATCCAATCATTGGACAAGTGGCGGCGATCAGCGTGGGGATTGTGGACGGTAAACCGCTGCTGGACTTAAATTATCAGGAAGATTCCGCCGCCCAGGTGGATATGAATGTCGCTATGCTGGCGGACGGCTCATTTGCCGAACTGCAGGCAACCGGGGAACATGCCACGTTTACTCCTCGCCAATTCAATGGGCTGCTGAAACTGGCAATATCAGGAATTCGTGAACTGCATAAAATCCAGTTGCAAGCGCTTACAAAGCGGTCCTGATGAAAATCCCTGCCGCGCGTACATCCAACTGGAAGAACCGGTATTTCCACCTGCTGGAGCTTACGCGGCCCTTGGGCGGAATATTGACTTGCCAGTTCGGCCATTCCATGCTATCTATATGGAACTGTTCCGGGTTTCGCTGTCCACCGGTAAGAGCCGGGGCGGCCTGGGTTGATCCTCTGGAAGGAGCCTTTCCGTGCGTAAAATATCAATGTTGTCAGCCGGGCTGGGAATGATTGCGGCACTGGTTCTGGTCATGGGTGTGGGTGGTTGCGCCAAAAATCAGAATCAACTCAATGGGCCGTCGCTATATCAACAGCTTGGCGGCCAATCGGGCATTACCACCGTCGTGCACGCTTTTCTCATTAAGGTCGGAAAAGACCAGCGTATCAACGCGGCTTTCGCCCATACCAATTTGGCGAATTTGCAGACGCAACTGGTGGCGTACATCGGCGAAAAGTCCGGTGGCCCGCAAGTTTACACCGGTCCGGATATGTATCAGGCCCACAAAGGCATGCACATTACCGATGCCCAGTGGAACGCTTTTATGCAGGACTTTGGGATGACGCTCAAACAGGAGAAGGAGTCCCAACTGGCGCAAGCCGAACTGCTGGGGCTTCTTATGCCCATGAAATCCGAGATTGTCGGCCACTGATTGACAAGATTTGTGGACATTGCAACCCGCAAAGGCCGGCCTGTACCGGCCTTTTTTATTAGGCGTGTGAAGCGTAACGGAAGCTTGGCGGTATGCGTATGAGTCTGTGTCGCTCGGGACCTTTGCGTTGCGGTAAGTACCTTGGAACCATGAGATCATTATGCTCCACGGGAACCTAGCATGGCGTTGGCGGCATGTGCCCGGGGGGCTTTATTTTGGCCCGCCGGTGTGGGAGGCCCCGGTCTGGCCCGCACGAGATTCTACCGCACCGTGGCCGCCGGCGCAGCTGCCCGCCACCCCGACGGAGCTGCGTGACTTGACGGTAAATCTCAAATTTGCCCGACATGATATCTGGACGCCATCTCTGCCGGAGCAACTCGTGGCGAAACCGGTACAGTGGATTATATTAAATTTGATTCCGCCACAGCCAGAATCCATTATGCCCCGCGTGCTAAGTGAATTTCAATTGCCGCACCTAGTCGCCGGACTTAACCTGATTCGCCAATGTCTGTCCAATCCCAGAACCGGCGTGGCGGCGCCGCGCGATGAACCGGAACTGCGGTATCAATGGCGCGATCCGGCACGTCGGCACCAACTGCGCATGTATCCGCTAACCAACCGTTATCCGCTGGGGCATCCCAGCATCTTATTGCGAAACGTGCTGGGACTTAAACTCAGATCCGGGGAATTGCCCACGCAGTTGGGCGTGCTGCTGCTGGACCCCATTACCTGTTGGATGCTGGGCTACTGGATGGCAACCGGTTCGCGCCCGGAGTGGCGGCCTATTGAAATTTTTACGCACGACGCCATGCCCATAGTCGTCGGTGCGCCGCTGGGACGCGCGTTGGCCGCCATCCTCACCGCCGCCGGGGTTGTCTATCAAGATCGGCAGTGCATCGTCAATGGTATGATGGCCGGAGAACTTGTGGATCCGACGGTCACGGCAATGGAACCATGGATGCAGACCATATCAATTCGGCCAGTCCCCAGAGTTGAAAAACCGGTGGATTGTATCCGGTGTGGATGGTGCGTCAGTGCGTGTCCCGCAGGCTTAAATCCGGTGGGTCTCATGGCACAGGTGCACGTTATTGAGGGCCTGCCGATCGTTTCTTCTTATGAAGCCGCCGCCTGTATTGAGTGCGGGCTGTGCAGTTATGTTTGTCCATCGCGGTTGCCTCTGGCAGTAAGCGTGTGCGGAATCAAAACCGGTGCGTCCCTTATCCAATTTCCCGGAGGAGCGGCATGATTCCTGAAAAACCACAACACCACACGGTTGGGACATCCGCGGCTGTTTCCGCCTTGGATCAAAGACTCTGCCGGCAGAAGCCCTTTCTTTTATGGCCGGTGGCGCGGCGGGAATTTTATCAAACCATCACCATATCGGTATTGCTGCCGCTGCTATGGGGAATTGGGGTCTTTGGATTTCGCGCCGCGCTGATTATTCTGGCAACCTTGGCCGCAGCGGTCCTGGCCCACTTTCTTCTGGCGAGATTTACAGTTCGCGGGCGGTTGCTAACGTGGGATCACACGCTGGCTTGTGCGCTGCTGGCTTCCGGTTTGACCGCGCCGCTGCTGCCATGGTTTTGGGCCATAGCCCAGGGAGCGGGCTTGGTAGCGCTTATTTGGATCGCCGGTTTACCCGGGCAGCAACGCTTCCATATTGCCTTGCTGGCCCCATTGGCTATTACCGCCATGTTGCCGCTGGTGGGCCGCTGGCCCGTGCTGGTGTTGGATCGGCTGACCATTGGGGATATTCATCATTCCGTTCCCGTGCGCGTATACCAATGGCCGCAACACAGCCCGCAGCGCGGTGTGGATGCGGTACGGTTACCACGACCAGAGCAGGTTATTGAGCATACGCTTGGGAAAATTGCCATCAACCCTGCCAGCGCGCATAGCCGCCGCGAATTGCGGGCCATGTTTGCCATGAATTTGCCATCTCCTTCCGCGCTGTTGCTCGGCGGCGTTCCGGGGCGCATCGGTACGGTTGGTATTTTAGCCATTATTCTCGCGGGTCTGTATCTGTCATACCGTCAGATTCTGCTGCCCGGTGCCTGGGGACTATTTCTCATATCCGTTCTGGCGGGTTTAATTTTCGGGCCGCTTGCACCGCGTGTGCTGCATCACGAATTCTGGCAAAGTATCGGCGGATTATGGTATTTTCCCCCGGAGCGGGCCATAGCGTTATTGTTTTATGAAATCTGCAGTTCCGATTTCCTTTTTGCATCGGTTTTTATTCTGGCCCTACCCGGCACTTTGCCCATTGAACCGTTGGCCCGCAAGGTATTTCTGGTGGCGGCGGGGCTGGCCGCCGCATTTTTGCATCGCATAGCCCTACCCATTCCACCCGCGACGGTAGCATTGTTATTCCTGCAACCCGTTGCGCCGGCACTGGACCTGTTGCTGCACCGTCGCTCCTGGCTGCTGAATTAACCTGGCGTGGCCATTTTTCCGGCCGGTGGCGAAATGACTTCCCGATTCGCGCTGCCATCGAATACGCCGCCACTGGTAAAGCCGACGACGATTTGAGGGGAGGTGCTTCCGGATGTACGCAACAGGGCCGTGGCGTATCGAGTCGGTGGGAAGTTGTTTCGGCCCCGTTGCTTAATCGCCAGAGCCACACCTCACCATCTATACCAAGCTATAGGTCCTGGCACTCTGGTCGCTATTGATGCCTATTTCCGCATCGGTGAGATAACAGGCCGGATCAAAGCCCAGCCAGTCGCCGGTGGCGGCTTCGGCACGCGTGCGCAGGTTACCGTTGCAAACCGATAGAAAGCGGCAGGCTTGACATCGTGCCGGTAGATACGCTTTGCGATTACGCAAAATTGCCAAACGCGGATCGGAGGCTTCGGTCCAGATTTGACTGAAGGGCTTTTCCCGGATATTGCCGCAATGATAGTTCCAAGTGAATTGATCGTAATGAACATAGCCCACGGGATCCACCGAGGCGATATTACACCCCGAGCGATTACCGCCGGTGCCTTCCAATCGGGTGCGCACGGCTTGGTATTGCTGCGGATCGTTTTTTTCTAATTGCAGCAACAAGTAAGCAGCATCCGCATGGTTGTCCACCGTGAGTACCTCCAGCGGAATTCCCTGCGCGTGAAGTTCCTGGCTTTTTTGAAAAATACGGTCCACGACCGCGCGGATTTGCCCGGCCGTTAAATCCACTTTTTGCATATTGTCCGCACGCCCAGCGTAGGCGAGGTGATATATGCACAGCCGCTGAACTTCATTGGCCACGCAGAGGTCGAATATGGCGTCGAGATCGTCCACATTCAAGCCGTGGACGGTAAACCTGGCGCCGACTTTAATTCCGCGTTCCCGACACCGCCGCATGCCTTCCAGTGTTCCCTTAAAAGCGCCAATTTTTCCACGGAGTTGATCATGGCGGGCTTCCATACCGTCAATGCTGATGCCGGCATATTTTAAGCCTGCTTGCGCGAGATTATCCGCCATTTTATCGTCAATGAGCAGGCCATTGGTGGACAGTGTACAGGCCAGCCCCAGAGAACGAGCATGGCGGATAAATGGTAAAATTTCCGGGCGGCTTAGCGGTTCACCACCGCTGAATAACACAGCGGGAACATGGAATGCGGCTAGATCATTGAGTAGCGCCAAGCCTTCCGCATACGTGAGTTCATTGGGAGCCGGGGCGTTGGTGGCGGAGGCGTAGCAATGCACGCAGCGCAGGTTACAGGCTTTGGTCACGGCCCAAACGACCACGGGGCGGGGTGTCGCTTCGGCTTCGCCGCGGGCGGTGCGGTGGCCATAGCGCAGGTGTTCGTTTCCCGCCTGATAATCACAGAGCAAATTCGTTACGCTGAACATAGCGGCAGACTCCTTGCTTCCGAGGTTATGCGTTCTTCGGACTGCGGCGATACATAAACACAGTCCGGCTCCGCAGCCAAAGGATCACCGGTCAGGCCGTAGGAGCGGGCCCGGCTTCCCCCGCAGATGTCACGGTATTGACAAAATCCGCATTTTCCCTTGAGCTTGCCGGCATCGCGCAGATCAACAAACAGCGGTGAATGCTGGTATACATCCACGACGGAATCTTTGGGAAATTTGCCGCATTCAATGGGCAAAAAACCACTGGGGTATATCTCGCCGATATGGCTGATGAACATCACCCCCCGACCATCATTGGTTCCAATGATGTGGGGAATCGTGGGGCGGGAGGTGGAAGCATCCGCCCCCCGTTTCATTTTTTCAATAAGAAACCGTCGATAATGGGGAGCTTCCGTGGTTTTTATGCCATATTTTCGGCGGCAGCCCTGCTGATAAAGTTTCTCAAAAGCCACCTCAAATTCTTCCGCGGTGATGCGCTGATCCGCCAACGCCCGTCCCGTGGGGACGAGAAAAAACACCGACCAGAGAACAATGGGGAAGGCGTCAAGCACTTCCGCCATGGCGTCAATCTGATCGAAGTTATGCCGGGCGATCGTGGTGTTGATTTGCAGGGGTAGATGGCAGGCGGCGGCATCGGCGATGATTTCCAGCGTACGTTGAAAACTCCCCGGTACCCGCCGAAAACCGTCGTGCGTGGCCGCATCAGCTCCGTCCAGACTGACCGCCAGGCGATGGAGTCCGGCTTGTTTGAGCCGCACCACCGCGGCGGTGGTGACCAGCTTGGTGGCGGAGGGAGTCATGGCGGTTTTCATGCCGGATTCCACAGCGTGATTCACAATATCAAATACGTCGTGGCGTTTGATGGGGTCACCGCCGGTGAGCACTAACAGCGGCGGCTTGGAAAATTCCGCCAGATTGTCGATGAGCGAAAGCGACGCGGCGGAATCCAGCTCCAGCGGATGGCTGTACGGCTGAGCTTCCGCCCGGCAGTGGCGGCATAACAGATTGCACGCCCGCGTGACTTCATAAAACACCACTAACGGTGAATACGGAAAATCCCGGGCACTGTAGTCGGGGTGTGCGGCAGATGCGCCCGGCGGCGCGCTTAACTGAGTTTTGCTTACCATATTGCCATCTCCATTTTGACGAACATCAGTTAGTATTTATAATACCGACATTCGTATCCAGTTACTGTATTTTAGCCGGAGTCGATGATGATTGCCATGTCCGAAAGGGAAACTTTTAATCTGCTGGACACCAGCGTTATTGGCCGACTGGCAATGGCCGATCCGCAGGGCCGTCCTTACGTTATTCCGTTGCCATTCTGCCGCATTGATAGCACCATTTATCTTCGGGTTCCGCTCAAGGGGCGCAAGGGCGAGATTCTTACCGTCAATAATCAAGTCTGCTTTGAAATTGACTGGTATACCGACCAGCTTGATGATTACGCTTCCATTCTCGTGGAGGGGCGGCTGGTGGCAGTCGATAACCTCACCGAAAAGGCCAAAGTCCGTCAGGTCAACGATGACAAATACAACCGGCTTCGCCACGCCTGGCGCGTCGGCCATGGCCGACGCACCGCACTGGAGGAAGTGCCGACCAGAAAAATTATGGCTACCAGCATCACTGGCCGCAAAATGGCACCGCACGAGGCAGTCCCCGGATGACAATCCGATGCCGCGGTTAGCGCCGCGATCCATGGCACCGCATCAGCAAGTCGGCGTGCAACCACACCGAACCATACCGCGAATGCACGGCAGTAATGGATCGGTACCATGGTAGCGATAGTGAATTAAGCGGCATCACTGCGGCAATAGGCACCGCATGATCGGGTCAGTGGCGTACAAGAATTTCACTGTGTGCGCCTGACATTGCGGCGTTCCCCACACAACGGTTGACGGTTGAAGTTGGACTTCGACAGTCGCACCGTTGTGTGGGGAGAGGGAAAATTCGTCAGTGGGCGCTGGCACTTTGTAAAAACGCCAGGACCTTTTTGGCCTGGGTGCCGGTTAGCCCGGCCTTGAGCCGCATGTACTGGATAATCACGCCCCATTGTGCCGGCGTGTATTGCGACGGCGAACGGAGTTCGTGACACCGCATACAGTTTTCCGCCCATATTTGCGCGCCGGATTCATTGGCGGCGGGGTCTTTAATCGTCAAAGGCCAAACTGCCGGCTTGGCGGCCGAGGCCGCGGATTTGGTGGTTTTGTTACTGGCGCAACCGGCCAGCAAAAGCAATCCCGCCCCGGCGGCGACCAACACCACGGATTTGGTGATCTGATGTTTCATAATATTCATTGATGTAACTCCTCAAGTTAGGTGCCAAAGGCAATTAGATACCAACCGCAAACTGCACGAACATGGCGTTGTTGCCGTGCATGTTGTTTGAGAGATTGTCAAATTCATACTCAAACTTCAGCACGGCGTTGGAGTGCAGCCAATAATCCAGTCCAACGCTATAACGCTGTTCATGCGCCGCACCATTGGAGAAATCGGCGGCGGCGGGACCATCAATGCGATCATACCGGAATGCGGCCATCATCTTGTCGAGATATTTTATGCCGCACAGACTGGGTTGATAGGCAATTTCGGCCTGCCCACCGTTCGAGTAACCACCAAGGGCGGACAGCACCCCGCCAGGAGCTCCGCTTTGTCCGACCTCATCCCAGGTCCAGCCGCCACGGAAGCGGAACAAGCCGTCGATTTTCTTATTGACATAATACGTGTTCATATCAACGGCGTTGATGAGCGAATTGGTGGTGGTGAAAGAGCCATCCGCACTGGGCCTGGCCCATTCAAACGAATATCCCACTTCGATATTCGGAATCGGCAGGTAACTGAAACGCCCGCCGACGGTCTTGCCATTTTGCGCCGCCGGATCCCAGTTGCCGAATTGCAGATTGTTATAGGCATTTCCGTCCACACCGTTCGTGGTGACCAAAGACGGACCATTGCTCACAAAAAGGAAGTAGGTGAAATAGCCCATGTTGTCCGGTGCCGGCAGACCGCCGCGCGTCCAGACACCCAATTCATTTCCGGGCAGCAAAGCATCTTCCAGCGAACCATCCACCAGCCAGCGATTCCACGGCGCCGGATTGTACTGCCCGACGATGCCACCGATGGGGCTGGTGACCAAACCGCCGCCCAGCGTCATGTAATTATTAAGCTCGTAGTTGATATTGGCGGCACCGATATCGGCACCGGTAAACGAGTCATTCGAGGACCCCGGTGAGGTTAATGCCCCACCAGCGCCACCGGCCCCTGTATAGAAATCAAACGCCGTATTGATAAAGATATTCTTATCAACACGCACTTGAATCATGGGGCTGGAATCGGCATAGAACGTGGAGTGCGAACCTTGCACATTCTGGAACTGGAAATTCACATCGCCCGCGATGAGCACCTGGATGTTGCCGGGTTCCAGATCGGAAATTTTCTGGCTGTCTTTCATCACCCGCTTGTACAGCCGCTTGACTTCCCGATCAATGGCTGCGGTGTCGGTGGTAGCGGTTTTGGCCTGCTTGGCTTGCAGTGCCGCCTGCTCTTTTTGCATGGCCGCCATCTGCTTGGCCATCGTGGCCATCTGTTTCTGCAGCTGCTGGTACTTTTGTTCCAACTGCTTATAGCTGGCGGTCCCGCCGGCCGGATCAGCCCAGAGCGCCGCAGCCGGCATGATCGCCAGCATCGCCGCTACACCAAGGAGAACCTTGCGCTTGTGTGTCATGGCACATTCCTTTCCGTAAACGCACACCTGAAATCGGCGCGGCACGCGCGTACCACAAAGCCGACCTAGAAATACAACCCAACCAACAGCTTTTTAGATACCGATCTTATCCTATTCCGCCTTGCCGCGATATTTTTACCAGTACTTCTTCAACGTGTCAAGGGCATGACATATAGATGTGGGGCATAGGGCGTGGCGTAAATGAGGTAGTATTCGTTTCAGGATTCCAGTGCCATGGCCGATTCCTGGTGGGCACCAAAAATTGCTGAGCCGACTCGCACCATGGTGGCGCCTTCGGCAATGGCAACTTCAAAATCACCGCTCATTCCCATGGACAGGTCGCGAAAATGGGGGCCGCAAATTTTGCGAAAACGCAACTCTTCAAAAATTTCCCGTAACATGCTGAAGCTCCTACGGGCATCATCCGGATTATCCGACTGTCGCGCCATGGTCATCAAGCCGATGAGTTTCACATGCGCCATGGTCTCAAACTGTTCGACCATGTGGATGGCCGCGGGAACCGGCACGCCATTTTTGCCGGCTTCGCCCGACGTATTGACTTCCATTAGAATCGGGATTGCCGTGGCGCGCGTCTGTCCCAGATCATTGAGATGTTCCGCCAGCCGCAGCGAATCCACGCCATGGATGAGGTCACAGACCTCCAGCGCGGCGGCGGCCTTGTTCCGTTGCAGATGACCAATCATGTGCCAATGGATTGGCCCAGCCGCTTCCGCCCCAGGGCTTAGCGCACTGGCGGCCCAATTCCGTATCTCTTCACTACGGATCTGCAGATTCTGCACGCGGTTTTCTCCAAAGTCGCGATGGCCGGATTTTATAAGCTCCTGAATCTGCGCTGTGGACGCATACTTACTTACGGCGATGAGTTTGATGTCTTCTGGCTTTCTGCGCGCATGGTTGGCGGCAACGTTGATTCGTTCTTGAACTTGCCGAAGTCTAGCGATTACGTCCATGGCCTACCATATCATTAAAATAAACCGCAAAAAACTTATTATTACCACTTCTCAAAAAATTGTAAAGAAGATTGTCCTGAAATCGGGGACAAAATGATAGTGCGGCCGCAATGTGCTTAAACGGATGTCGGATGTTCCAGCAAAACTCGCTGGGTTGCAGTGGGATAATGCGCTGTAAAATCAACGAGTTTTGCGTCTTGGCGGC
>JBMFGW010000052.1:0-25610 GCA_049977145.1 Phycisphaerae bacterium
CAAGTACAATATCAAACAAAACAAAACATTTTAGTGGCTACACGTAAATGCGAAAACGCATACTTAACTAATTGTAACACAACGACTTACGTCAAAACGGCGTTGGAACATCCGTTGTAAGTATCCGACAGTTCATCCGCAGTAAAAAAGCTCCATTCGGCGAATTTTGAAATTCCATGACGCGTCGCCCCAGATGGTCCTTCGCCCAATTTTCACCAAACCACCTTGTACTATCCGCCGGGTGGATCAAAAAATATTCCGCATAGAACCGCGTTGCCGCCGCGGATCGGGTCAAAGCGTATCCGCACGCTGCCGTGACATTCAAAGACCATATATTTCCCACCTGAAAAATGGGATAACGCCTGCACGGGGGCCAGCAGCTTTTTGGTTCGCAGGTCTTCAACCGTGATGACCTCCTTGCGGTTCTTGTGGTCAAAATCGACCGCGTACAAAGCCAGCCGATAGTTGCGCCGGTGTCGAAGCCGAATGTCCACCGCCGCCTGCGGGGCTTGGGAAGTCAAATCGGAATACAGTACCCCGGCGTTTCGATGATGCCGACCATTGTTCGGACTTGCCGCCAATGCCCGTAGATCGGAGCCATTGCTTGGCCACTGGGTTTTATGTGTCCATGCACAATGAACCGACTTGACATAGGCGGGCAGATGTTCAATGTTCGCCTCCTTCGGGCCATCGGCGAATAGTACATATCCGTCGCGTCCATATACCCCACCCCAATTGCCCTGCGTCACCGCATCCTGTCCCAACACCTGCACCGGGTAGATAAACGGTTCATGCAAAAAGGGAGGGGTATGCCCATGGTAGGAAATGGCCAGGTTATAGTGACCGGATTGCACGTTGGTGAAATAAACAAAGTTCCGGCTTTGCACCGAACCGCCCACGCCGGTGCACGTGGTAAAATGCCCATCATGCCACGCCGGATGGCCATTGATGGTAATGGTGATGATGCGGCGGCCTACCTTGGGCACCCCGATGCGCGCCATAATCCCGGATGGAATTCCGTACTTGGCCGTACCACGGTTCACATTAAGCGACTCGGAAATAGTTCCATGCGGTGTGGGAGCGGTGGCTTTCACCCAAGTCAGGGTGCGGCCAAGATGTGGAACAATATCCACGGTGGCAAAGCCAGGGGTCACGGGTCGGATGCCCGCAATCCACTGCGTAAGCCAGGTGGTACACCCGGAACTCCATGGATGGCAGAGGCTGGTGGGGCCGCATATTGTGCTGGGAATACCGCCGTTGGTGGGAATAATGTTATTCCAGCTTGGCCGGTAAACTTCAAAAAAAGTCGTGCCGCCATAATTAATCTGCCCGCCCCAGTCATCCAGCACGGTTTCCAATGCCTCGTCCCACCGGTGCAGCCGGGCCATGGCCTCCACCACGAAATATTCATTAAATGGCGAATACGCAAGGCGATCCAACCGATTGGCGAAACACCGGCGGTACAGTTCTCGCTCCTGCGCGGCGGTTGGGACGCCGGCATTGATGCCATCGCTGGCGGGATAAATGTTAATGGTCCGCACCCAGCTTGACTGGCTCTGAATCTTGGCGGCATACTCATCGGCGATTGTTGTGTACTGTGTCTGTAAAGTCTTATTCCCGGCCGCGCCGGCGGCCCAGGCAAAGCGGTGGCAGGTCTCCACAAACAGCATTCGATAGGCTTCTCGTGTCTGTGGATTCTCGGCACTGGCGAATCCACCCAATCGGTCGCCCCACCCGTAAAATGCGATATGTGGATGGGCAAAATTGGTGGCGGCCTTGGCCAGCAGCGTTTTTACCAGCGGGTAATAACGCTGCAATTCCGCCGTATCGCCCGTATAGCGGTAGTAATCCACCAGACTCAATATCCAATACAAATAATAGCTGGCAATGCCATTACCCTTGCCGGCGGAGATATTAAGATTGCGCTTAACGAAATTGAAATTCCCAAAAGCCGCCATGGCTGTGGACTGCGCAATGTGGGCGTCGCCCACCCAGGAAATGCGGTCTCCCCGATCCATCAGGATCGCTCCGAAATAATTCTTTAGCAGGTTTAATTTCACGGTATACGCACCGGTATACCAAATCCGTGTGAGCATCGGATTGCTGCAGGAAAAACTGCCGTTGTAATTGGTGGGCTTAATCTGACAGACCGCCCGCACGGCGGTAATATGCCATGGCTTACCGGAGAAGCTGTGCACATAAATCCATCCAAATCGGACGCCCTCGTAGTATTGGGGATTGAGCTTCAGCCGATAGGTATTGCCGATTTTCTCCGGTACGCCAATAGCATGGTTTGGCTCGTGGGCAGGAGCGTTGAATTCGCTTACGCCCATCTCGACCTTGCTGCCGCTGAGATCCGGACTGTCAAACTCTATCCAGGCGGCGTTTTCGGTTCCGAAGTCAAAACGAAAGGCTCCCACCCCCTTGACCGTGATATTGCAACGACCAGCGGTCACGGATTGCAGGCCGGAAAAAGACTTTGGCGTGTTCGTATTGACCGACACCGGACGCAACACATAAGACTGCAACCCATCGGAAGCGCGGGGATGTACCCAACGGTACGCCGCTAATGGATCCGGCGACCATTTCACCTTCGGTCCGGAAAATGAACCGCCATTTAGCGCCGGGTATCGCTCAACGACCGGGGAGCCGCCACGAACCAAATGCCAGTGCAACAAGCCAACTGCAGATAGCGTATCACCGCTCGCCATCGTGCTGCCGCCGTAGGTTGCCAGCCATGCCAAAGCCAGGATGGTTACAAGCATCACCACAAGATTCCCGGCAGGCTGCCGACGGCCAAGTCGTTGGCCGTGCGACGCGACAGGGCTGATGGATTCGGTATGCGCTCCGCCACTATATCTAACCATCGCTTTCCGGTTGTACATATTCTTTTATCCTTTTCCCGCCGGGCGGTTCAAGTCATAGCCGCTGCAACACCGCCCGGTAGCCTGATGCACGGGTACGTTCCCACGAGAGTAATTCTCTTGGTTCAGCGATTTTACACATCCGCAAATCCGCCATACTGTTGAGGGTGCGTGATACTTTCGGCGTACCGCTTTTACTATCAGCAAGCCAACCACCGCATTGCGATGCGGTGCTCAAGGAGTTGCTTTTTCTTGCTAGCACCGCATTGTAAGGCGGCGGTTTGTCAACTGTTGCCAATAGCTCGCCACTTCTTTTGCTCGACGTTCAACGATCGGCGTAAACTGTCACACACCGCACTATTGATCTTAATTGTGTTGACGTATGATTGCAAGCAAATTATTATATATGATTATGTTTCGCGCTAATAATAAAACATTATCAGCTATTCCGGCGCTCGAACGCGGCTTGGATGTACTGGAACGCATCAACGCAGTGGATACGCCGCTGACGCTCACGGCCATCGCGCGTCTATGTGGACGCTCCGTATCGGAACTGCAGCGCGTGGTGGCGTGTTTACTGCAACGCGGCTATCTGTTTCGCGATGCCAACGGAGCCTATCGGATCAGCAGTAAACTGTTTCGGATGGGCCAGGCGTGCACTTTATTTCAAGACTTGGTGGCTCGCACGCGTATACCCATGCGCACGTTTGCCCAGCGGACCGGCGAAGCGGTGCACCTCAGCGTGCTAACGGAAGACCGGGTGCTGATATTGGCCAATGTGCCCGGTCCGGGTTATTTGCAGTTGGGTGTCACTGTCGGCAGCCTGCATGTTCCCACCATCAGCGCGTCGGGAAGGGTGCTATTGGCGGGCATGACGGCAGCTGATTTGGAGGCTTACGTCAGACGAAATGCCATGCAACGCCCGCAAGTGAAATCTTTGGAAACGCAACTGGCGCGAATTCGCCGCCGCGGTTATGAGTATGTGGCAAGTCATCTATATCGCGGCGTGTATGATCTGACGCTTGCGGTCACAGCACCGGACGGGGAATGTGTGGCGGCACTGGCGTGTTCTTTTCTGCGTTCCCATCAGAACTCCGCGGGGGATAGAACGCGCACGGTACCCTTGCTGCTGGGAGAACTGCGCCGCTGTGCACGTCAAATCACCGCTACCTACCAAACTGATCGGGCGGATAAAAAAAAGGAGCTTTTATTATGAGTACCCCCTATGGAACCAGGGCCTTGGTAACCGGCGGATCACGCGGAATTGGATTAGCGTACGTGGAGGCGCTGGCTGAAAGTGGATGTAGTGTTGTTATTAGTCACGGTACAGATGGCGACAAAGCCCGGCAGGAGTGCGAACGGCTGGCGAAAATTTCTCCGTGTTACGAGCTTGCGGCTGACCTCGGAAAACCCGACGTGGCCAGGAAGATCGTACGGCAAGCGGCGGAAAAACTCGGTGGTCTGGATATTGTCATCAGCAATGCCGGAATCTGCAGGTTCACGCCCTATCTGGACATCACCGATGAGATCTGGTCGCGCCATATTGATGTCAATCTCAACGCGGCTTTCCGGGTGACACAGGAGGCTGCAAAGATCATGGTCGCGGCGGGCCGGGGCGGACGAATTGTATTTACCACCAGCGTTGGTGCATTTCGGTCCAATGCGACCCAAACCCACTATTGCGCCACCAAAGGCGGACTGGATCTGCTCATGCAGGGCATGGCATTGGAGCTTGGGCCGTACGGTATTACAGTTAATGCCATTGCTCCGGGGTGGATCCACACGGATATTAATGATGCCGCATCACGCGATAGCACCGCCGTGCCGGCCTGGCTCAAAGCACGCTGTCCGCTGGGACGTCTGGGCCAACCAAATGACCTCAAGGCGGCCATACTTTTTCTCACGAGCCAGGAAGCATCCTATGTCACCGGCAGCACTATTGTCGTAGATGGAGGTTGGAACGCACAATTATGAAACCGTACCAGATTACTTTATTGAAGATGGGTGAAACCCGTGTGCCGGCGGCGGAAGTTTATTGGATGGAGCGGCTGAAAGGTTGGGAAGACCTGACATTTTGGGCTTTTTTGATTACCAATGGCGAACGTCGCATTCTTCTCAACACCGGGTTCCCCCAAGATATTTCCGCACTGCATAAACACTGGACCACATGGGCCAAGGCCGCCACGGGTGAAGCGGGCCATGCGCCGGTGGTGAAACCTGAAAATTGGATTGTTCAAACGCTGGCATCGCACGGAATTGTTCCGGCACAAATTGACGATGTGCTTATTACACCGCTGACAGCGTATGCCACTGGTGGACTGGATCAATTTCCCAACGCGCGGCTTTGGATGTCCCGTCGGGGATGGATTGATTTTCATGCACCGGACCCGGAGATACCGCAACTGCCCCGCCATATAGTCTTTCCGCCTTCGGTCCTGAACTATTTAATTCAGGACGCGGCTTCCCGCATCGCATTGTTGCCGGATGAGGAGATGGAATTTATTCCCGGCATTCGCGCATGGTTCTGTGGAGCACACCATCGGTCCAGCATGGCGTTTACAGTTCAAACTTCCATCGGTCGCGTAGCGCTGACCGATGCCATCTTCACCTATCGCAATTTTGAGCAGTGTATTCCCCTGGGCCTTAGTGAATCTCTGGAAGAGCATCACAGGCTTTACGCCAAACTGGCCCGTCAGGCGGATATGGTGGTTCCGCTTTACGACCCGCTCGTGAAAGCACGGCATCCCACTTTGCAGATAGGAGAATTATGATAACGTTGGATTTCAAGGGTAAGACGGCGATCATCACGGGCGCCGGAAGCGGATTTGGACGCGCTACCGCCCGTATGCTGGCACAGTGCGGTGCCCGTGTTGTCGGGGTGGATCGAAACGCCAAGGCGCTGGCGGAAACGGTAGCCGCGCTTGCGGGCACTGATCATATAAGTATTGAGAAGGATTTACGCCCGTCGCGGGCGGCCAAGGAGGTCATCGCCGAAGCCATGACGCATCTGCCGCGCCTGGATATTCTGGTGAATTCCGCCGGCGTGTGTCACTTCACACCGGCCAATGAAATTACCCCGGAACAATGGGATGAGGTACTGGAAATTGATCTTAAATCACTTTATTTCATGGCCGTGGCCGCCGCAGAAGCCATGGATCCGCAACGCGGCGGACGCATCATTAACTTAGGCTCCAACGCCGGTCGGAAAGGCCGCGCGTTTTCCGCGCATTACGCCGCGGCCAAAGCGGGCGTGGCCAACGTTACAGAATCGCTGGCGCTGGCGTACGGTAAAAAAGGTATAACCGTCAACACCGTGTGCCCGGCGGTGGTGCTGACGGATATGTGGCAGCAGAATTTTCAAGAGTTGGCGGAAATAACCGGAAAATCCTCCGAAGAACTGGTCCGCGGCTGGACCGCCGCCACACCGCTGCAACGTCTGGGAACCGTGGAGGATGTCGCCAATCTGATTGCTTTTCTGGCGTCCGATCGTGCGGGCTTTATCACCGGGCAGGAAATTAATGTCTGCGGCGGATTCATGCTTACGTGTTAATAGAGGAGTTAAGAATTGAAAATTGAACTGTCCCAACTGATTCAGCGCGACTTGCGGCAGGATGAACCGGATGAGGTTGGTATTTCATCTTTACGTTTTGCTTATGAAGCCATGGAACGTGGCGACATCACGGAAGCCAAAAGAGTTGTTGAATACGCCCGCCTGGAATGGCAGGTGGTGCATGATATGTTCGTGAACTGGTCGTGGTCTTTTTTCACGTATATTGCCAACACTTATGGGGAACAGGATTTGGAAAAAGCCATGCGTTCGGTCCTGGGCAGCTATTACCGCACCCGGTATGACAAAGTGATGGCCGCCGATGTCAAGACCCAGTTGCAACTGCACGTGGAGGGATTGCGCGGACATTTGATGGGGCCGGGCAGGCAGGGAGATATTGAGATTACCGAGGAGCCGGACCGTTATAAACTGACATTGGCACCATGCGGCAGCGGCGGTGTGGCGCGGCAACGGGTGGAGAGCGGCAATGAACCGCGCCCTGAACTCTTTGGTTTTTCCAAAGGCCCGCATCCGTGGACCTGGGGCAAAGAACGGGTTTGTTACTATTGCGCTCATTGTTCGATGGTCAATGAAATCATGGCGATTGAAAATTATGGCCATCCAATGCGCGTGACCGAATATCCCAAAAACGCGGATGATCCATGTATATGGTATATCTACAAAGACCCGGCCAAAATTCCCGCCCAGTATTATGAACGTGTCGGCAAAGCTGCCCCGTCTTCCGCCCCGCGACTGGAGGAAACCAAATGAGCTTGGACCCCTTAAAAGCCTGGTCCACACCGCTGGCCGCCCCTTTGGAGCCGCCATTTCCATTCACGTTCCGCGATGTGGAGGTGCTTACACTGGTCTATCGCACCACCCCCGAAGCGGTGCGCCGGCTGCTTCCCGCACCACTGGTGCCAATCAGCGATCAGGTGCTGATTCATATTTACAATATGAATGATGTGGACTATATCGGGCGTTATAACGAATGTAATGTGATGCTGGGGGCAGAGCTACCCGGTAAAATCAGCGGCGGATTTTCGCCCTTTCTTTTTCTCAACAGTGATGGCGGCCTGGCGCAGGGCCGGGCCGTGCATGGGCAGCCCAAGAAATGGGGTAATCCGCGGGTGGAATTCCGTGGCGATCTGATCGTCGGCATTCTGGAGCGTAACGGCATTGACGTAGTAACGGGCACCATGGGCTACAAGCACCAACGTGGCGATCTTGCGGACTTGAAACGTGATACCTTTGATTTTTCAGTGAATCTGAATTTCAAGTTGATCCATCATATTGACGGACGTACCGCCGTTCGCCAGATAACCAGCCGGGCGTTAACCGATGTCAAGGTGCATGAGTGCTGGCGTGGGCGATGCTCGGTGGAACTGCGTGCCAATGTACTGGCACCCGTTTATGAATTGCCGGTGGTACAAGCCGCCGATGCTTATTTCTGGCGCGCGGAATTTACGCTGATTCCGGGAACCGTTGTGCATGATTATCTGGAGTCTTCATGAAAGTGTTCATTACGGATTATGGGTTCTCTGATGTTCACTAGGAACGGCAAATAATGAATGCCGCCGGTCATGAACTTCTGGCCGGTCAATGCAAGACCCCCGAAGCGATTATAGAACAGGCTGCCGATGCTGATGCGCTTTTGGTCCAGTGGGCACCTGTAAACGCCGCGGTAATCACGCGGCTTGAAAAATGCCGGGTCATCGTGCGTTATGGCATTGGGGTGGACAACGTGGACCTCGCCACCGCCAAAGCCCGGGGCATACCGGTGTGCAATGTCCCCGATTACTGCATTGAGGAAGTGGCCGACCATGCGCTGGCGATGGCCTTGTCACTGGTGCGGCAGTTGCCGATGATCGATCGCCGTCTGCGCTCGGGCACTTGGAAAATAACCCCGGATCATCCCATGCCGGCGTTAAGCAATGTGACTTTTGCCACCGCCGGGTTGGGCCGCATTGCCCGCGCCGTGCTGACACGGGCACGGGTGTTTGGCTGCCGACTGGCGGCGTATGATCCGTATGTCTTACCGGAAGTTTTTAGATCCAATGGCATAACGCAATTAACGATGGAGGAGTTGTTTAAGCAGGCGGATGTGCTGTCGTTGCATCTGCCGCTGACGCCGGAAACCAGGCATCTGATTCATGCCGCCACACTGGCCAAAATGAAACCAACATCCATTGTAGTCAATACCGCGCGGGGCGGCCTTATTGATACTGTCGCGTTGGCTGAAGCGCTTGAAACCGGTGTGATAGCCGGAGCCGGATTGGATGTATTTGACCCCGAGCCGCTACCGGATCAGCATCCACTGCGGCACTGCGGCAACACTATTCTCACTTCCCATGTCGGGTGGTTCAGTGACCAAAGCGTACCGAAACTTCAGCGACTGGCTGCGGAAGAAGTTGTGCGTGCCCTGCGGGGCGAAGGCTTGAAAAATCAGGTTAATAAATAAAGTTTACGACACCTTTACAAGGAGCCTGCAATGTTAAAACGCCGGTATTTTCTAAAACTTCTTACATCAGCAGCGATGGCAAGTATTATTATCGCAGGGGAAAAATCCCATGCTGCGGCGTCCGGTGATGCCGCAGCCGCCCCGGATGGCCATGAATTTACAACACCGTTTTATCGTCTTGGTCTAGCCCGCACGGCACCGGAATTAACCGCGCTTTGTTTTGATTCACTGGGCAAAGGTAAATTATCCATTAATCCCATTTTACCGCAGTCGACGGCGGATCAGGCATGGCACGTTACCTCCAGCGCCCATGCCATCACCTACGCCCGGAAAAGTAATGGAAATATTACCGATGCCGGATGGACGTTTGAATTTTCGCGCCGGCACATTGTGATCCGCTCCACGTCGCAGGCGGGCGTCGCCCTCAAGCCCATGGAAATCACGTTTAAGCAGTTGATTAATCATGCCACTTTGCTGGGGCGAATGGCCGAAGCGCCGCGTCAGATGCGTGTGCCTTGCATCCTGCACCTGCCTGATCTGGGCACAGCGCGCATTTCATGCAGTGTGGAGTCGGTCTGTCTGGGCTATGATGCTCTGCGCTATGTACAAACGCCGTTCGTGCAGGTCACTTTTCCAGCCGCCACGGCGCAACATCCGATGATCGAGTATACGCTGGAAATCACCACGATCTATCCGCCGCTGCCGGGCATAGATCATGATCCGCGCTATGATGGATATCGTCGGAATTTTTTGAACATATTTCAGATTAATCCCCGGCTGCGTGCTCTGGCGAATAATGCCTCCAGTGATACCTGCGCATTTACCGTGTATGAGTATGCCATGGTCGCCGCCCAATGTCCGCCGCTGGCACCGGGTTTGACGTGTTTGGATATTCTCCGCGATACATTGGATCGTTACTGCGACGGAATGGTGGCTTATGGGATGGTCGGCTACGGAGCCAATTACGACGGAGCCAACACCGACGTATGGCGGGCACCGTATGATGCGCTGGATTCCATGCCGTCGCTGCTGATTGCGGCATGTACGTATATACAATATTCCAAAGACTGGAAGTGGGCTGCGGATCGTTTCTCCACGCTTAACGCCTGGAGTTGCAGGATGCTGGAATCAGATCGCAACGAAAATGGATTAATTGAATATCCATTGAGCGGCAACCACGGATGTTATTCTAAAAATGCCCCCATTGGTCATCCCTACCGCCCCAGCAACTGGTGGGATACCATCGGGTTTGGCCATGAAGACGCATATTCCAATGCCTTGGCTTATCGCGCCTGTGTGATGATGGCGGAAGTAGCGGCGCATAGTGGCCGCCAACCGGAGGCGGCTTTTTTTAACGCGCGAGCCCAACGCATGCGCACCGGATATTACCGCACATTTTTTAATCCAAATACCGGATTGCTGGCGGGGTGGAAAAGCACTGATGGCCAACTGCACGATTACCAATTCACCTTTGTTAATTCTGTAGCCGTATGGTCGGGCGTGCTCGATCAACGGCAGGCCGCTGCCGTGATGCGGCAATTGCTGGTGAAAATGAAGGCCGCAGGATATTCATTCTTTTCGCTCGGTTTGCCCGGCAATCTCATCGCCGTTGCGGAGGATGATTACTATTTGTCGCCACGGCGTTTTGGTGGCGGCGGAGAAAAGGGATTTCAGATATATGAGAATGGCGGTGCTACGGCGTGCTATTGTTATTTCACCATCGACGCGCTGTTTCGGACGGGTATGGTGGCCGCCGCAAGAGCAATTTTGTATCCCATGCTGGCGAGTTTTGAGGCCGGTTCCTTTCAAGGAATGGGTCCCGACGGCATGAGCAAGGATTGGAAAACCTGGACAGGTAAATGTTATGGCTATGAGGGATTTCTGGTGGATGGCTATTTGACACTGCTGGCCGTTGTGGCGGACCGGAAAGCCGCCACGGCATAAATGCACCCCTCATAACAGGAAAGGAATCAAAATGAAACTCATTCGATTTTATGACCAGCATGGTGACGTTCATTACGGCACCGCCGAGGCGCACGGTACGGCCCGACTTATCACTGGCGATCTGCTTGGAGAATTTATTCTTACCGATCAGCGCGTACGCCCCGAAAAGATCCTCGCCCCCATTATGCCTGCCGCGCTTTTCTGCATTGGACTGAACTACCGGCGGCACGCGGCGGAAACCGGTGCCCGCATTCCGGAATTTCCCGTGCTGTTTATGAAAAATCCGGCGGCCATCCAAAATCCCGGCGATCCCGTGGAGCTACCTCGGCATCTGGGCAGCGATCAGGTTGATTATGAATGCGAATTGGCAATCGTGATTGGCCGCAAGGCCAAAAATGTGTCGGCGGACAAGGCGCTTGATTACGTTCTGGGATTTACCGCCGCCAATGATATATCCGCACGCGATTGGCAAATTCAACGCGGCGGATCACAATGGTGCCGAGGAAAAACGTTTGACACGTTCTGCCCGCTTGGACCGGTGATTGTCACACCTGATGAAATCGGCAATCCCAATCATCTTGCCATTCAAACCCGCGTAAACGGGCAAACGCTTCAACAATCCAATACCTCAGACATGATTTTTTCCGTGGAGAAAATTATTGAATTTCTTTCCGGCTCTACGACACTGTTGCCCAGAACGGTCATTCTTACCGGCACGCCCGAGGGCGTCGGCATGGCCCGGAAACCGCCCGTCTGGCTGCAACCCGGCGATAAAATGGAAGTCGAAATCGAAAAAATAGGCATTCTGGCCAATCCAGTTGTCGCCGAGCCACGCGTGGCTGAAAAGCGATAGGGTGCGTGTAGGATTTAATCAGCGCTATCTGGCTGGCCAAGGCCATAAGATCAAAGCCTTTTGGTTTTCAAGGCTACTTAGATTTGCAAGGACGCTGTTTTGCTGAAATTTCCCAATAATCGTATTATCCCAAAATGTCACAAATACGAAAAATGCCTGTAATTTGGAAAAAACCTACAAGCCTCTGGCAATAAGGTGGCACGCTTTACCCGCATCTTTGCCGCCGCGTGGCGTTCCGGGGATACTGGTGTATTGGTAGTGTGTTGAGGTTAGCGATGTTTGGATCTCATTTATCCGTTGCGGGCGGGCTTTACAAGGCGGTGGTGGAGGCCCAGAACCTTGGCCTGCGGACCGTGCAGATATTTACGCGCAATCAGCAGCGGTGGGCATCGCCACCGTTATCGCCGGAGGTCATTGCGCAATTCCGAGCGGCGGTGGTCAAGGCTAAATTTTCCTGCACCGTCGCACATGATTCCTATCTGACCAATCTGGCGGCGGGTAATGAAGAATTGCGGCAAAAGAGCATCCAGAGCTTCGCGTCTGAGTTGCAACGCTGCCAGCAGTTGGGAATACAATATCTCGTTACGCACGCTGGTGCGCATGGCGGAGCGGGGGAGTCGGAGGGCCTTGCGCGGATTGTAGCATCATTGCGGAAGGTATTGGAATTAGACCCGCACGGATCAACAATTATCTGCCTGGAAACCACCGCCGGGCAAGGTACGTCTCTAGGATGGCGCTTTGAGCATCTGCGCGATATTTTTACCGGTGTACCCAATGCCGATCGGCTGGGTAGTTGTGTCGATACCTGCCATATTTTTGCCGCCGGTTACGATATTGCAACTCCGGACGGGGCGCGCCAAACATTTGATGAATTCGACCGCATTATCGGCTTAAACCGGTTGCGGGTCCTACACATCAATGACAGTCTTCGCCCCTTGGGCGCACGGGTTGATCGCCACGCACACATTGGCCGGGGTATGATTGGTCTGGCCGCGTTCCGGTACATCTGCCAAAATCCGGCCTTCAAAGGCATTCCGAAAATTATGGAAACCCCCAAGGGATTAGCGCCCAACGGTCAACTGTGGGATCAGATCAATCTGGATATTTTACGAGCGCTGGAACGCGGCGAAGATGTTGAAATTACACCCATTACGGCAGCCAGGCCGCGCCGTAAAATGAGGACTCACGCAGTGCAAACCGCAGTCATCAGAAAGAAAGGAAGAAGATGACGGATATTGTTGCGCCCGTGTTCGCACGCACCGTTGCTGCGGCGCTACCACGGATAGCCATAGCACATCAACAGGGCGCAGATATGATCGAGTTGCGCTGCGATGAGGCGTCCGGCGAAACGATCATGGCCCTACTGGCACACCCGCAAATCCGCATCAAACCGGTTATTGTCACCATTCGTTCCAAAGCCGAGGGGGGATTGTTTCCCGGTTCGGAATTGCAGCGTCTGGCACTGCTGGCGCAAACCTGCCGGTGGCAGCCCGATTATATTGATATTGAATATGAGGCGTGGCGGGCGCATCCGGAAATGGTGCAGAAAATTCTACCCTTGCTGGCGGATCGTAACGATGATCGTCGCGGCAAGCCCAGATTGATTCTCTCTTATCATGATTTGGCCGCACGGCCGGCGGATCTTCGGGAGCGGCTGGTCGCGATGGCGAAAATTGTTCCAGCGCGAATTATTAAAGCGGCCTATCAAGCCGCGAACCTGCCGGACGCCTTGGAGGCCTTGCGGTTGTATCACGATTTGCGGGAAACCATTACGCAACCGCTGGTACTCATTGCCATGGGAGACGCTGGACTCATTACTCGTTTGCTGGCCGCCAAATACGACGCGGCCTTTACCTTTGCGGTTCCGGTTGGTGACGATACAACGGCGCCGGGACAGCCAACAATTCGAGATTTGATGGAAATTTATCGCTTCAAAAAGCAGCAGCGCTCCTGGCCGGTGTTTGGCGTGGCTGGCTGGCCGGTAGCACATTCCATCAGCCCGGTGATTCACAATGCCGGGTTTGAGGCGGTGGATTTTGCGGGTCTGTACGTGCCATTACCCATTATGCCGCCATACGAGTCGTTCCGTGGGACGGTGGAATTGCTCCGGCAAACTCCGGAATTAAACCTTCAAGGTCTTAGCGTCACCATTCCGCACAAAGCCAATGCGGCGCGATATGTCAAAGATGATGGCGGTACGTTGGACGAGACTTCCACGCGAATCGGTGTGATCAACACCGTGTATTTTCACGAAAGCAATCAAACCCGCGGAGTAAATTCGGATTGGATCGGAGCCATTAATGCCCTGCGTGCGGGTACCGGATGGAACCGCAACGCGTTGGCGCGCAAGCGTATCGCCGTGGTGGGAGCGGGCGGTGCCGCGCGGGCGATTGTGGCGGGATTGGCGTCCTTGGGAGTCACCGTCGTGATTTACAACCGCACCCTCCAGCACGCTGAGGAACTGGCGGCGGAATTTAACGGGAAAACCGGCCAGGTGTGGGCCGCGCCGCTGGCACAATTCTTTACGACAAATTGCGCCGTCGTGATCAACTGTACGCCAGCCGGTATGGCGCCATGTACGGAATCTCTTCCGGTGGCCAATCCGGAGGTACTGCATTCGGGAATGGTCGTTTTTGATACGGTATACAATCCACGCCGCACACGTTTTCTGGAAATTGCCGCAGCGCGGGGTGCTACGATCATCGAAGGCCTGGAAATGCTGTTGTATCAGGCGGTGGTACAGTTTGAAGGCTTTACAGGAAAGCCGGCCCCGCTAAAAATTATGCGTGCGGCGGCCGAGAAGGCGCTGGAATTCAATGCGCAAAATTTACGTTTCGGGAGTCGGCCCGCATTGCCGGGTCCCCTTCCCAAGGCGCCCGACCAAATCTCTCTGTAAACGGTCACGCAATACCTTACCCTTGCGGTACCAAGATAGAACCGCAAGATTCAGAACCCGAAGCGAAATAAACTTGACGCGCACATCAAGAACTGATAGAATGCGTCAATGGATGTTCGGTTCACGGATGAAGCGGCGGCAAAAATGGAGCGGCTGCCTGTCGCCATGAATGCCCGCGTACAAGGCGTTATCCGCCGCTTGGGCCGCTGGCCAGAAGTAAGCGGGGTTAAGCCATTGACGGGGCCGCTGGCCGGGCGTTACCGAATACGCACCGGAGATTACCGCGTGCAATTTTACGTGCGGCATAACATTCTTTGGATTGAGAAAATTGGACACCGCGACGGATTTTACGGAGACTGAATTATGAATGTGCAGACGATTGAACTGGACGGGCGGCGGCGCGTGATTATCGACGAACCCGATTACCTGAAGCTGTTGGAGCGTGCGGGCGTGCCGAAGCGGGAATTTAACATGCCGGAACTGCCGGGCAAGCTGCCGGGCGGCGGCTACCCGGCGTTGGAATATGCCAAAGCGAGCCTGGCGCGGAAAATTATCCGCACCCGCCGGCGGATGGGCTTGTCGCAAGTTGATCTGGCACGCCGGGCCGCAATACCGGCGGAAACGCTTTGCCGCATTGAAAAAGCCCGGTATAACACCACCATTGCGATGGCCGAAAGAATCGACCAAGCGCTAAAGGCGGCGGAAATCGAATTTGATAACCAGGCCAAACTGACTGCAACGCGTTAAGGGCCAGCACGGAAAAGAGTAAAATACGGTTAATTATGCGAATCTACAAACCAAGCGGCAAGGAATAAATGAAAAGCCGATGGCGGGATTCGAACCTGCAACCTGCGGTTTACAAAACTGTTGCATAAAATCACAATCGCTGCGTAAATCAATGGAATCATCACTATCACCAAAACCGCTTGGCGTTCTGCTTGGCGCTCCGGAACCCAAACTGACCCCCGGCTTATTGAACTGGTCAGTGGGACAACCTGCCTGAAGCACTCAAAGCCGGTATTACAGCCATGGTGCAAGCTGCCAAATGAAGAGCCGTTAGCAATGGGGTGCCGTAAGGCCAATACTTGGAGCCGGTCCAGCCTGCCAGCCCGAATAGCTGGGAATGATTACGGCAATGCGTTGTTGGTAGACTTGCTCGGCACGTGCGTCCGTGTCACCTCGATTAATCCGTTAATATGTTTCTATTGTTGGACAGTTTGCGTGGCACACTTAAATCTTACGCCAAACGTTTTCGTGGAAACACATTTGTTTTCTTCTGGGAGGGGGTATAATCCGCTTTCATGGTCAGGCTCGTGGTGAGCTGGACGGGCCGAAAAGGCCCGTGAACGGTTACCTTTTTTCAGGGGTGCATTCCTAATGAAAAGACGTGAATTTATCAAAATCGGGGTTGGGGCGGCGGCACTCGCGGCCATTCCATCCTGCACCAAGGCTCCAATGGCGGATTCCATCGGAGCGGACTTTGAATCGACCGAACCGCTCAACGCAATAAACCATGGTCTGGCCCCTCGACGGGTTGAACTTATGGATTTTGACTGGCGTTTCAAACCCATGCCCAATGCATTGGAATTGAAGAATGCCGTTGCCATAAACCATTGGGTCTGGACCCCCGGCACTGCGGATCAGGCGGAAGTGATGACCAAGCCGGAACTGGACACATCTACCGGCACCTGGAAACCCACCGACACTGCCAACGCGCAGATGAATTATGTAGGGTACGCTTGGTTCAGAACCACATTACCTAAGGTGGATAACACGTCCCATACCATCCAATTTACCCATGTGGATGATAATGGAACCGTTTACCTGAACGGAAAATTGTTGAAAGTTCATCGCGGATGGGATTCTTCATTTCAAGTTAATCTCGACACCGCCTGGCGTACCGACGCCCCGAATGTACTGACAGTACTGGTGCATAATACCGATGGAATTGGCGGCATCTACGGGGCCGTAACACTGGGCAGTACGCCCGGGTCAGAGACTTATTACTTACCGTCCTGCGATGACAGCACCTGGCGGAAGGTCCAACTGCCACAAGATTATATTGTTGAAGGGCGTTACAGTTCCAAAGCCAACACCGGCCACGGCTCTCTGCCGGTGTACCCGGCGTGGTACAGAAAGTCGTTTACCCTGCCGGCATCCGACACGGGCAAAAGTATCTGGCTTTATTTTGAGGGCGTGTACCGCGATGCGCAAATATATGTCAACGGTGTGATGGTGGGTCGGCATCCGGGTGGATATACGTCTTTTCACGTCGATATTTCCAATGCCGTGCAGACCGGTGGGGATAATCTGTTGGCCATATACGTGGATCCCACGGACTTTGAAGGTTGGTGGTATGAGGGCGGGGGCATCTATCGGCATGTATGGTTGAACGTGGCCGATCATCTGCATGTGGCACCATGGGGCGTGTATGCCATCAGCGAAGTTTCCGACGTACTGAATAAACCTTCAGCCAAAGTGACCATTGAAACCACAGTATCGAATCGCACCATTGCATCGCAGTCCTGCGCGGTGCAGTCCCGGATTCTCGATCCGGATGGGCAGGTTGTGGCCGAAGTCACCAGCAGTCTGTCCGTGCCCTCTGATTTTCTGGCTATTCCCACGGATGAATTGACTAAAATTATCGACACCGTCAACAAAGATGAACCGAGTTACCTGCACACGGGGACCAAACTCACACAGGAAGTATCACTGCCCGCAGTGCGGCTTTGGTCGCTGGAAGAACGCAACCGGTACACGGTGGAAACGGCGGTCCTGCGCGATGGAACAGTGGTGGATCGCCATAGCCAGAAATTTGGCATTCGCACGCTACGCTTTGATCCCAACGCGGGATTTTTCCTCAATGAAAAGCATGTGGAGCTTAAAGGGGTCTGCAATCACCAGGATTTTGCCGGTGTCGGCATCGGCATGCCGGACAGCATTTTGTATTACCGCATGAAGCGTCTGCAGGAATTCGGTTGCAACGCCATTCGCTGTTCGCATAATCCCATGACACCCTCCATGTACGATGCCTGCGATGAACTTGGCCTGGTGGTGATGGATGAAAATCGTCATCCGGGTTCCACCATCGCGGTGAAATCATGGGTGGGCCAGAAATATAACAACACTTGGCATGTTGAATCCATGGTCCTGCGAGATCGCAACCATCCCAGTGTGATTATGTGGTCCATGTGGAATGAAGAGTTTGCCATCCAAACCACGGTGTTTGCCCGTGAGATGATGGCTGCCCTGATGAAGGCGGTGCATAAACATGACCGTACCCGTCCGGTGACCTGCGCATTTAATCATGGGCTGGGCCAGCATGGATGGCTTCAGGGAGCCAGTGCGGCGGAAGATATTCTGGGCGTCAACTACAACTATCAGGATTTTGACTGGCTGCATAAGGCGTATCCGGACAAGATGATCTTCGGCAGTGAAATTGGAAGCAATACCGAATGTCGGGGTATTTACCACACCAACAAGGTCACCGCTCATCTGACCAGTTACATGGCTCCAGACGGCTCCTGGCATCCGCTGGGAACCAGAAAGTTTGTGGCGGGCGGCTTCTATTGGACCGGGTTCGATTACCGTGGTGAGACTTATCCATTTGGCTGGCCGGAAATTAATTCCAACTTCGGCTTTCTGGATATGTGCGGTTTCCCCAAGGATGCCGCATATTATTGGAAATCCTGGTGGATGCGCCGGCAACCGTTGGTTCACATTTTCCCGCACTGGAACTGGCCCGGCAAAGCCGGCCAGAATGTGCCGGTCTGGTGTTTCAGTAACTGCGAACAAGTGGAGCTATTCTTAAACGGAAAGAGTCTGGGCAAAAAGCCGATGCTGGAGTTCCGCCATCTGCAATGGAATCACGTTCTTTACCAGCCGGGCCGCCTGGAAGCCAAAGGTTATATCAAGGGCCGTGTCGTTACGACCACCGTGGTTGAAACCACCGGTGCCCCGGCGGCCATCAGGTTGACGCCGGACCGCACTGGCCTGATTGCCGATGGGCAGGATACCGTACCGGTGGCCGTGGCCATTGTCGATGCGCAAGGGCGCGTGGTTCCGACAGCGGACAACATGGTTCACTTTGCGGTAACAGGTCGTGGTCGCAACGCTGGCGTGGGTAATGGCGATCCAAGTTGCCATGAGCCGAATCAGGCCAACTTTCGCAGTGCGTTCAACGGCTTGTGCATGGTGTTGGTGCAGGCGACGCGCCGTGCCGGCAGCATATCACTGGAGGTTCGCTCCGATGGATTGAAATCCGCCAGCGTCACATTTCAATCCATTGCTCCACAGGCTTAAATGATGGCCGCGACAGGATGACACCACGGGAACAGCGGCGATTGGGGTTCAATCGGGCCGCCGTGTCGATGATCCGTATGCAGCATCAGCGCCGCCGAACGTTGGCACCGCTCCATGGGAGAGCCTAACCCGCCGGCCAAACCGGATTGGATGACGTGTCGGCGTCTGGAGCGATGGGCCGGATACCTAAAAACCAATGGCTTTAACCTGCTTATGTACTTTAACGCCACAGAGTTTGGCAAGAATATGAACGGCCCGATTCGGCATAAAGCGGATACGCCCGATTTATGGAAATACCCGCGGGCCTTTCTTAAATATGATCTTCCGCACGCGGCGCTGGTTCCGCATATCACCACCTGCTACAACGCCTGGGTCATGGACTGCGGCGATCCGGCCTACCGGAAATTTCTTTTACAGCAGGCCGCCCGAATGATCAAAATGGTTCCCGATGCCGCCGGAATATGTATCGATCGTCTGGATTGGCTGCGAAAATATAATCTCAACGCTCATGACGGTGTAAGCTGGATAAACGGCAAATCCGCCCGATCTCTGCTGCAATCGTGGAAAGGCCTGATGGCAAAACTCGGCCCTTTGGAACATAAAGCGGGGAAGGTTATTTTCGTGAACATCGCCATGAATGACCCGCGACTGGATCTGATGCGGCACGCGGATGGCGCGGACTCAGAGGGCGATACGGGGCCCGGCCTCAATGCTTTGGGATTATTGTGCGTTCGTAAGCCCGCAATACTTTGGACTTTTTCCACCGCTGATCTCAAGCCGGATCCGAATGCGTACTTTCAAAGGCATCTTTATATGGGCGTTTACCCATACGTGCCATATCCATGGAATAACCACGCCATACAGCCTGCCGCCTGGGTGAACAAATACTATCTGGATTATGGCCCCCTGCTTAACGCCATGCGCGGCAAGCAATGGGTACTGACACCGCATTGCGTGGCGGTGAACAATCCGCACGTCAAAGTCAATTTGTTCAGGGTTTCCGGCGGGTACGTCGCCCCGGTGGTTTTGGGAGGTAAGACCACTTCCGTGATGTTGACCATCCGCAATGTGCCGGGGCTGGCGGCTGAAGATCAGTGCCAAGCGCTGTATCCCGGAAAGCCTGGGGGCATCTTGCTGGAGTCCAGATTTCAAAATCACATGCTGACCATGGTGGTGCCACTGGTACGCGGTTGTGCGATGGTCGAAGTAAAAACCAACACGGGCGCTTAAGGTGGATAAGGATAGCAGACTATGGTGTATTTACGAAAGGGCTGGTTCAAAAATGTTGTAATACGTTTTCAGAGCTACACCGCGCGAACGGTGGAGATGAAATGACTGATGAGATCAATGATCCGGACGGCTTGCGCCTTGCATCGGGCCGGAACAGAACTTGGCATTGAAATATCTTTTTTGGAGTATCGTGTAATGCGTCGCAGAGATTTTTGCAAATTGGTGGCTTCCGGTGTGGCCGGGGCTTTGGTGGCACCGTGGAACCGCGCCGACGGGCATACGGATCAGCCTTCCATGAATATCGCCGATACGCCATCGGCCAATGGCGGCATGGCGTTGTCCCGGGTGCGGGTGCATCCGCGTTGGCGCGGGTTGGTAACGGGGGACAGCACACCGTTTATTCCGGTCGGAGCCATGTACTTTCGTCCCAATACCGGGTGGTCGCCGAAATTGTGGAGACCGTTCAATGCGCAGACCACATTGCAGGATTTTATGCGGCTCAAAGCCTTAAGTTTTAATTCCATAAGACTCTTCATGTTCGGAGCGGATAATAATTCATTTTATCCGGCTCCGCATAAGGTCAACTATGCGAACGTTGACAAATTTGATCAACTCCTGGAGATGGCGGAAAAGGCGGGCATCCGAGTTCAGGCCTGCGCGCCAGCCTATTGGAACAAACAATATGGCGACCCGTTTGCAAATGAACGGATTCTTGAATCGCGTGAGGAATTCTGGCGCTGGTTTGCGGCACGCTATAAAAATCGCGGCGTCATTCTCGCTTATGAATTGGCCAATGAACCCACCGTGCGTTGGCATACGCGGTCGATGCAGACCTTATGGAACAAATGGAATCATAAATCCACCCCCATCCCGCCGCAAAAAGGTAATGCGGACCATGGTGCCCTGCTGGCCTATCAGCTTTTTCGCGAGCACATTGCCGATCAATGGACCCGCCGGCAGGTGGCGGCCATCAAGCAGGCCGATCCACACGCTCTGGCCACCATAGGCTTGATCCAAGGATCTGTACCAGCCACGGTCAATCCGCCTTTGCTCTATTCCGGGTTTCGGCCGCAACGGCAGGCCAAATTCCTTGATTTTATGGAAATTCATTTCTATCCGTTGACGGCCGGAGGGTTTACTTATCAATCCGAAGCTTCAGCAGTGGGCAATTTAGCTTATCTCGAATCCATTTTGCGGGAAACGGCGGCTCCCGGACTGCCGACCATATTGGCTGAGTTCGGCTGGTACGGCGGCGGTATTTGCCCGAATTTCGGCCCCCCCATACCGGCCAGCCAGCAGCAGCAAGCTGATTTTTGCGCCCGGGAAGTACAAACTGCCACGCCCCTGACATGCGGATGGTTAAACTGGGCGATGTTTGATGCTCCCCAGGCTTCAGATGTTAGTCGATACAGTGGCTTATTTACCGCGGAGGGCAAGGAAAAAGCATGGGGCCGGCGTTTCAGTCAAATGGCCAAGCAGTATCAATACGATCTGCCACCGGTGCCGCTGGGGCAATTAGGCCCACGACCGGAATTACCATGGGATCAATGCCTGACCAATCCTAAGGCTGTCGAAAAGTTCCAGATGGAATATCTGGAGGCCTTTAAGCGGGAGCGTTATGAGTCATAGCCTTTGGTATCGCTGCGCACAACGCCGTACATGAATAATGTAGGCCCCTCGCAGTAGGCGGGGAAGAATTACCTGGGAATTTTTTTTAAGGAACGACTTCATGCGACGCCGAGATTTTTGTCAACTGGCAGCTACCTGTGTGGCTGGCGGATTGGCGGCAAACTGGAACACGGTTGCGGATCAGACGGTCCGGGCCACTGCCGATGCAATTCCGCCCGCCGCTGCTTCCACGCTGGCCCGGGTGCGGGTCCATCCCGGATGGCGCGGGTTGGTAACTGGTGACCATACACCCTTTGTGCCGTTCGGTGTCGCGTACTTCCGGCCCAATACAGGTTGGTCGCCACAAATGTGGCGACCCTTTAACCCGGACGCTACCGCGCGGGACTTTCAACGCTTGAAAAATATGGGATTGAACACCGTGCGGTTATTTATGTTCGGAGCGGACAACACTTCTTTTTATCTGGGACCTGACAACATCAACCACGCGGTGGTCAATAAATTCGATCAATTTTTGGAATTGGCGGAAAAGGTGGGAATCCGTGTTCAACCTTGCGCGCCCGCGGCCTGGAATGGCCAAAATGGGGATCCGTTCGCCGATGAACGGATTCTCGAATCGCGTGCGCAATTTTGGCACTGGTTTGCGGCCCGCTATAAAAATCGCGGCGTGATTTTGGCGTATGAGTTGGCCAATGAACCGGTGATACAATGGAAAACCCATGCCATGCAATTGCTTTGGAACCAATGGAATCATACATCCACCCCCATCCCGCCGCAAAAAGATAATCCGGATCATGGTGCTCTGCTGGCCTATCAGCTTTTTCGCGAGCATATTGCTGATCAATGGACGCGACGGCAGGTGGCGGCCATCAAGCAGGCCGATCCGCAAGCGCTGGTCACCGTCGGTTTGATACAGGGTTCAGTACCAGCGGTATCTAACCCACCTTTGCCCTATTCCGGGTTTCGGCCTCAACGGCAGGCCAAGTTTCTTGATTTTATGGAAATTCATTTTTATCCGCTTACTGCGGGTGGATTTACTTATCAATCGGAAGCGGTGGCGGTGGCTAATTTGTCCTATCTCGAATCCATTTTGCGGGAAACGGCGGCTCCCGGATTGCCGACCGTGCTGGCTGAATTCGGATGGTATGGCGGGGGCATCTGCCCAAATTTCGGTCCACCAATACCGGCCAGTCAACAACAGCAGGCCGATTTCTGTGCCCGGGAGGTTACAACATCTACGCCGCTGGCGTGTGGCTGGCTAAACTGGGCTATGTATAACGATCCCGTCTCGCCCCATGTTACGCGGTTCAGTGGTTTGTTCACCGCGGATGCCAAGGAAAAATTATGGGGCAGACGGTTTGGTGAAATAGCCCGGCTATATCAACACCATCTGCCGCCGGTGCCGCTCGGGAAAATCGGCCCGCGGCCCGAATTACCATGGGATGCGTGTTTGACGAGTTCCGCGGCGGCGGAAAAGTTCCGCCTGGAATATCTGGAAGCGTTCAAACGCGAGGAGTTTTGTTCTTAATGGCTTCATGCACTGCCAATACCGCCGTGATTGATTTTGAAGGCAATCTCAAGCCGGCAGGAGTGGAATTAGGCAAGGTATATCGATCAACTGGACTGCGCCGAAAAAGCAGTGGGTTCCACAAATGAAAATGCCATTGAATGCGTACCGACTTGTAAAGAGGTTTATCCTTATGAAGCCAATCATGTTCCTATTGTTCACAGCGATATTGGCGGGGTCTTGCCAAACGGTTCTGGCGGTCGCCAAGATTTTGCCGCCGCAAGACCGGGGAGGTCCCAACGCGTGGTATAATACAGCGTATCCGCCGGCAAAAAATCTTCTGCCGCAGCCCGGCGTTCCCAGCGGCGTCATCTTCACGTTTCAGATGAAGCACTCCAAAGTGTTCCCCGGAACAATCCGAACTATTCAGGTCTATGTGCCGGCGGAGTATAAAGGCCGAAAGCCCGCCTGCGTTTTCGTACATCTGGATACTTTTGGAAAGTGGTCGTTTACGACATTTAACAATTTGATTTACAAAAAGCAAATGCCCATTACCATCGGCATTGGCTTGCCGGGTGGCTTAACTCCATCCGCCCATGTCATCAGCAAGAGACGCTTCGGCCTGCATTCCGCGCTGGCGTCTGTACGGGCTGGCGAATCCATTTCCGTGAACAACCAGGCACGGGTCGAACGTAGCTATGAATTTGACGCTCTAAATGACAATATGGGACGTTTTATCATCCAGGAGGTGATTCCCGCCGTCGAGCGACTTCGCACGCCATCGGGATTACCCATTTTACTGTCCAAGAACCCCAACGATCGGTGTCTTTTTGGAGGCAGTTCGGGTGGAACCTGCGCTTTTACCGTCGCCTTTGATAATCCCGATTTTTTTCGTCGTGTGATTATTTACAATGGCACTTTTGTAGGTATTCGTGGGGCCGATCAATATCCCACTCTCGTGCGCAAGACCGTACCCGAACCTCTGCGGATTTTTCTGGGCGATGGCTGTAATGATGAATATTGGCCTGAGGCGGAAATGGGTAATTGGTGGCTCAATACGCGGGCCTTGGAAAGCGCCTTGCAATTTGCGGGCTACCAGGTCCGCCACGTTTGGGGATACACCAGCCACCACGGATCCATGGCCGTTATGACGTATCCGGCCGCTTTGCGCTGGGTTTGGCAGGGGCGGCATCCCAAACCGATCCATGCCGGTGTGTCCGGCAATCCAGCTCTCCAACAAATTTGCCGGCCTGGAGCACACTGGCGGCAGCTATTGCACCGTGTTGGCGGCCTTGGAGACTTGGTGTCCGGCAACAAGGGGCAAATTTTTGTCCAGAGTGCCACCAGTGGAAAAATCTATAGCCTCAGCCATGGTATAGCCACGTTGTACGCCGCAGTAAGCCCTGGAAGCCGGGGCATTGCCATGGGACCAGGCGGGCAAATTTACGCCCTCGACGCTGGCGCCGGCGATATTCTGGCTGTTGACGCCGAAGGCAGGGTCAAAATTCTAGCGACGAATATTCATGGAAATGGTCTTTATGTGATGCCCAACGGCAATGTGTACGTCACCGATACCGCCGCCGGAACAATATGGTTGACGCGCCCCGGCGGCAAGCCAACGGAAGTAGCCCACGGCCTCAACGGTCCCACCGGGGTGATCGCCCTGCCGGGCAATCACTGGCTTTGTGTAGCTGAGGGCAACAGCCACTTTGCCATGAGCTTTCGGATACAACCCGATGGTACGCTGCGTTACGGCATCCCGTTCTATTGGCTCTACCAGCCGGAAACAGCGGCCAACAGCGGCACGGGCCAATTATGCGCGGATCGGAGCGGATACATCTTTGCGGCCACGCGCATGGGTGTACAAGTGCTCAGCCAAGGCGTTGGTCCCTGCTGTGCGATATTACCAGTTCCCAATGGTGATAGTCGGCACCTTACCGGAATTTGTTTTGGCGGGAGGAACGGGCATACACTTTACGTAACCACTGCGCACAGCCTCTACGCCATAAAAATGAAATCGCGAGGTGCTGCGACATGGTAAAATGAAGGCGAAGGAAACTCTTTATTGATACGGAAAAACTTCTAAAATAAAGTTTTTTCACATAGGCCGGAGTGGGATTCGAACCCACGAATCACGGATTTGCAATCCGCTCCCTTGGTCCACTCGGGCATCCGGCCAGAGATTTAATATACTATCATAGAACAAGTCACAGGGACCGACAACTGGCGGCAAGCAAGCGTGGCGGCGAGGGCCTGTGACGGATTCTGCCAGGTCTCTTGGGGACCAAATCCTTAACTTTTTCGCACAGTGGCGCATTATCCCTCTTACTGCAATCCTATAGCCTTCCCGACGAATAGTTCAGACCCGCTGAACAAGGTC
>JBMFGW010000053.1:0-25533 GCA_049977145.1 Phycisphaerae bacterium
TGAGGGGTATTGGGTGTGGTTTTTCGACGGTAAAGTATTCTCATGTAAATACTGCAAATTTCCTTGATTTTCGAGGGCGCTGTTTTTAGTGCCGGGAAATCGAAAATTGATATAAGTCATTATTTCACAAGGAGCTACCGTATTTTCTTGCCAAAACTCCGGATTATCTCTCTGGTTACCTCTGTAAACGGTTACACCAAACATTTTGTGCGCAGCTGCAAAGGTGGAAGGAATACGTGGCAATCTGTTAGTGAAATACACCATCCGGCCAGCGACGCAGCCACGACGGGCCGATGGGTTTGACGGCTACCGCGCCGGGGGCGCTGATATGGCAGCGTTCCAACAGTGAGCCTTCCTGTAAATACAAGGTGCTAAGCGCGTCCAGATACGCCACAACAGCTTGCGCCTGCGTCAATTGTGCTGAAAGTAGATTTGACTGGGCCAGCGCCACTTGAATGGCCGTGCTTTCACCAACCTTAAATTCCCCTTGTGTGGCCCGCAATGTTTCACTCTGGGCTTCAGTGGTGGCGGCGGTGGCGGTAATTTGCTGCTTGTCGGTTTGCGCCCCAATGAACGCGGTACGGACACTTAATTCGACGCTGCGGACCGTGTTGGCAAGCGCGGCTTCTTCCTGATCGCGGCTTAGCACCGCACTTTGATAATTGGCGGTTGGGGTACGATTAAAGAGAGGATAATTAAAAGATAAGCCACCGACCAACTGATAAGCCGAGCCGTTAAGATTGTCGGTGGCCGGGCCGAAGGATTCGGCATAACCGGTTTTACCCATGGTAATAAACATATTGAGCACCGGCAGCAGTCCATTGCGGGTTTGAATAACGGACAGATCACCTTGTTCAATTTGCAGGCGCGTCTGATTCAAAACCGGACTCATCTTAAGCGCCAGATCTGTATGCTCTTGCAATGGCGCAATGGGGCCGCCGGGAACATAAGGCGGGGTGGTGAGTTTCAGGTGATCCCGCCAGAACGGACGATCCGCAGGCGCAATAAGACTTAATAAATTGAGCCGTGCTATTTTCCTTGCTCCCACCGCACTGACCAGTTGCTCACGGGTCACGGCGGTCTGGGCAACGGAAGGTGCCAGTTCCGCCGGCGATGTCCGACCGACGCGAATAAGTTCCTTGGTCTGATCCTCCTGTTGTTGGGCCACATTCAGAGCAGTTTTGAGAATCTGGACATTTTGCCGCGCCAGCACATACGCCCAATAAGCCTGCACAATGTCATCCGTAATGGTTAAGGCTTCGCCGCGCAATTCATAATCTGATATTTTCTTGCCAATTCGGGCACTTTCAATGCCCGCCAGATTGGCTTGCAGGTTGCCGCCCTGCAACAGCGCCTGCGTAACGGTTATTGAGCCATTGACTGTCGAAGACTGCCCGCCGCCGTTTTCGCTGTCATTGAGATTGGAATTCATGCTGGCGGAAATGGATGTGCCGGTGGGCAGTTTTTCACTTAGGCCCACATTGGCATTTCCAGAATCGGTCGTACCGTAGTGTCGACTTCCGGGAATATAACCGCCGCTGGCGGTGACATAACCGCCACTGGTGGGAACACGATTCTTAGACGCCTGCACGCCGGCCGTGAGTGTTGGATCAAAGGCTCCGCGCTGCGCTTCAATTTGTTCCTGGGAAAGTGCGGGATTAAACCGCTGCACCAGCAGGGAAGGATTATTTTTTAAACCAAGAACCAGGGCATCGGAAAGCGATAAGTCAATGATTTTTCCGGAACTGGCAAACTTTGCGGCAGCTACCCCCACTGGCCGCGGCGTGCCAGGCGGCAACGCGGAAGACAGTTCCTTTACCGATGTTTGTGTGGCCGCACCGGATTCAATGGCCTGCTGATGGGCAATGGCGGAAGATTGATAATTTTCAAATCCGCCGGAATCAATACTGCCACAACCCGACAACCCAACCAGCGTTCCCAAGGCCGCCATAGCGCACAAAGATCGTTGGAAATATCCGCCCCGGAATTTACCGTGATGGATTTGAAGAAACGGTTTATTCATATCGGAGAGCCTCAATGGGATTCAGCCCGGCAGCGCGACGGGCGGGATAATAACCGAAGAAAATACCAATCGCGGCCGAAATGGACAATGCAAGAATGACCATGTGCGGTTCAACTTGCCCGGAAAAATTCCGGAACTTAACATAATGCGCCGCCACCACGCCCACCGCCACACCAATCAATCCGCCCATTAAACTTACCAGCACCGATTCAATAAGAAATTGCCGGAGGATATCACGACGTCTTGCCCCGATAGCTTTACGGATACCGATTTCCCGCGTGCGTTCGGTAACGGTCACCAGCATTATATTCATAATGCCGATGCCGCCCACTAGCAGGGATATTGCCGCGACGGATCCCAGCAGCATCGTGAATGCACCGCCTATACGGTTGGCCATCTGAATAACCTGCAATTGGTTGGAAATCCAGAAGTCATCTTCATCGCCATAAATAAGTGAGTGACGAATCCGCAAAATCTTTTCCGCTTCATCCTGTACGGGGGTAAGATCAGACGCATGTTCCACCTGCATATCAATATGATTCAAGGCCACCGCCCGGCCCATGAGTTTGGTCATGGCCGTGGTATAAGGCAGCAGTACCTGATTGTCCGGATCGAACCAGCCGTGCCGGCCCTTGGGCACCAGAACGCCTATAACCTTGAAACGCTGGGTGCTGACGGTGATGGTATGGCCCAGCGGATCCTGTGATCCAAAAAGGCGGGTGGCTGTTTCCGGCCCGATGACCGCCACGGACGACCTGTCCCGGGTGTCAAAATCATTGAACATCTGGCCGCTTTGCACTTGAAAATCATGAATAATAATGTACGTCGAAGCGCAGCCGATGATATTGCAATACGTTTCATTGGTCCCCCATTTCACCGGATCACCCGAAGTAACCACGGGCGAAACGTATTTGACGCCAGGTATTTTCAGCATCGCCTTCGCGTCACCAATGGTCAGCGGCTCGGCGGCACCGTTAAGGACCGGCGGCATTTTCGGGTTATGCGGAAATATCGTGATGGTGTTTTTCCCCATCCGGGAAACCCAGGTGAGAATATGATTTCTGGTGCCATTTCCCAAAGCCAGCATCGCAATAACCGCAGCCACACCAATGATCATGCCCAGCATGGTTAATATGGCGCGCAGTTTATTGGCCAACATGCTGCGTATTGCAATTTTGATTGTCGTCCAGAACAGCATAGGAGTCCTCTTTCAATTAATGATGCGGCGTCCACATACTTGACGATACGCCCAGATGGATGACCACTTTCTGTCCGGGTTTCAGCCCGTGCAGCACTTGCCAATCCAGATCGTTACGTTCACCGAGCGTGACGGGCTTGGAAACCTGTTTACCACCCGGCATTACCACCGTTACGGTATCTTCATTATTTTGAATTACCACTGCCTGTAAGGGAATATAAACGGCATTGGGTATCTTATCAGCAAAAATATCAACATTGGAGGTCATGCCCGGTTTGAGCAACTGCTTGTTGGCCCCCAGAACTTCGATATTCGATTGGAATGTCACAATGTTGCTGGTGGAGCCGTTGGTACTGCTGGAATTTTGATCCTGAATGGATTCCGGTGCTATGAGCACAACCCTTCCCGGGAAAATGACGCCCGGTGCGCCGGCGGCAGTGATCTGCACATGATCCCCAACTTTAACGTGGTTGATATCACTTTCATTAACCGTTGTGTTAATGAAAATGTGTGACAAGTCCACCAGTGTCATCACGGTGGTGCCGCCGCCGACATTGTTGGTGGCCGATGCAATGACCTGCCCCTGTTGTACATCCACATTGGCAACATACCCGGTGAATGGAGCCGCCACCTTGCAATAGCCGAGATTGGTATTGGCTTGGGCCAGATTGGCTTGGGCATTTTTTACTGCAATTTCATCAAGTTTAACATTCAAACCCTGCAGTTGTACCTGTAGAGCCTGTTGTTTGAGCTGTTCAAGCTGCACCTCGTCGAGGCGCTGCGTCTGTTGATCGCGTACCAGCGTTGTATAATCGGTATCATAGGTTTGTTGCGCTGCCAGATTTTCCTTCAGCAAAGTCAGATCGCGTTGTACGTTGAGCTGATCGTTTTTTACCTGCGCTTGCGCGGACCGCAAATTTGCTTCATCGGTCTGCCTGGTGGTGATAAGATTTTCCTGCGCAATCTGGTAATTCAATTGGGCGATTTGCAGCGTGTAATGGGCTTGCTTAAGATTTTCTGTTGCAATCGTCTTGGCTTGCAATTCCAGTGTCGGATCCACCGTCAGAATCACCTGCCCCTTTTTCACCAGATCGCCGACTTGAATCTGCGCGTCGGAATTACCATTGCCCAGCGGCAAACTGAGGATTTCCCCGCCCGCCTGACATTTTATATCCACGGTTCGATTCGCCAGCACATTGCCAGTTGCATAAACATGTACCGTCAGGGTCCCCTTTTTTACCACGGCCGTATGGACTTTCGGTGCCACCTCCGCCCCCGCCACCTGATAATGGTGGTACGCCGCCGCGCCACCGATGACCACGATTGCGATAACCCCCGTGATAATCCATCCTTTTTTCATTCTTACGTTTTTCCGCTTGTCGCGGCTCCTTATTAGGAACTACCTTTTCTCATTTTGCTAAGGCGTTATGCCGGGCGAGATCAAACCGCCTGGGCCACCAATTCGCGCCCCGAACGATTATGCTCCACGATACTGACTATTTGCCCATCGCGGATCTGCACCTCACGCCGACAGTGCCGGGCTATAGCGGCGTCATGCGTAACAATTACAATCGTCCGCCCCTGATCATTAAGATTGTGAAATACTTCCAGTATTTCCCGACCGACCCGCGAATCCAGATTCCCGGTCGGCTCATCGGCCAAGATAATCGCCGGATTTGTCACAATCGCCCGGGCAATGGCCACGCGTTGCCGCTGGCCGCCGGAAAGCTGATTGGGTTCATGGTGCATACGATCCGCCAATCCCACCGCTTCCAGAGCTTTCCGCGCTGCGGCTTTGGCATCCTTATGCGCCGAATACAATAGCGGTAATTCCACATTCTCCAATGCTGACAGTCGCGGTAATAAATTGAAATTCTGAAATACAAAACCGATCAGTCGGTTCCGGATGTTCGCCAGTTTGTCGCCCGTGAGTTTGGAAACATCCTCACCTGAAATAATATAAGTTCCGGCGTCAAAATCATCTAAACAACCCAAAACATTCATCAGCGTTGATTTACCGCTGCCCGACGGGCCGGTAATCGCCACCATATCGCCTTCTTCAATGGTTAAATCTACGCCATTAAGCGCCAATACCTCCGCGTCGCCCAGCACATAGCGCTTTACTAGACCACGAATTTCCAACAAAGATGATTTATGTGTCATTTCAACCATGATCGCAGCGCGTTGCCTTTTCAGTTCAAGCCGCTATTTTAGCATGGAAACCGGATGCCGGCCCCAACTATCATGCACCCGCTGCGAACCACTATGGTTCGACAACAATAGTCCCTCTATCTATAACGCTCCAGTCAGTTGAAAGTTACAGGTGCTGCAGGAATATGTTGCAACATACCCTGCGCGTAAATTCCACTGCCGCCGCGCTGCGATTCCAAGCACGCCCTGGCGCGTTGTCCCATCGCCATTGCTTTCTCTGGATGCGCCAGCCATTCACCCAATAGGGACTCCAGTTCCGCCGCACTTTTCACCACTACACCCGCTCCGTCGGCGGTTAATAAGGCGACCACATCACTAAAATTAAAGGTATAGGGACCGAAACAGCACGGTTTCGCCAAGGCCACCACTTCGATCATATCACTACCGCCAAGATTCACCAACGACCGCCCGGAAAAAACCGCAAACGCCAAGCTGTAAAGTTTCTTTAATTCTCCCATAGTATCCATTACGATCACCTGCCCGCTTTGGATCGGTGATCCAGTGTCGCCATCGGGCCGCTGCGTGCGTAAGACCGGTTCCAGACCAGCTAGCCGGATCGCGGTAATAACTTCGGGTACCACCTCTGGTTTACGGGGTGCAATTGCCAAGCGTAACTTCGGCCAAGTATTCCGCAACGCTTTATAGGCCGCCAACAAAATATCCTGTTCTCCCGGTCCGGTTGACCCCGCCACAAAGAGTCGTTGCTCCGGCAGCACTCCCAACGCCGCCGCCATAGCCGGTGCGCCCGGTATTTCATCCGCAAAATCGGCGCTGTCATATTTCATTGTGGGGATTACCTCCACATGTTCTGAAATTGCTCCCAATTTGGCAAACCGATCCGCAATTTCCGGTGTTTGAACGCCAATGTGATCCATTGGCCGCAGCATTCGACGCATTAAAGGCTTAATGATTCGGTAGCGTTGCAATGACTTTATGGTCATCCGCCCGTTGATTATCTGCACCGGAATTCGCCGTTTACCAGCCGCTATCAGAAAATTAGGCCATGTTTCCAGTTCCACCAGAGCGATTACCGATGGGTTTACCGTATCAAGAAATTTTCGCACCGCAAACGAAAAATCCAGCGGATAGCGTACCGCCAACACCCTGGCACCAGCACGCGGTGGATACAACGCCAACGCCCTGGCCATTCCGGTATCCGTAGTGGTGGAAATAACAATCAACAGTTTTTCATGGCCTTGCAGCAATTCTTCCACCAGCTTGCGTGTGGACAGTAATTCTCCCACCGACACGCAATGAATCAGCACTCTCGGCCAAGCTGTATAGGCGCGCAAAATTTCCGTGGCCTGCGGTGAAACCTGCCCCAGCCGGCCCCGCCAGTCCGTGCGATACTTCCCCGTTCGCCAACTCTTAATGAACAAAAATGGCGACGCCGCCAGCAATCCCAGAAAATAAATTAGGTCCAGAATCAAAACCATATTATGGACATCATAATATATTTTCTCCCTTCCGGTATCGCCGGGACCGGCGCTATACTAATTTTTACGCTGTGCCATATACCCACGCGCCAAACGGACACCTGCTTTTATCACGCAGGGCATGTAAACTTAAGAATTAATCCTGTAACGGCCCCTAAACGCTACCGCAGAGTTAATGGCGACCGGAAGCGATAATTTCCGGATTCCAGCAGGTAGATCGCTCGGCCATTGACATACGCCACGAATTTAATCCATGGTTTGTTGCTAATTCGGTGGCCGTTGAGCATGACCGCATCGGCTTGGACCGCGGGTATTTCCACAGTCGCAAAGCTGTTGGCCGGGATTTTCACATGCCACTTGAACGTACCATCAGACTTGATTTTCCAATTGCTGACAATTTTGCCATAAGGCGAACGATGCCAGGTATTGACATAAGTTAAACCAGTAAGAAAGTGTGGTTTCATCAGAATGTGTTGGAAGCCCGGTTCGTTGACTTCGCTTTCAATACCTCCGACATATTGAAACAGCCAAGTAAGCATATCGCCAATGAACATGACATGATCCTGGGAGTTCATCGCCGGATTGGCGGTGTTGCCATTCCAGAGTTCCCAGATGGTGGTGGCCCCATGTTTAACCATATAACCCCAGCCAGGATACGTGGTCTCATTGAGCATTTTCCAAGCCAGATTGGCCTGGCCATTACGGGCCATGACATTGAATATCCATTGCATGCCGATAACGCCCACGCCGACATGATCATCCTGCCGTTCGTTCATCCGCCACAGCAGGCGTTTCATTACCGCAGCGCGCCGATCCGCTGGCACAATGCCCGCCGCCAATGGCAGAACGCAGGCGGTATCGGAACCATTGCCGTAATAACCACCCTTGGTATTCCAGAGGTGTTTGTTGAATCCTACGTAAAGCTTATGAGCTTCTGCCAGCCAATGTTTTTGCCCGGCGATATTGTGCAACAGCTTGGCGTAAGAAGCCATTAATTGCAGATCTTTATACAACGTGGCGGTGGCCAGGACCGACTTGGAGGTGGCCCGGTTCGGATCACGCGAATGAATGTGCTTGGGTGATTTCGCGGGTGAGCACCAATCACCGAATGTATCCGCTTTGGTAATTCCGCCATGCACCTTCGCCAATTGATAATTGATCCATTTACTCATGGCCGCATAGTGATCGCGAATCGGGGATAGCTGCCCATATTGTAAATACAGCGTGCCGGGCAGGTAGATAAAAGTGCTCGGCCAAGTGACATCACCTGTATAAACCGCCCAATAAGGTGGGTTGACCGCGGAAACATTACCGCTGGGGTGCTGCCCATCCTGTATATCCCAAAGCCATTTATCATGGAATCGTTCAGTATTAAAAAGGAATGATTCGCTGCGCGATTCCATACCCCGATCTCCCATCCAGCCCTGGCGTTCATCACGCTGTGGGCAATCCGTGGGAATGGACCGGTAATTATTTTGAATGCCCCAGCGGCAATTGTGCACAATCTGGTTCACCAAAGCGTCGGAACAAGCGAAGCCGCCAATGACGGGTAGGGCATCATGCACTTCCTGCCCCTCCAGCGTGGAAACTGTGGGTGTGCCGGGATAACCGGTAAGCTCCACAAAACGGAAGCCATGATACGTGAAAATAGGGTGCCAGGTAATTGGACCTTTTCCATTAAGAATCACGGTATCAGTTTGTTTGGCGGAGCGCAGATTAGCCACATAGAGATGGATTTTCCCCTTGCCTCGGTTGGTTAGATCGACGGTATACTTCCCATTACGATCCAAGCTCTCACCATGTCGTAGTACGACCTTGGTTCCAGCGGGACCGTTGGGAATCGTGATCCGGCACCACCCCACCATATTCTGGCCCATATCAAACATCCATTTGCCGGGGGCAATTTCCATCACTTTTACCGGGTGAAGTATCTGCGTTATCCGGATAGGTTGTTGAAATTCCGCCACCAACCGGCCACCGGGTGAATGCACGGGAATTGCGGATTTCCATCCCTTGTCCGCAAAGCCGACCTGGTTCCAGCCCGGCATGCGCATGGCCACGTTATAGGTTTCGCCATTGTATTCATTGTTCATGCGGATCGGCCCCATATCAGTCATTTTCCAATGGGTATTACTGGTAACGATTGAAGTGGACCCGTCCGTGTAGGTGATATGGAGCATCAACCTCATACGCGGCGGAATATGGATAGTGTAGGGAGCCGCTCCGCCCATGCCGTACATCCGGCCATTACCCAAAATTACGCCCAGGGCATTTGCACCCGGCTTTAGCAACGTCGTGACGTTACGGGCCACATAATAACACCGTTTGGGGTACCAGCTTAAGGCCGGCGAAAGTTGCGTATCGCTGGTGCGCTGCCCATTAATGTACATACGGCCCAACCCCAATCCGCAGAAATAGGCGATGGCACGTTTGACGGGCTTGTTGATATTAAATTGATCACGCAGATAAATTGCGGGAAGCGGATGTTTAATACCCATTTTGGGAGCTGGTTTCCAGCCAATCCATTGTGCCTGATGCCATTGGCCCGCCGTCAGCAGTCCTTCCTGCCATTGTGCCGGCGCGCTCCAATGGCTCGGTTCGCCCGCCTGATTCCACACCCGTACCTTCCAAAAGCAGCGTTCACGCGATTTCAGCGCCGCACCGGCATAACGAATATTGATGGAACGATCCGTCAGAATCTGTCCGGAATTCCAAAGATTGCCTTGGTTCCGTGCCAGGAGTTTGGGGGAGGACGCCACCAGAATGTCATAGGCACTTTGAAACTGCCCCCGTCCTTTCCATGGCAATACCCATCCTAAGCGTGGATGAACCGAATTAATCGCCAGCGGGTTTTCGCGCAGCTGCGTTTGCAGATGCACCGGCGCCGCCGTGGCGTCCATCTGTTGGGGAGTCACGCCATTTTGTGTGCAGGAAGCCAGCGCCCCCGCCGCTAACATCAATGATCCAGCTCCCGCCCAGCGCAGGATGGAAGAAATCTGGAAATGCCAAATGGATCGCCGCCGTAAGAAAACCGCCATAACTACTCCACCGTTAACAATAACGCCACACAAACAATAACTATAATCACAAATTTTTCAACTTGGAAGCCGGCCGGGATACCGGCGCATGCTTGGGTGGAGGCTTGGCCGATACAATCCGCCGAAATATGCGCACACGCATCGGCGAATAAAAATAGTACTGCCATTGGAAGTACCAATTAAAGCGTATGGTTTTTACCAGTATCCATTGCCGGCCCAGCTCCCGCATCACCGCGGGCGTGGACAACGGTCCGGTATGTATATCTCCCATACGATCCGCCAAGACCAGCGTATGAAGTCCCGGATTCAGCCTGGCCCAATGAATAACGCCCACCCATCGTTGGGCGGCATCATCAAGCAACTCATAGCGGGGAATCTTGAACCAGAGCGGATTGGGCAGATTCCAGACCGGCAGGTTGCGCAGTGGTATGTGCCGCAATTCCAGCAGGGATATGGCCGGATCATCCATGGGATGATTGGAGCCTTGGGAATAAGCGATGAACATTCCCAGATGATCCTTGGGATTGTAATACTGTATGATTGGCCGATTGATAAAGGCCCAGGGTTCGGAACGACAGATCAGGTTGTTGGTCAAGGCGGAGGCCAGCATCGCCAGGATCATAATGCCGCCTACTATCAAACGTATTGGACGGGTTGGCAGACGCATAATTGCCGCTCCCAGCCAGAGCACCCACGCGACAGCCATAAATCCCATATACCGTTGCAGCCAGATCACATGGTGCGGATACAAGGACCAATGATTCTGCGGTGGCAGGGAAGCGAGTGCAAAAAAAAGTGTCGGCAGGAGAATCCAGATCACCACATGCCACCACTTACCAGGATGTTTCTGAAAATCCTGTTTTTCTCCCAGCCAATACCGCCACGGCAGCAGCCCGGCCAACAATATGACAAAGGACAAAATTACCAGCCACAATTCCAATTCCGCCAGCCAGGGCATGGTTCGAGTTTGGAGGTGCTGTACGTAATGAGGTCCCAGACGATACCAGTTCATAATTCGCTGCGTAGGCGGAAACAACGGCCAAAGAATGCCCAGGAGGTCTACTGTCGGTGCGCTTAAAACAGTATGCCAGGTTATGATGTTATAGCCCGGCAGCCAGCCAAGGCCCAAGCTACCGTGTTGCTGGACCAGATGGTCAACCCACAGGCTGTGGAACCGATACCATCCGGCGGTGGCGGCGGCCATGAGTCCAACCGTAAAGATCCAGAGTGGCGCATCCATCGCCCGATATCGCCGCTTGCATAGCAACCATACCAATTGCACTGGTATTAAGAACCAGCCCAGCAGATCAAAGGCGATCAATCCAATACCACTGAGGATAAACAGCGGTCCCCAAATCCAATGCCGACCATTCTGCCAGCGGAGGAACAGCGCCATATTCAGCGTTACGAGCAGATAAAAAGCGGAGTACATTTTCAAGTCACGGCTGTAATAGATCAGAAAGGGATTTACGGCCACCAGCAGCATAATGAACAGCGCGGCCCGGGGCGACATAAATTGCCGGGCCAGAAAATATCCGGCGGCCACATTCAGCGCGCCCAAGCCAGCGCCTAACGCACGCAAATAGTCCGGCGTCGTGGCCAGTCCCGCCGGAATGTGCAGAACTTGTGTGAGAAAATGCAACCAGCCCCATAGTGCGGCATACCAGCCCGGAGGAAACCCCTGCGCCACGAGTGAATTAAGCAGATAGGTGAAACTACCGGAAACTCGTGATAACGTCGCCGTTTCATCGCACCATAGCGACTGTTCCCCCAGATGCCAGAACCGGAGGAAAAAACCCAGCGCGAAAATCCCGGAAAAAGTCAGCCAGAATAGCAGCCGTTGCCGCCCGGGTGTACCGCCTCGAGGTTCACCGAAAGCCGAAGAAGCTGCCGCGGGGCCGGCCGCCGGGTTCCCCCGACCGGACATTAGCTGTGCGGGAGTTGTGTTCGTAAGTTCGGTCTGATTCATAAACGGTATAACGCACTGCGCGGTATTTTGTTGTACAAATATCGGAAATACGCGTCGGTGCACATTTTAATTAACTTGTGCCCATAGCGCTGCGCTACGGCGGATCAACCCGACGTAGCGGTGCATTGGGACGCCAAATCTCCTTGTGGTTGCTTCCGCCCTCCCGGCCACAATTACTTTTTTTCTCGCTGCCGATATTTCCTGTATTTGCAGCATGAACGATCAATACCGAACACGCGCTCAACACCACCACTGAACTTTGATTGCTGCCCAAAAGATTCTGACGCAAACGCCATAGGGGTGAAATCCCTAGAATCATCAGATCATAATCGCGCGACCGCTCACTGACTGCGGAAACCGGCATATCGGTTTCAATGACCTTCATACGAATCTGCTTTCCACCATCCGTTCCGGGCAAAAAGCGATCCACCAACTCTTTAACCCCCAGCGGCGGTTCGTCCTGCGTGCGCTGCGGTTTGACAACATGTAAAATGGTGATTTCCACATCCGCATTTTTGCTGATACGCTGGGCGGCCAGTATCGCCCCGGCGTCCTGTGCTTCACCCAGATAGGGTACCAACACGCGGCGGAATGCGGTGAGTCGCTTATTGATCAGAATTGCTACATGGCACTGGGAATGTTTGAGTACATAATCTACCACGCCGCCAAGCGCGGAGGGATTCACAAGGCCTTGGTGCGCACCGAGAACCACCCAGTCTACCTTCTGATAATGAATGACCCGGCATATATCACGAGCGATGCGCAGACTCGGCGGCGTCAGCGTGGCCATTTCAAAATTCAGTGTTTTGGCCTCCGCTTCCGCAATATGAATCGGGTCGCTATCGGCTGCCGGCGCCCGCTCCGTCACCAGCGTTAAAGCCTCCGGTTGCCGCAGCAGCAACGCGGTAACACGCCCCGGTTCGCCCGCTAAAAGTGCATGCGCTACGTGGACTAACCCCTTGACGGTATTGGATTGTGACAGCGCCGCGAGGATATGAATGTGCGGTGTTTCGGTTTTTTCCCCGTCGTTGGCGGCAATCCCGGCCAACTGCCGCCGCCGCATCGGCAAAAGGGCCAGACGCACCAGTACTGAGGAAATCGTGGTAATAGTGAGAAACGCCAGCACCAGCACAGTCAGCGTCGTGGAGCTAATAGCGCCCATCTGCCAGGCCAGACTTAGCACCACCAGTTCTACCACGCCGTGGGTGTTCATCAGCAGACCGGTTAATCCCGCGGTGCTCCAATTGGCACCGGTGACTTTGGCCGTCACACTGCTGCAGAGGAATTTCAGCAACATCAAGGCCGCGATGAGATAACCCCAGGATTGCCAAGCCGCCCGAGAATGCAACAAGGCAATGTTGGTACGCATGCCGATGGTGGCGAAAAATATCGGCAACAGCAAAAGCAGGGTGATATCTTCCAGCTTGCTGGTGATGTGCCGCACAAACTGTTGATTGGATGGAAACACCAGGCCCAGCATGAACGCACCAAAAATTGCATTGATACCCACCGCGGTGGTAACCAGACTGCTAAGCAATAATAAAAAGAATGTCAGCGCCAGAACATTACGGGTAATATGGCCCCGGACTTCAAAATGCGCCAGAAAACGCCACAGAAAGCGCCGGACAAAAAACATCATGACCACGATATACGCGGCCGCGAGAAATGCCGTTTTAACCCCCAGGCCAATTGATTCCAATACACTTCCGCCGCCCGCCAGTTGCACTTTGGCCAGACCGTATACCACCGCCAGCAGACACCATCCGGAAACATCCAATACCGCGCCGGCGGTAATGACAAACGCTCCCACTTTGGTTTCTTTAAGATCCTGCTCATTGATGATCCGCGCCAAAACTGGAAATGCCGTCATCCCCATCGCCAGCGCCGCCATCAAAATAAACGCCGCCGGCGATTTGACGTGTCCCACCAGGGAGGGATTTTTGAGCATCAACCCGGCGATAAGCAATCCGCCGGCAAATGGCCCCAACAGGCTCACGACCCCCGTGGCCACCACGCTGGCCCCTTTGCCGCGCACACGCACTAAATCCAGTTCCAAGCCCACGATAAACATGAAAAACATGACGCCCAATTCCGCCAGCAGTTGCAGAAACTCCATACTCCTGGTGGGAAACAGCCACTGAAAATAAGCGCCATGCGCCAGCAACCCCAGTACCGACGGACCGATCACTAAGCCGCCAATCATCTCTCCGATCACCTCCGGCTGCCCTAACAGCCGCAACAGCGCGCCACAAAAGCGCGCCGCCACCAGGATCACGGCAATTTGAAGTAGCGGGTGTTCAATGTTCATCGCGTGCGTCAACTCTACATATAACCCAACATTATTTAGAATATCACACCGCCGCCAACCAAGCGAATATGGCTGTGACATGCCCGCCGTCCTGGTTCAGCCAGCGGCGACAGAATTATAAAATAATCCCCCCACAGCGCGGCAGCACGGTTATAGCAGCGTAAAGATTTACTGTCGAGCAGGATGCCCGCCCCCCAAAGCTACGGTGCTGAGGATCGCGAAACAGCAATTGGGACGGTAGTAGCGTTGGAGGTTGCAGTCTTGACCGGGGCCTTGGGAACTTGTAATATCATAAAGCATACCCAATGGTGGTATATTGATGTGGAGTGTAATATCGTGGCGAAAAAATTGAAGGCGCACGGCCCCAGAGGCGGGGCATCCACGGTCAAGGCCGCAGTCAAACATCCGCAGCCGGGCCGGATGCAAACTGGAGCGGGCGGTTGCGATCTGGCGTCTGATCCGGATAGTAAAATTTACTACATGCAGCATTTGCGGCGCATAGAAGGACAAATCCGTGGTGTGCAGAAGATGGTGGAACGCGACAGGTATTGCGCTGATATCATGATCCAGATGGCAGCGCTGCAAAAATCGCTTTTGCGGGTCTCCATGAAATTATGGCAAAATCACCTTAATCATTGCGTAATCCATGCCAGTCGGGGTGGTGGCACGCACGTGGATGCGGCTTGTGAAGAGTTGCTGCAATTATCGCGTATGATGATGCGCGAATAATGGGATAAGTCCTGATGAAATTAGACGCATCAGCAAGGGAATCTGGAACTGGTGCGCCACAAGTTATCGACCCGGTTTGCGGCATGACTGTTGCACCGGAGAAATCCGCGGGGAAGTGGGATTATGCTGGAATAACCTATTACTTTTGCGGTCGCCGCTGTTTGGAAAAATTTCAAACGGATCCGGAAAAATATCTTCATAAAACAGCACCGCATCCCAAGCCTGAATTGATGGTCCAACTCGGCAGTTCCACTGCGGCAAAATCAGTCCGCGCTGCCACCGCTATGGCAGCGCCCGCCGCAGCGGGCGCTTGTTGTTCTGTTACCAGTACACACTATATCTGCCCAATGGATCCGGAAGTGGTCAGTTCGAAGCCGGGGGCCTGCCCCAAATGCGGCATGGCATTGGAACCGGCGGTGCCGCTGGGAATCGCGCGCCCCAAAACCACAAAATACACCTGTCCCATGGATCCGGAAATTATTCGCGATCAACCCGGCGCCTGCCCTAAATGCGGCATGGCTCTGGAACCCATGGAAGTTCAGGCGGCAGGAAGTGAAGAAAACCCGGAGCTTAAGGATATGTCCCGCCGCTTCTGGATTGGGCTGATGTTGACCGCCCCGGTTTTTGTCCTGTCCATGCTGGCGGATTTTGGCTTTGCCGGTCTTAACGCCGCCGCGTGGTTAAATTGGGTAAATCTTATTCTGGCAACACCGGTGGTATTCTGGTGTGGCTGGCCCTTTTTTGTAAGGGCATGGGTTTCAATTAAAACTTGGAATCTCAATATGTTTACGCTCATTGGTTTGGGCGTGAGTGTGGCGTATGGGTACAGTCTCGCGGCAACGCTGGCGCCGGGACTATTTCCGCGGGCTTTTCAATCGCATCCGGGCGTCGTGCACACCTATTTTGAGGCCGCCGCCGTCATTACCGTACTGGTGTTGTTGGGCCAGATGCTGGAGTTGCGTGCCCGGAGCAAGACCGGCTCTGCCATCCGTGCCCTGCTGGATTTGTCGCCCAAAATAGCCCGGCGCGTCGCAGCCGATGGCACGGAGAATGATGTGGCCCTGGATCAGGTCATTGCCGGTGACATGCTGCGCGTGCGCCCCGGCGAAACAATTCCCACCGATGGCGTGGTGCGGGAAGGTGCCAGCAGTGTTGATGAATCCATGATTTCCGGAGAACCCATACCGGTGGAGAAACACGCCGGTAACAGTGTGATCGGCGGAACTGTTAATGGGGCTGGCGGCCTGCTGATGCAAGCCCAAAAAGTTGGATCCGAAACGCTGCTGGCCCACATTGTCAGCTTGGTGGCCCAGGCGCAACGCAGCCGGGCGCCGATTCAGAAGCTTGCCGATAAAGTCGCGGGGATATTTGTGCCGACTGTCGTCGGATCGGCGCTTCTCACGTTTATTGTGTGGTCCATCTTTGGCCCCACCCCGGCCATGGCCTACGCCCTGGTCAATGCGTTAGCCGTGGTAATGATCGCCTGTCCGTGCGCCTTGGGGCTGGCGACCCCGATGTCCATTATGGTAGGTGTCGGCCGGGCCGCCCAATCGGGTGTGTTGATAAAAAATGCTGAAGTGCTGGAGCGCATGGAAAAAATTGATACCATTGCGCTGGATAAAACCGGCACGCTTACCGAGGGCAAACCCACCGTCATCACGGTTCAACCCCGGAACCACGCCACGACAGATGAATTACTGCAGTACGCTGCGGCGCTGGAGCACGGAAGCGAACACCCTCTGGCCGCGGCGATCATCAAAGCGGCACGGGAAAAGCATCTGTCCCTGCCGCCGGTGCAGAATTTTCAGTCTTGCAGTGGAAAGGGTGTCACTGGCCGGGTGGAAGACCGCCTGATTTACGCCGGCAATGCCGCGCTGATGGGCCTGCACAATGTCGCAATCGATCTGGCGGATCCAGCGGTTGAATCTCTGCGAACCCAGGGACAGACCGTCATTTATGTAGCCGTGGACGGCCAACTTTCTGGGCTTATCGGCATCGCTGATCCAGTGCGTCCCGAGGCGGTGAAAATAGTCCAGAAACTTAAAACACTCGGCTTATCTGTGGTTATGATTACCGGCGATAATGAAAGCACCGCTGCGGCGGTGGCACGCCAACTGAATATCGACACCGTTGAAGCCGGCGTGCTGCCGCAGGAAAAGGATCAGGTCATCCGTCGCCTGCAAAGCCAGGGGCGAAAAGTCGCCATGGCGGGTGATGGTATCAACGATGCTCCGGCGCTGGCACAGGCGGATGTGGGCATCGCCATGGGCACCGGCACGGATGTCGCGATCGCCAGTGCGGGCGTAACGCTGTTGCACGGTGATCTCGAGGGTATTCTGCATGCCAGAACCTTGAGCATCGCAACCATGCGCAATATCCGTCAGAATCTGGTGTGGGCGTTTGGCTACAATATTGTGGGTATTCCCATTGCCGCAGGCATTTTATATCCTTTTTTCGGTATTCTGCTAAGCCCTATGATAGCCGCCGCCGCCATGAGTTTCAGCAGTGTTTCCGTCATCACCAATGCGTTACGCCTGCGAAAGATAAACCTGCAATAAGTTCACCAGCAGAGCGTACCAGATCCTAATACTCTTAATTTTACCCACAGCTTTTATCCACACTGCCGAAAATCCTATCAGCATTGTGGTTACTCACAACGCCACCGGCTCACCGCCGGGGCGGAATTATTCATCCGTACCGTTATCAGCAGTGTAATAATTCGGGCTTTCGCGGGTGATGGTAATATCATGAGGGTGGCTTTCGACCATACTGGCGTGCGTGACCCGCACGAAACGAGATTTCTTCTGGAGTTCAGCAACGGTTCTGGCTCCGCAATATCCCATGCCCGCGCGAAGCCCGCCCACCATCTGATATACAAAATCACCCAAAGGCCCACGGTAATGCACCAGCCCCTCTACGCCTTCGGGTACGAGTTTACTGGATTGCCGCACCGCAGCCTGCCCGTAGCGATCCGCAGAACCTTGGATCATGGCCCCCATGGATCCCATTCCGCGATAACTTTTGAACCGGCGCCCACGATGAATCACTAACTCACCGGGACTTTCATCTAAGCCCGCAAACAAAGACCCCATCATTACCGCATTCGCGCCGACAGCCAACGCTTTGGTAATATCGCCGCTGTGGCGAACGCCGCCATCAGCTATAACCGGCACCCCCAACGGCCCAGCCACTGCCACCACATTCATAATGGCGGTGATCTGCGGCACTCCCACTCCGCTGACAATGCGCGTGGTACAAATACTACCGGGACCTATACCGACTTTTAACGCATCGGCGCCGGCATCAATAAGGTCCTGGGCCGCCTCGCCGGTGGCGATATTTCCAGCAATGACATCAATATCAAATTTACGTTTTATCGTACGCACGGTATCCATCACATTGGCGGAATGTCCATGGGCCGTATCCACCACCAGCACATCGACTCCGGAGGTAATCAGCGCGCTGACCCGATCAAAATGTTTCACCCCCACCGCCGCTCCCACCCGCAGCCGCCCCCGCGCATCTTTGCAGGCGCGGGGAAACTGATGCGTTTTATCAATATCGCGCATGGTAATCATGCCGCAAAGCCGCCGTCTCTCATCCACCAGCAGCAATTTCTCCACCCGGGCATTGTTCAAAAGTATTTCCGCTTTTTCCAGTGGGGTATCGGGCGGCGCGGTAACCAGATTATTACGCGTCATCAAATCCCGCACCGGATGGTTGTCATCGCCTTCAATAAATTTAAGATCCCGCCGCGTCAGGATGCCCGCCAGCCCCCCATCGGTCGGATCCACAATCGGAATGCCGCTGATATTCTGCTCCTTCATGATTTGCCGGGCGCGGCCAACGGTGGCGTCCGGTGGCAAGGTTACCGGATCGGTGATAATGCCGTTAGCGGAGCGTTTGACCTTTTCCACCTCCCGGCATTGATGTTCAATGGACATATTTTTATGAATGCACCCCAGCCCCCCTTCCTGTGCCAGCGCAATAGCCAAGGCCGCTTCCGTCACCGTATCCATTGGGGCCGAGATCAGCGGTAAATTCAGCTCAATGCGCCGCGTGAGTCGCGTGCGGGTATCCGCCTCGGAGGGAACAAAATCACTGCGCCCCGGCACCATGAGTACATCGTCAAAGGTAAAGCCTTCACCGATAAGTTTATTACTGTTTTCCATGCAGCAATAATCCCCTCCGGCTGGTATAAAGTCAAATAACCAGCGTATGGCGGTGGCCAGGCAGTGCGCACTTTTACAGGGAAGTTTCGTAGGCCATGATACGGGGCGCCATTTCCAATCGCTGTTGCAGCTTGCCCCAGCATACCAGGGTTTGCCCATATCTTTGGGCAGGGGCAACGTTTACGGAAAAACACGCCGACCAAGCCCACGCGGCTAAACGAAAATATGGCGTAAAAACCGCAAGCGGTATATGAGAGGCTGAGTTGCAACGCCAAACGGGCCTTATTGGCGAGCCTTATGTCCGCCGAATGCGGCGAATGGGCCGTTCTTATGCAGTATTTCCAAATCCACAAAACCAACATCGACCAATAAACTGATCTGCCACAGAAGTGGTTTAGGAGTATCTTCCGCTTCAATATAGGCGAATACCGAATCACGATATTTTTCGCCGACCTCGCCGCCACCCTTGAGCTGATAAAGGTATTCACCATAGCGTTGCCGCATTAACTCTTGGACGGGCGCTGTTGATTGTTCGAGGTAATCAAATACCCAAAACGATCCGCCTGGCCGCAACCAGCGCAGCACCGATGAAAACACCTGCCTCCACTGCTCATCGGTACGCAGGTGATGCAGCACCGCCGCGGCTAGAACAATATCAAAACTTCCCGCCGCAAACGTGGCACTGCGTACATCCGTCTGCAGTGTTCTCACCTCGCCGCCGGTCGCCGAGCTGACTCGCTGACGGGCGCGATCCAGCATGGGCTGGCTTAAATCCATCAGCGTGCAATCCAGGTTCGGTATTTTTTGCAGCATTTTAAGCGTGTAATTGCCGGCACCACAGCCGATATCCAACACTGCTCTGGCCCGGGGTGTAACGGCGGCGGCAGCGCTGGTAACTAACTCCAGACACAGCGGCGCATCCATCGTGGCGGATTGGCCGGTCTCAAGGTTGCTGAAGCGCTCCACATCATGGTCAAATCGAGCGCGGATTTGTTCTACCGTCGATTTCATTTCCATTATTCCATAAAGCGGTTGTGCGCAGTTCCTGTTCAGGGCAGTGGCGGCGGCGTAACGGGGAACAAGTCTTTAATTTCCGCGACACTGTCCGCAGCCGCCCAGTTGGCCATACCGTTTTTCCACACCAGCGTGGCCGGTTTTACGTCACCGGATTTAATTTTTCCGGCCAGTGTAGTCATATCAAAAGGCCCCACCTGCCGGCCGTCAATGGCCACGAAATACGATGATACTGGTGGAACCGGCGGTGGCGAGCCAACCGCGGAATTCATGGCCGATCCCATCTGATTTCCCATGACCATGCCCATTCCCACACCGGCGCCCATGCCCGCCCCCATGCCGGCGAAGCCGGAGGGATTACTGGCAGCTTCCGGAATGGCCGTGGCGACCTGATAGCGGGTAAATTGATTCATATCCCCCAGGACACCCATACGCGTGCGGGTATCCATGGCTTGCTCCACTTCCGGCGGCAGGGATATATTTTCCACATAGAATAAAGTCAACTCAATTCCCAGCGTGGCCAGATCCGTCTTGATTTTTTCCAACGCCAGTTTGTTGAGTTTGTCATAATTACCCGCCAATTCGAGCGCGGGAATATGGGCTTCCCCAAGCGTATCGGTAAAGCGGCTGACAATGGTATCACGAATTTGCCCGGAAACCTGCACCGTCTCGAGTTCCGGATTCGTGGCAATTTGCTGGCGCAGAAATACCGCCGGATCGCTTATGCGCATGGCATACGTGCCGAACGCCCGAATTCGCACCACGCCCAGTTCCGCATCCCGCAGCATGATCGGATTTGGCGTGCCCCATTTCAAATCCGTAAACTGACGGGTAAGAATAAAATACACTTCCGCCCGGAACGGGGAGTCAAACCCATATTTCCAGCCTTTGAGGGTGGACAATATCGGCATGTTCTCCGTGGACAGCGTGTACATGCCCGGACTGAAAACATCAGCCAGTTTGCCCTCATTAACGAACGCGGCAACCTGCCCTTCGCGCACGGTCAGTTTGGCGCCCATTTTGATTTCATTGTGGTAACGCTCGAAGCGGAAGGCCAGAAAATCACTGCCGGCCGGTTCCGTCCATTGAATAATATCAATGAATTCACCACGAACTTTTTGAAAAAGTGACATATAATACCCTTTCATCCGACCCATTATTATACCACGCCGCAGCCGTTATACCGGAAAGAGGCTGGTGCAATGGAAAGTCTAACGCGCCATGGCTGGCGTAACAATTGCCTGCTGCGTACACGGCCATGGTTTTTCATCTTGGCCGAAGCGGTTATTGTCAATGATCGGAAGTAATCGTTCACACCCCGACTTGTTGGTGGCCAGGCCGGGATGAAAACCGCCACTACCCGCCGGACCTACAGTCCCGATGTCCATCAGGCCGTGCGACCACAGCCGTTTTTCGAGAGCCGCGACCGCGTCCCGCAGGTGCCGGGTGTAGCGTTGGAAGCCGAGTCTTTTTTCGCCGGGGAGCGTGGGGTCAATATGGCAATATAAGGTAAATTACGATAGTAATGATTGTAGTCCATGCCATAGCCGACAACGAAATCATCGGGAATGTCAAAACCGATAAAATCCGCTGTAAGGCCATTTTTTTTGGCTTGCGGCTTACGCAGCAGTACACAGGTGTTGGTGGATTTGGCACCACGTTTTCGCAGCAGTTTCGCCACCGCTTGAAGGCTTTGGCCGCTTTCCAAAATGTCGTCAACAATCAACACCGCGCGGCCGCGAATGGGTAGCGTGCCGGGGAATAGAATATCTACGCCACGGCTGGTGATGCTGCGGCCAGGATAGCTGGATACAGCGACCACATCGATGCGCATTTTTAGAGGCAGGCGGCGGATCAGGTCGGCCATGAAAATCATCGAGCCGGTGAGCACCGGCACAATGATGATTTCCCGCTTACCGTAGGCGGCGCCAATTTCCCTGGCCATTTGGCCGACGCGCCGGTTAATGGCGGTGGAAGTAAGCAGGATGCGATCAATGCCTTCTGTAGACATAACAAAATAATAACCATTTCGGCAATAATTGAACAATATGCTGTAGATTGGCATCATGTCGTGCCGCGCCAACCCTCCGAAGTACGCCCGCTAATACTACAGCGAGACTTCGGCTTTTGAAGGCCAAAAACGCCCTGCCGAATTCCGCTTGTCCACGATTAACGCAGGGGGCGATTAGGAACTCGCGCCGTAGTACTAACGGGCGACGGTTTCAAGACGAGACAAGGATTTGGCTTTTTTCCCACTGGAAACGGCTGTTACGTTCACACCCACAGGCCGATTGTCCGCAATACGGAAGTGGCCGATGATTTTTGTGCCATCGGGCATCGTGCAGATCAGTTTGGGAAGGCCGGATAGTTGTATCGACCAGGCGCCGATGTGCCTGGATTCACGCAGCGCATGGGTCAAAAGGTTCGGCGGCAGCCAAAGCCGATCGGGAAAATGATAAACTTTCAATGTGCCATCCTTGGCGGCGGATAGAAAGCTCCGGGCAGAGAGAAACCGCTGCTTTAACGTGTATGCCCGGGCGAGGAAATTAGTCAGTGCCTCTGTCTGCACGCCGGCATACAGTTCCGCAGTGGCGTTAGGCGGCATGTTCATCCAGTATTTCACGTATAAGCGCTGAAAAGCCAGATCATCATTTCCGAAGATTCGGTCCCATGCGGTTTCGGCGTCCAAGCCCTCCCGATAGAGTCGCAAATATTGTGTAAAGGGCACGGCATAGCGGCCATCGTTGGCATACGCGAGAAAATAAATCATCGACCAGGCTTCATCATAGTTGGTGCCCATGAGCACATCATTCCATTTGCGATAGCTCATTTCACGAATGGCATGAATGGTTTTGAATTTATTATGTTTGATTTCATATTTAATCCGAGCTTCACGATACGGCGGTATCCATCCGGTAACGAAACTGGACCCGGTAAAAAGCCCTTCGCCAAAAAATTCCGCCGTTCCTTCATTGGCCCAAGCGGGAAGAAACCGATGGATAAATGCAAACGTAAACTGATGAAAACCCTCATGTTGAATGATATGCCAGCGCTGGTGCGTCAGGTGTTGGCCGCCAATAGCCATCAGCCATTGTCCAGTGTAATTGTATTCGAATACGCCCGCGCTGCCCGGCATGCCGCCATCCGCGTAATATTCATGAGAATTCTTAAAAATATAAAACGGGAGTTTTTGGGTAACTGCGCCACCAAAAATAGCATGCAGCCGCTTCTGATACGCCTCGGCGACGAAATTCATCCGCAGCCAGATTTGCCGCAGTGTTTTCAGCCCCACATCCGTATGAAACACATAAAAACCCGGGGCGTTATAGACTTTCAAATGGATCGAACCCTTATTATCTTTCGGCAAGGCGTGGAGCGAAGGGTTCACCAGAAACACGCTGGCTGCAACCAGAATCGAAACCATTCCGGTAAAACGGCATCGTCTAATCATGTACCACTCCCTTATGCCTTGAGTTTGGCTTCCAGAATTTCCGCAACGAGTTTGGGATCAGCCTTGCCTTGGCTGGCCTTCATGACCGCGCCGCGTAAAAAGCCCAGAGAAGCCTGTTTTTTCTTAGGATTATTTTTGTAATCGCTGATCGCCTGTGGATTGGCGGCCAAGGCCTGTGCTACCCAGGCTTCGGTTTGGTTTTGATCCCGTACCTGCACCAGTCCCAGTTCCTGCGCCGCCTTGGCCGGATCAGCATCCAGGTGCTTGACCAGATATTCAAAAATTGGGACCGCTGATGTCGCGCTGATGCCGCCGGATTCAATTAGTTCCGCCAGTTTGGCGTACTGTTGCGCTGTGACGGGCAGATCACTGATTAACACCGTTGCGGCCTCGGCGGAAGCCGCTTCGTTGGCCATTTTCGCCGCCGGGCCTAAAAACAGATTGGTCAGCCGGCGTGCCGGTGCGCCCAGAGAAGCCGCACGATCAAACAAATCCGCTACATCGCGTTCTTCCGTCAGCGAGAAAGCTTCCTTGGCGGACATGCCGAACTTTTCCTGGTACCGCTTTCTGCGGGCAATCGGCAGTTCCACCACACCGGAGCGAATCTGATTTACCCAGGTTGAATCTACATGTAGCGGCACTAAATCCGGATCGGGAAAATAGCGGTAATCATGGGCTTCTTCTTTTTCTCTCTGCAGCAAGGTCATGCCTTTGTCATCATCCCAGCCGCGGGTGGATTTCCCCTGACTGGGCACCACCTCCGGATTGGCGAGAAATTCCGCCAACTGCCGCTGAATTTCATAGCTGCACGCCCGTTCCACGGCTCGGAAGCTGTTAAGATTTTTAACCTCGGTGATGGCCGTTTTAATCGTTTTTCCATGGTGATAGATATGTAAATTGATATTAGGCTCAAACCGCATATGCCCCTGCTGCATAATGCCGTGCGAAACCGCCAGATACCGGCAAATCCGGCGGAGTTCTTCACCAAAAAGTCTAGCTTCTTCCGGACTATGCAGGTCCGGCTCGGTAACAATTTCCAGTAATGGTGTTCCGGCGCGGTTCAAATCCACCAGAGATTCCGTCATGCCGGCTTCATGCAGCAATTTGCCCGCATCTTCTTCCAGATGCGCTCTGCGAATGCGAATCGTTTTACCAGTACCGTCGGGTAACGGCAATTCCATGCTGCCGGGACCGCAAAGCGGTTGATCATATTGGCTGATCTGATAATTTTTGGGTAAATCCGGGTAGTAATAACTTTTGCGGTCCCACTTGGTCTGCGCCGCGATCTGGCAGTTCAAGGCCAAGCCCACCATCATCGCCATTTCCACCGCCCGTTTGTTAATCACCGGCAACACGCCCGGCAGCCCCAGAATCACCGGGTCCACCTGCGAATTCGGTTCACCGCCAAACCCATTGGCGGCCCCGGTAAACATTTTGGATTTTGTCGCCAACTGCACATGGATTTCCATGCCAATCAGCACTTTATATTGCGGTTCAACAGCAGTGGTCGTGGACATTAATGAATCCTTACTTCTGATTATCTTATCAACGGCTGATGCCGGGGCCTTGGGCCGCGGATTTCCGTAGTCCCGATTCTACCGCTTTTGCGCCGCTGCCTCCAGCATGGTGGGAAGCATCCACTCCGCTGGTGCCTGTGACGGATTCTGCCAAATGTGTCGCAGGCCCAAACCATTGGTGAATTCGCGGACTTACGGTGTTCTTTTGACCGCGCCGCTCCCCCGGAGCACCGGATGATAATCCGGTGGTTCGTCCACTGTTGCAAACGGACCACCGGGTTATCACCACGGTGTTCTTTTGACCGCGCCGCTCCCCCGGAGCACCGGATGATAATCCGGTGGTTCGTCCACTATGGCAACCGGACCACCGGGTTATCACCACGGTCTTCTTTTGACCGCGCCGCGCCCCCGGAGCACCGGATGATAATCCGGTGGTTCGCCCACTATGGCAACCGGACCACCGGGTT
>JBMFGW010000054.1:0-25209 GCA_049977145.1 Phycisphaerae bacterium
TCAGAAATACGGCTCCTGAAAGGCTTCATCGGTCAGCCAAGTATATTTTCTTGAGCATTTGTAGCGTTGTAGTACTATGAACGTTTCGCTTACATCTGAATTGGAGCGTCTGGTGCAGGCCAGGGTCGCAAGTGGCCGCTACAACTCGGCGAGCGAAGTTGTGCGCGAAGCGCTGCGTCTGTTAAAGGGTCATGACCAGGCCCGATCCGCCCAACTTCAGAAGTTCAATAACCAACTTCGGCGCTGTTTGACATCTCTTGACCGAGGCGAGCATGCCGACCCTGCGGTCGTGCGGCGGACTTTACAAAAGAAATCCGACCAGCATAGAAAGCGGCGGGCATGAGCGGCTACATGAAGGACAGCATGAGAAAGCAACACCTCCATTTTTCCATACGTTTTGCATATCCCGATAAAAACGGGCACACCTTGGTGGTATATGTGGTGTCATTGAGTTGAAGTGGCCAAGCCCGCCGGATATGATCAGATCCATGGACTACAGGAATATCATCCCAGTGGAACCTGACAAGCGCGGCGGCAAGCCTTGCATCCGCTCCATGCGCATTACTGTTTATGATGTACTGGAATAGCTAACCTGAATTAGTCAATTAGTGGCGGGGACGTATTGTTACCCTGCCGGTTAATTGCCGACAGGTAATTCGGAGTGTTGCCGTGCAATTTGTCACCGTCCATGAAGCTAAAACGCATCTCTCAGAGATCATTGCGCGCGTGGAGCGGGGCGAGGAGGTCACAATCAAACGCGGGCGGGACCCGGTGGTGCGACTGGTGGCGATAAAAGATCGTAGCCGACGGCGTCCAGGCGCTTTTAAGGGGCAGATTGTCATCAAACCCGGCGCATTCGATCCGCTGTCGCCGGCGGAACTGGATTTGTGGGAGCGGGAATCTTGAAGGTTCTTCTGGATACGCACGCTTTGATTTGGTGGCTGGCGGACCATCCTGCCCTGTCGAAACAGGCTTCCCATGCCATCAGTTTGTCAACCAACAGGGTGTTCGTCAGCGCGGCGTCCGCATGGGAAATTGCAATCAAGGTCCGCGCGAAAAAATTGACGGTGCCGGAGGCGCTCTTGGCCGATTTTTCCGGGGTCTTGACGCAAGCGGGATTTGATCCGCTGCCCATGAACATCGCGCATGCCATGTGCGCAGGAAAGCTCCCCGGTGAACACCGTGATCCATTTGACCGCATGTTGATCGCACAAGCACAGATCGAATCCATGGCCCTCATCGGGAAAGACGTAAGTTTTGACCATTACGGCATTAATCGCATCTGGTAGGGACGTGAAAAGCTGACATCCATTCGCTGCGTTCAAAACGACCAGACGGAGCTGTAATTTGCCACGTGGACAACAACTGTCCACATCAGGTCGTATGCTATGAGCATGACCGTCTGCACGGAAATCACCCTCGGCATCTGCTCTGGCACCCATGGCGGACAACTATCCCGGCGCGGGCGTAAATTCCCCGTCACTTATTGTGGCCGCTTATTGTGGCCAATGGATACAGCGGTGGGGTATGATAAAAGCGCCGGGGATTCTTTCATCCAAAGTTGCCGGTGGAATCCGTAGTACCGCAGGCATCTTGCCTGCATCGGAAACACGAGAACGGCAGGCGGGATGACATTCTGGTTGTGGCGGAGCCGCGCTGTGCCACAATCCATCCAATTCTTCGCAGCGTGCGAAGATTCTTTAGTAGCGTTTTTCGGCACAGCTTTCCAAAAATCTCTGCTCCGTGGTCGCGTTTTGTTATCTCCGCGACTCCGCGTGACATTCTGGTTGTGGCGGAGCCGCGCTGGGGTCCTCCAGTATCTCTGTGGCTCGTTTGTTCACGGCTCATCGCTGATATGGTGGCCTTGGGAAAGCGCGGGGGGATTCACTTTGGAAGGTGGAGCGGTGACTTCCGGCTTATCCGATGGTGGTTCCTTCATGGAACGGTCAAGCTCTTCCTTGGTTTCCGTCAATCCCTTTTTAAATTCAAAAATAGAACGCCCAAGACTCTTGGCTACCCCGGGCAAACGATTCCCAAAAAACAGCAACGCGATGACCAAAACAATGATGATGTCTGGTCCGTCAAAAAGATTTTCAAACAGTGCCAGCGGCAGCCGGGGGATCATGGAAAACATAAGCTGTAACCTTGTACAAGCCGGCGAGGCCACGGTTCCGGTACATGCCAGCCCGGGGCACTCGCAATTCATCCCTCCATCCTAGTGATATTGCCCCTGGAGTTAAAGCCAGTTCGGCCATTATTACGAACAAACTGGGAACAAGCCCGCAATAACTCTCCAAAATAGTCCCGTCGCGTTGTGCGGACATAGCCCTTGTCACTGGCGGTTGCGGAGTACTTGGTGGCAACACAAATCCCGAAGTTGTTGCGTTCTCGTTGCTTACCTTGGCGGACCCAACCACACCGTTATCGGCCCACGATTGAACCAGATGCAGACCGTCAAAACAAGCATCACCACGGCCAGTAGCGCCAGTATAAGTGGTCGGTGCGAACGACTGGAAACCGTTGGGGCGGTAGTTTTCGTCGACGCTTTTAGGTCAGTAACTTCTGATTCTTCGGTCACGGCCCGCTTGGTTAATTTGGTGATATAAATACTCGCCGCCACAAGCAGCAACAAGCCCACGCCCAGCAACGTCCAGTGCCGCCAGTCGTTGAACTTGACTTTGCCAAATTCCGCCGCCTGACTGGCCGCGTAACCGAGATAGACGTAAAGCACCTTTCGGGGCGGCATGCAAATCCATGTCACCAGCACATACGGGGTAAACCGTATAGATGTCGTCCCGAAAAAATAATTGCTCAGACTGAAGGGTACCACCGGAGATAACCGCAGCAACGCGAGAATTTTCCATCCATTTTTCCCAATCGCCCGATCAATTGCGGCAAATTTAGGGTTTTTAGCCGTGGCCCTTTCAACTGCTGATCTGAACGCACAACGTCCCAGCAGATATGCCATTGTCGCGCCCAATGTTGCTCCGACGGAAACAATCAGCGTGCCCCACCATGGCCCGTATAGTACCCCCGCGACTAACGCGAGGGCGGTTCCGGGAACCAATAGAACGGTGGCGACGATATAAATGATGATAAACGCTGTGATTCCGATTCCGCCGCGCCCCGCCCCCGCCAGCCATCCGCGCCAGCGCGCAATACTGGCACCCGCTGGAATCATGTGGACAATCGTAACAATGCAGGCCACGATGGCTAATAGCGAAATAATCTGCAGTAGTCGCAGGAGCCACTGCGTTGACATGATTTTCATCTTATTGGCGTTAGTCATAATTATTTTTCCGCCATATTTTTACACTCTATCCCGGAGGCCCGATGGTGGAATCGTTCATTCGCCTATACATTAAAAAGATTGTACCACGCGACGCAGCAAAAGATCCGCAAAATCTTTCCATACTTAAAACGCTGGAACGCCTTCCACGGTGGATCAGGTAACTAAGCGTCTATTCGAGGTCAACGTGATCGCGGTGAATCCGGACCGCAACCCGTGTGGCGGCGCCGGCGTGAGCGGAGTGCCGCAAGAAGTTATTATACCCGTGTTGCGCAGTGCCGGAGAATGATAGTTGGAGTTTTTATGCAAACAAAACCTCAGGTGAAGGGTTGTGCACCGGAAACAGTCCGGGGCAGACGGAAACGCAGTGATGACATACTGGCATTGCTCAAAAAAATGTATCCCGATGCACATTGCGCGCTGCATTATGGTTCCCCGTTGGAATTGCTGGTGGCCACCATTCTTTCCGCGCAGTGCACGGATGTGCGTGTCAATCTCGTTACGCCGGTACTGTTCCAACGATTTCCCGACGCCCAGGCACTGGCGGCGGCGAATATACAGGACATTGAAGCCATCATCAAAAGTACGGGGTTTTTCCGGGCCAAGGCCAAAGCCATCCAACAAACCGCGCAACAACTCATGGCACTGTATGGCGGCAACGTGCCGGATACTATGGAAGCACTTACAGCTCTACGCGGTGTGGGGCGTAAAACGGCGAATGTGGTTTTGGGCGATGCTTTCGGAAAAAAAATCGGTATTGTGGTTGACACCCATGTGGGACGTATGGCCCGTCGTTTGGGGCTATCGCCGCACGAGGATCCCGAGAAAGTGGAACAGGACCTCATGGAATTAATTCCGCGCCAGGATTGGACATTATTCGCGCACTTGCTGATTTCCCATGGCCGCAAGGTATGTGGCTCCAGAAAGCCGAGTTGTGAAAAATGCGAATTGGCGAAGTTATGCCCTTCGGCACCCCCGGCCTTGTAGGCTTGTAACCGTTCACGAGCCTGCGGGAAGAAGTGAAGGTGTTGGCCGTCCGGCAAAGTGGTTGCGGACGGTTTGATGCAGAAATTCAAACGCGCTGCGTTCGTTCGTCATTTTCCGGTCATGGGCGATGCGATTGTGAATTCCCGGCGGAATCCGTGGCGGCAGTCGCATTAACACATCATACCTCGACCGCCGGGCCATCATCTTAATGGCCTTTCCCGGCCAGCAACTTTTGCACATCCGCAGCCAGTTGGTGCGGGTCGTAGCCGACGATGATATGCCGCAGAATTCCCCGGCGATCAATCACAAATTCCGTCGGAAAACCACGAATGCCGAGTTTTTGTGCCAAGGCTCCGTTTCCCGGATTCTCGTTAAAAATCTGCGGCCAAGATTCTTTCGGATGAGCCTTGCGATAGCTGTTCACAGATGCGGCCGGTGAGAGTACCGGAATGCCAAGAACCTCAAGGCCGTGGCCATGGTACTGGCTGTACAGTTTCTCGATATAAGGGGCTTCTTTTAGGCACCACGGGCACCATGTACCCCAGAAATCCACCACAATGACTTTACCCTTCCATTTGGCGGTGCTCAGCTTTCCTCCGCCAAGAAGGCGGCCCCGTAGCGTAATGGGGCGGTCCTTGCCAACGCCGGAATTCAGGCCGGCCGCCTGGGCCGGACCGCGCTGGTAGTTGATCAGGGCCAATAAACCCATCAGCAAAGCTGAGACCGCCAGGAAAATACCACCGCTGCGCCAAGGCCTGTTTATTTGATTTATCATCGCTTTATTCCTTTCATGCGCTACCATATTAACATCAACTCCTCAATAAACCACTGGCTTATGATATCCACCAAACAGGTTAATGGCCAAAATTAGCGCCAAGCCATTTACACCTGCTCCAAGATCAAAAAATAACGCACATTGGAGTAATCAACAAAAATATGTTTATAATAGTTGACGCTTATCGGTCATTTACTGGACCGGTTCGGACAACCCTCCGCGTGCTGGATGTTCCAGGTGGCGGGGGGACATGGATGTCTCTGAATAGGCGGCACGGAATTGGCTGCGGTGTGCACGTATTATTATTTCAACATCATCCGCATGATTCATGCCGGGGCGTCCGCGCTGCGGAAGTCTGGGGAAAATTGCATTTTCAAATTATCAAGGAGGCGTGGTGATGGCCGGCGGGAGTAATAAAATCAACTGGCCCACGCGCACCGCCTGGGCCAAGCCGCGCTCCAAGGCGATCTCGGCAATGCCGGAAGATGCGATGGTGGCACCAATCCGGCGCTTCGCCGTAGCCTTAAGCCCGGTGGCCTTGACGCTGGATCAGCTTATGCTGATTGTCAGCATGGCGTTGCTGGGTATCGGATTGCTCATGACGCAAAGCGCCAATGCGCGCATTGGCCGCGTGATCCATGACTGGCTGATCCGGCTGGTGATGAATGCGGAAGCCATTCACGCGGTGCTGGCTATAGCGCTGCTGGTATTTTTGTGGCGACTGGATTATCGGCGTTTTATTGGCCGTAGTTTGGCCCGATCGATTCCCAGTGTGCTGACGGTGGCCAGTATGATTTTTCTGGCGTTGGTACTAACCCGACTGGGCACAGATATTAACGGCGCCAAACGTTGGTTGGTGCTGCGGATCGGTTCACATGGGTTAAGTTTTGAACCTTCCGAATTGGCGAAATGGTCGCTGGTTTTATTTATCAGCGCCTATGCGGTCCATCGTGGTGAACAGATTCGCAGTTTCTGGAAAGGTTTTGCACCGCTGATGATGGTGGTCGGGGCAACCAGTGCTTTGATTCTTAAAGAAGATTTTGGAACTGCGGCACTGGTGGCGGGCATAGCGGCCTTACTGATGCTTATGGTGGGCTGCCGCTGGTGGCACCTGGCCATGCTCCTGCCACCGGCGCTGGTGGTACTTTATTTTGCGGTCTGGCATGTGCCCTATCGTCGCGAGCGGTTGCTGATTTTTATGCATCCGCACCTGGACCCCAAGGGGGCGGGATACAATCCGATTCAATCGCTGCTGTCTTTCGCCAGCGGCGGATTCTGGGGCCGGGGACTGGGAAATGGCATTCAAAAAATGGGCTATCTGCCGGAAGACAACACTGATTTTATTTTCAGTTTGATTGCCGAGGAACTCGGATTTTTTGGTTGCATGGTGGTGATTCTGCTTTATTTAACCCTGGTATTTTCCGGTTGGCAGGTCATGCGGCGATCACGCGACCTGTTTGGAAAGCTCATTGCTTTCGGTTGCACCGCGATGATCGGATTACAGGCGGCTATGAATATCGCCGTGGTTACCGTTACCGTGCCCACGAAAGGTATCGCTCTGCCGCTGATTTCCTCGGGCGGCACGGGTTGGATTTTGACGGCTGGCGCCATTGGATTGGTGATGAGTGTTGAACGAATAAACCGCATAGAGCGTGTGGATAATAATTTTCGGCAACCCATCATCGCCGCAACTCCTTTGCCCGCGCGTCTGGAGGCGCGTAATGCCGCGTCGCAGGGTGGCGTATGAAGATTTTGACCGCAACTTCCAACGTGTCGGCAGACGCACCGTATGGTGTGCCCGGCGAAGCCATACCCGGTGCGGGACCAGTGGAAAATGCTGTATATGTCATCATGGCCGGGGGCGGAACGGGGGGGCACATTTATCCTGGATTGGCAGTACTCGAGCAGCTGGCAAACCCCTTGGCCAACCTTGGCCGACCAGTCAAAATCATCTGGGCGGCAACACCCAGAAAAATAGACCAGCGGCTTCTGCGGACGTTCCACTATGTGCCCCAGATCATTCGCCCATTACAGCCCAATCCGCTGCGCTGGCCGGGGTTTTATATGGCTTGGCGCCAGACGTGCCGCTATTGGCGGGGCTTTTTCGCGGAACGCAAGGTAGTGGCGGTTCTGGCGCTGGGCGGATATGCTGCGGGAGCGGTTGCCTACGAAGCGGCCCGCCGAAAAATTCCCGTTGGTTTACTGAATCCCGATGCTTTGGTGGGCCGGGCCAATCGTTTCCTGATGGACCGGGCAGCGGTCATTTTTACACAATGGCCGTTGGACCGTAAAACTGGACGTCATTTGGTTTTGCGCACGCAAGTGGTAGGCTGTCCAGTCCGCCAGACGATGGTACGGATACCACGTATCACTGCGGCAACTCGCTTGGGGTTGGATCCGGACCGCAAAACCCTGGTCGTCACGGGGGCGTCGCTGGGCGCACAAACCATTAACCGGGCGGTGACGTTATTGCTTTATGATCCGGAAATACAGCAATTGTTGAGCGCCGCCGGTGACTCCCGCTGGCAGATTCTGCACCTGGCGGGGTTGGAACATGCCGCTACTCTACAGGCTCGTGCGGATCGTCTTACCTCTATTCCCTGGAAGGTGTTGGATTATTGTGATGACATGGCGGCGGTCTGGTCGATGGCTGATTTAGCCATTACCCGTGCGGGCGCCGGTACTTGTGCGGAGCTGGCGTGTATGGGCGTTCCGGCCATTCTTATGCCGTATCCTTTCCATAAGGATCGTCATCAAGAAGCCAACGCGGAAATTCTTGGTAGCGCCGGGGCGGCGGTTTTAGTGCGTGACACTAAAAATGACGTGCGTAATGCTGCGGAGCTTAAATCAGTGTTGCAGCGTTTGCTCTCCGAGTCGGATCGTCTGACCGAAATGGCCATGGCCGCACAGTCGCTGGCCAAGCCGCAGGCAGCGCAGGCGGTAGCCCGGTGGCTCCTGGAACAGATACAACTTCAGAATGGAGATCAAAAATGAATCCGGAAACTTTATGGTGTTACGGGCCGCGCCGGCGATATAAGGTGACGCCACAGCGTCAGGAGGGCAAGATATGGTGACGCTTACGAGTGGCAAAACACGCGGCGATGACGCGCGGCAGCTGACACGTTGTGACATTGTCGGCGCGTCTGATTTGGCGCCGTCTGGAGATATCACCGCCACCGAGGATTTCCGCGGACATCGCGTACATTTTATCGGGATTGGCGGCAGCGGCATGTGCGGCCTGGCGCAGATGCTCAAGCAGATGGGAGCCATTGTTTCCGGGTCGGATAAAACACAATCGGCGGCTACGGACAAGCTGGTCGGACTGGGCGTTACGGTCTGTTACCGGCAGACCGCCGAAACTTTTCCATTGGATGCCGAATATGTGGTGTATTCCGCGGCTATCCGCCCGGATCATCCCGAATTGTGTGCCGCGCAGGCTGCGGGCGTAAAGGTTTTCAAATACGCCCAGACCTTAGGTCGGGTCATGCGGATTAAACACGGCATAGCCATTGCCGGCACGCACGGTAAGTCAACGACCACCTCTATGGTGGCCTATATCTTGCTACGGGCGGGCATTGATCCATCGTACATTATTGGAGCCGGCAGCCGCCAATTGGATGGTTCTGCGCATGGTGGGGCGGGAGGTTATTTTGTCGCCGAGGCCTGCGAATATGACCGCAGTTTTCTCAATTTACATCCGCACATCGCGGCGGTGCTGAATGTAGAGCCGGATCATCTGGATTATTACCGCGACCTGCAGGACATTACACAGGCTTTCGGGCAATTTATGTCCCAGGTTGATCCTGACGGTGTTATCATCACGAATGCGGAAAATTCCGCATGTCTGGAAGCGGCACGCGCGGCAAAAGCGCGGGTGGAAACTTATGGTCTGGCCGGTTCGCCGGATTGGCTGGCGACGGAAATCCAATCCGAACATGGAAAAATTTCATACACCGTTGCGCAGCAAGGCCGTTTCCTTGGCCAGTTGACGCTGCGGATTCCGGGACGGCACAACATTGGCAACAGCCTGGTGGCCGCCGCTATCGCCCGCCATTGCGAAATTCCGTGGGATGTGATTGTTGCCGCGATTGCGGAATTTAGCGGCGCCGATCGACGCAGTGAGTTACTCGGACACATTGCCGGCATCACTATTCTCGATGATTATGCCCATCATCCCACGGAAATTCGCGCTACACTTTCCGGCCTGCGGGAGTTGTATCAGCCGCGGCGGCTGATTTGCGTATTTCAGCCGCATCAGCACAGCCGCACGCGCTGTTTGATGGATGATTTTGCCGCCAGTTTTTCCGATGCGGATCTGGTGATTGTTCCGGATATTTATTTTGCGCGCGATACCGAAGCCGACCGGCGGGCGGTCCATGCGCAAAATCTGGTGGACAGGATTGTCGCCAATGGTCGATTAAGCCTTTATATACCGGCTTTTCCGGAGGTGGTGGCCGCGCTGCAGGCGGAACTGCAAGCTGGCGATCTGGTGGTGTCAATGGGTGCCGGCCCGGTTTGGGAAATAACGCATGACTTGGTATGCCGACTTCAAAAGCATTGTTCGCACTAATGTGCCGCTGGCTCCATGGACCTGGTTTCAGCTGGGCGGTCCGGCGCGTTACTTCGTGGAACCGCGCAGCCGGGAGGAACTTGCGTCCGTGGTGCAGCGGCTCAACGAAAATAATATTCCGATGTTTGTACTCGGCGGCGGGGCCAACCTGCTGGTGCGGGACCGGGGCGTGGACGGCGCTGTGATTTCACTGTCTAACCCCGCGTTCAAAAATGTGGTTGTCGATGGGCAGATGGTGCGCGTCGGTGCGGGCATGGACGTTTTGAAGCTCGTACTGCAGCTGGCTAAACTGGGGCTGGCTGGTTTGGAATGTCAGGCTGGCATTCCCGGAACCGTCGGCGGGGAAATTCGGATGAACGCGGGCGGAGCGTTTGGTGACATCGGCTCGGCGGTGGCCGAGGTAACGGTGATGGATTCATACGGCGAGATATTTACACGTCGGCGTGATGATCTGGTTTTCGCGTATCGCCGGAGCAATATCAACGCCAAATTGATTCTTGAAGCGTTGTTTGAATTAACCCCGGAAAATCCCGATCGCCTGACGCAGCGGGTCAAGGAAATATGGATGTACAAACGCAACACGCAACCGCTACGTGACAACAGCGCCGGATGTATTTTCCGCAACCCCGACGGTTTGTCTGCGGGAAAACTTATTGATGAAGCCGGCTTGAAAGGGCATCGGATCGGGGGGGCCGAAATCTCCATGCAACACGCCAATTTTATTATTACACGCCCTGGCGCCTCCAGCGCGGATGTGCTGGCATTGATGGACCTGGTGCGGCAAAAAGTACGGGAACAAAAAGGAATTGTATTGGAAAGTGAAGTGGTCATCTGGTAAAAGCCCGGTTACATTATCCTCTGTACCCAAGCACGTTATGGCCAGTCCGCGTTGCGAAGGAACGGAAGGGCCGACCGCTGACTTCAGGAGATTGCGATGCCCAAGCTTATGGAACCGCTGCATATCACATTGCTGGCGGGCGGTATATCGCGGGAACGCGATATTTCACTAGCCAGCGGCGCCCAGATTGCCAGTGCGTTGCGCCGCCGCGGGCACAACGTGATGGAATCCGATATTGCCCCGGATAACCTGGCGGCTTTGGATTATCATCCCTGCGATCTGGTCTTTCCCGCGTTGCATGGAACTTTCGGCGAGGACGGGCAATTACAGGAAATTCTGGAGGCCCGCGCCTTGGCGTATGTCGGTTCCGGTCCCGCCGCGTCCAAACTGGCTATGGACAAGGCCGCTGCGAAAAATGTCCTGGCGGAAAACTGCATTGCCACACCCAACTGGCAGGTCGTCAGCGGCAACAAATATAAGGACAGTTGGACACCGCGCAGCGGCATTGGGTATCCTTGCGTCGTTAAACCAATTTCTGATGGCAGCTCGGTGGCGTGTCGTATCTGCGGCGGTATTCAAGAGACCCGCGCCCATCTGGCGGAAACCTTGCCGCAATATGGTTCCATGCTGGTGGAAAAATTTATTGCCGGTCCGGAGTTAACCGTCGGCATTCTGGATGGCCGGACCTTGCCGATTATTCAGATACGGCCTGCCGCCGCATTTTACGATTATCAGGCCAAGTATCAACGCAACGATACGGAATATCTCTTTGACATCAATTTGCCCCCCGCCTTGTTGGAAAAAGTCGCCCGAATGGCCTACGAAACGTACAATTGCCTGGGCGCCCGCCATCTGGCGCGGGTGGATATTATGGTGGATCAGACGAGCTTGGAGCCAATGGTGCTGGAACTTAATAGTTTGCCGGGATTTACCAGCCATTCTCTGGTGCCCAAGGCCGCCGCGCAAGCGGGAATCCCGTTTGATGAACTCTGCGACCGCCTGGTGCAAATGGCGGTTCGAGACCACACCGCAGCCACGAGAAAAACGCCCAATTGATAAAGTAATCCTCTGGAAAATTCATGGCCAAAACCTGCTTCAGACCGACCTATCACCGCCCTTGGGAAATCCCCTTTGTGCGCCGCATGTTAATGCTGTGCATGGTGCTGTTGACAGTGGCCCTGCTGGTGGAAGGATTTTCCCGTCTGAATGTTTACGGTAAGCTGCTGATGGCTCAGCGGGCCCAAAAACGCCCGCTCAAACGCATTATTCTTGTTGCCGCTCCACCATGGCTGGCGGCACCTATTCTTAATTCTCTGGCTGCGGAAGCGGTGCAATACACCATTTTTAATAAGCAACACCCGGAATATGCCGCCGAACTTCGTAATCCGCTGGATGGGAAAATTTTGCGAATTCTGGCACAGCACTTTACAAACGATCCGTCCCAGGGATTCAATGCCTGGATCAAACGGGTAACGTATGTTCGCCGGGTTTGGCTCCCGCATGAACAAATCATCGAAATCGCCTGCCAATATCGTCGCCCCGCAGGATTGGTTTCAGTCAATGGCAGATATTACCTCATTAGTCCTCATGCCGTCCGACTTCCCGGCGTGTATACCCCCTTGGATTTGCCCGCTCTGAACTGGCTGATGCAAATCAGCGGCGTTAAGGTATCCGTCCCGGTGGCGGGAAAGCGGTTTTCCGCCCCCGGTATTACGCTGGGATTACAGATGATTGCGTTGTTGTCGGGTCAGCCCTATGCGGGTCAAATTCAATCCATTGATCTTGCCAATGTGTACGCCGATGTGCCGCCGACAACCCCCAAAATTATTCTGAAAACCCGTTTTGGCACCTCCATCTATTGGGGCCTGCCGCCCGGCCAGGAAGGCTTTTATGAGGTCCCCGCCGCCCGCAAGTTACAGTTACTTGACGAGGTGTACCGGCAGTATCACCGCATTGATGCCGGAAGAGCCTATCTTGATGTTCGTTCCGATGAAGTGCTGGTGCCCCGGCCACCTCCGCCGACTACAAGTCAGTCCAAATAGAGCACGGTGGTTAAATGGACTGGTTCCTACGCTGGTTTGACTTGTTTAACGCCTTTTATGTCCGTATGATGATAAAAAGCTGCGGGGACAGCTGTCCCGATAAATGTTGTCTTGAGAGGTTTGGGCGGATGGGGTGGATTGAATAGTTTATAAGTATTTCATTGTTTTTACAGGAGTTATACCATTAATACGCAACAACAGGCCCCTTCGGTTGATTACACATTTACCATACGCTTGAGTTATCCCAATGGCATTGGAATGTTTGCCCGTATAACCCGTGTTATCGGTGAACTCGGCGGGGATATGGGAGCGGTGGACATTGTGTCCAGCGATTCCAAAAATATGACGCGCGATGTGACGGTGCATGTACGCAATGAAGAGCACATTAAGGCGATTGTCGAGGCCTTGCGCAAGGTGGAAAAAGTAACCACTGTCCAGGTCTCCGATCGGGTTTTTCTTCTGCACCTCGGAGGAAAAATAGCCATCCAAAATAAGATGCCCCTTACCAACCGTGATACGCTATCCATGGCTTATACTCCCGGCGTGGCCCGGGTGTCCATGGCTATAGCCGAGGACCACGCTAAGGCCTGGCAATTGACGATTAAAGGCAATTCGGTGGCGGTGGTTAGTGACGGCACCGCCGTGCTTGGGCTGGGCGACATTGGGCCGGAAGGCGCCATGCCGGTCATGGAGGGCAAGGCCATGCTGTTCAAAGAATTTGCCAATATTGATGCGTGGCCGTTGTGTCTGAATACCAAAGACACTGATGAAATTGTGCGCATCGTCAGTGCTGTGGGGGTCGGCTTCGGAGGTATCAATCTGGAAGATATTTCCGCGCCCCGCTGTTTTGAGATTGAAAAACGCTTAAAGCAGTGTATGGATATTCCGGTATTTCACGACGATCAGCATGGTACGGCGGTGGTGGTGCTGGCGGCGCTGCTTAATTCGCTGCGTCTGACCGGCGATAAATTATCCCGCCTTAAAATCGTCATTGCCGGGGCCGGAGCGGCCGGCACCGCCATCAGCAAAATTCTTCTCAATGCCGGGGCCAAAGAAATTCTGGTTTGCGACCGCCATGGTATTATCCATGAGAAACGTGCTGGCGGATTAACCGACAATAAACTCTGGTTGGCCCAGCAGACCAATCCACGCAAGTTACAGGGGACATTGGAAGACGCGCTGAAAAAAGCCAATGTATTTATCGGGGTCTCCGGACCCAACCTGGTGGATACCAAAATGATCAAACGCATGGCGGCGGATCCCTTTATCTTCGCGCTGGCGAATCCCACCCCGGAAATTATGCCCGAACAGACCGTCGGCAAGGCCCTCATCATGGCCACCGGGCGCAGCGATTACCCTAACCAGATTAACAATGTCTTAGCCTTCCCAGGTATCTTCCGCGGCGCGCTGAACGTCCGGGCCCGGGAAATTAATGAAGAAATGAAACTTGCCGCGGCGCACGCGATTGCCGGCTGTATTTCTCCACGCGAGTTGAATCCCGAATATATTATTCCCAGTGTGTTTAACCGCGCGGTCAGCCAGCGCGTGGCTGTGGCGGTGCAGGAAGCAGCCATCAAAACCGGTGTGGCTAGAAGAAAAATAAAAACCTGACGGTTTGAATGGCTGGTGCGCGCGATGGCAGGCAGAGCCGCGACCGTAAGGGAGTGGTACCGTCGTGAACGGATAACCGCGGAAATGCGTAAATTATTTGATTGCAGGAATTTACGCGTTTAGGGCTTGAAATTTGGTACCCCCATAATTTCGCGGCACTTACAACTTTTACCGGATATTAACTAGACCGGTGCCGGGAGCCGAATCATTGGCGGTAACGTAAGTATGCCGATTAATGCCTATTATTTGTAGAAACGCTCATCATTTTTTAACACATTCCAAGCGACTTGCGTTTTCCGGAAGTTGTGTTATTATACCTCCATCGGAATTGAAATCTGATTCGCTTAGGCGGTTGGGTGATTCTGATGCGGCTTATGGCGGAAGACAAATGATGTTTGTCAGACGGATAAGTTGCGGCGGTGCAAACGATCTTTTGCACCGCGCTTGACAGATTTATAATCTGTCGATAACATAGTTTCTCCTTGATGGGAATTAAAGTTCCCGCAGGGACCAACACCGGGCTTTGATCCAAAAAAGCTTTTTGTGTTGAAGGCGGCGCTTTCAAGTTGGTCGTGGGCTTAACTGTCTCAAGGCTGATTAAAAAGTGCCGTGTGAAAGCTTATTGCTTTGCTCTTTGACAAGTAAACATGGTTAAGGACGCCACGAGGATGTGGCAGGCTGGAACCGCGTGCACAAAACTCCGCAAGGGGTTTTAGCGGAACGGCCTGCGTCATGAAACGGCAAGTTTTAACGAGCTTGCCATTCAGGCATTCTCGTGTGCAAGTCGATTTGAAAAGTCGTTACGGATGCACTCCCTGCATCTGTAACGCAAGCCAAGTCACTTTTGAGAATCCTGAGTATCGCTTCGGTCGTTCAACTTTAGCCGGTTGGATAATTTGAAGCGAGTCGGAAGAACGCCGGGTGCAAATCCGGGAGTTGTCCGATATTAGGCTTTGCCAATAGGCAAACCTTCAAACTTGTACGAATCCGATAAAAGGGCCGCAAGGCATGAGTCATCGGGAAAACGACATTTAATTGAAGAGTTTGATCCTGGCTCACAGTGAACGCTGGCGGCGTGGCTAAGGCATGCAAGTCGCACGGGGTAGCAATACCCAGTGGCGCAAGGGTGAGTAATGGATAGCTAACGTACCTTGAACACAGGCATAGCCAGTCGAAAGATTGGGTAATTCCTGATGATGTTATGACGGGGCATCCCGAAATAACCAAAGATGAGGACCGCAAGGCTCATCGGTTTAAGAGCGGGCTATCTTCTATCAGCTAGTTGGTGAGGTAACGGCTCACCAAGGCTATGACGGATAGCTGGTCTGAGAGGACGACCAGCCACATTGGCACTGAGACACTGGCCAGACTCCTACGGGGGGCTGCAGCAACGAATCTTCCGCAATGGGCGCAAGCCTGACGGAGCGACGCCGCGTGTGGGTTAAGTTCTTCGGAATGTAAACCACTGTTAGGGTTATGAAAGCGATGGGGGGTAATATACCCCAAAGTTGATCTAGCCCAGAGAAAGGGACGGCTAACTCTGTGCCAGCAGCCGCGGTAATACAGAGGTCCCAAGCGTTACTGAGATTCACTGGGTTTAAAGGGTGCGTAGGTGGTGCGTTAAGTCAGTTGTGAAATCCCCGGGCTCAACCCGGGAATAGCTTCTGATACTGGCGTGCTTGAGGCCGATATAGGTTACTGGAACAGACGGTGGAGCGGTGAAATGCGTAGATATCGTCTGGAACGCCAGTGGTGAAGACGGGTAACTAGGTCGGTTCTGACACTGAGGCACGAAAGCGTGGGGAGCGAACGGGATTAGATACCCCGGTAGTCCACGCCCTAAACGATGCAGACTAGATTGCAGCGGGTCTGACCCCGTTGCGGTCGTAGAGAAATTGAGAAGTCTGCCACCTGGGAAGTACGGTCGCAAGGCTAAAACTCAAAGGAATTGACGGGGGCTCACACAAGCGGTGGAGCATGTGGCTCAATTCGAAGCAACGCGAAGAACCTTATCCTGGGCTTGACATGCTGAATGTAGAACATGGAAACATGAACGACCGGTATCCAATCCGGAATCAGTACAGGTGCTGCATGGCTGTCGTCAGCTCGTGCTGTGAAGTGTCGGGTTAAGTCCCATAACGAGCGAAACCCTTATCTTTAGTTGCTAACAGGTAATGCTGAGCACTCTAACGAGACTGCCGGTGTTAAACCGGAGGAAGGCGGGGATGACGTCAAGTCCTCATGGCCTTTATGCCCAGGGCTGCACACGTGCTACAATGCCGTTGACAAACCGAAGCAAGACCGCAAGGTGGAGCAAATCGGAGAAAAAACGGCCCAGTTCAGATTGAGGGCTGCAACTCGCCCTCATGAAGTTGGAATCGCTAGTAATCGCGGATCAGCTATGCCGCGGTGAATGTGTTCCTGAGCCTTGTACACACCGCCCGTCAAGTCATGGGAGCCGGTAATGCCTGAAACGCCTTTCGGTGCTATGGCAGGATCGGTGACTGGGACTAAGTCGTAACAAGGTAGCCGTAGGGGAACCTGCGGCTGGATCACCTCCTTTCTAAGGGATTTACTTAGAACACGGTCTCTATCGACTTCCTGATTTTAGTTTATCTAAAACAGCAACATGTCCATGTGGTATCGAGATGGCTAACCTTGCTATCGTTGACATACCGCATTTGAAATCAATTTCTTCACGGCAATTGACTCATCAGGTACATGTTGAAAAATTGGTGTCAGTGCAAACTTACATTCAAAGATTGGTTGTTGTTGAGATTAGTGGAGCAATCCACCCGTGATCGTCAGAACGTTCTCGTCCGTTGGACTGTAATTGTCCGTCGGGCCATCTGTGGTAACACAGTTTGGCGGCGTCCTTCTATCCATGTAAATGGAAATGATACCCATGTTTATTTGACTTTTTGAAACCGGTCGAGGCTTATGCCTCGGCCGGTTTTTTTATTGGTATCCTCGGCGGCACCATTCCTAAGGGAGCTGTACCGCAGTGAACGGTGTGAAGGCCCAGATAATTGTGAAGGAGCAAGTATTCATGATAAGGACTGATTTGCTGGTTGTCCAACGGCTGGATGACATGGAATCATGGCGATAAGTTGAACAATTTTGGCGTCTTCCGCCCGATCTTGGGTGAAAAATTCCCGCCGTGCGCATGGTTGGGGCGCGGATGTCGTGACAGCATCCTGTGCTTTGCGTCTCGGCGAACGATCAACTTGCTTTGCGAACATGGATATCAACGATCACAAATCACGGATCATTGCACGGCTGTGCCGAGAACAAGTTAGACTTGAACAGGCGAACAGTAGATTGCACTGCAAACCAGCGAGTTTTTCTGGAAAATCCGCTACAACGCTGGCCAAAGACCCTCATAACGCACGGTCCACTGGCCATTATCAGGAAAGCCGGGGGCACTGCGATTCGAAGCACCGGGCCAACCCGCCGCCATCAGCGCGGTGGCATAAAGCAGCCCGCCATTTCCCGGCAAGTAGCAAGGCAAACCGCCTTCCTGAAAATTGTGGCCATTGGGCAGAAAAGTATTTTTTGCTTCCGGCATTAACAGAATATCAATCGCCTGTTCCCCCAGGCCCAGCCGCGCAGCGGTCATGGCCATCAGCGGGTAATCCCATCCCCATGTGGAGGGCCAATTCCAAACCTTTAGAACTTTTTCCAGGGTACGGCGCATGGTGTTGCGATTCACCATACCGCCGTTGAGCATTCCTAGGGGTGCCAGCAGGCAAGGATGTGATACCGCCAGTCCGGGTTGCGTGAAGGTTTTGCGCGCGGTTGCACCGGCCACATAAAGACCTTCGTTGGTGGTCAGTGGTGGCAGATATTTTCGCACACGTTCCCAAATCGGGTTGGGTGGCAGACCGAGCCGCGTTCGCCAGATTTGCGCGATACCCAAAGCCCAGTGCCAATACGCCACTTCAAAGTTTGGATTCCACTGCTGTTCAAAATTGCCGTAAATTTCCGCGGCATCATAAACTGGCGGACCAAGCTGATAGCGTCCGGCTTTTTTAGACCAGCAGGCAAAACTCGCCAGAAAATCAGCCGTGGCAAATACTCGATCTTTATAAAGGTTTAGTGTGCGCTTATTCGGATGGGCCTGGTAGCAAAGTTCGGCATACGCCATCTGATGCGGTTGCTGCCAAATCAGCGTGGCTTCAATATCCTGCGGTGCCTGCTCTCCAGATGGTCCGCAACTTTTAGGCCAGCGGGCACCGGCAAACCCCTGGCCATAAGCTCGCGCTTTGGCGGCCGACAATATGCGTTCATAAAAAGGCAGACTCCGTTCCAGCAACTCGGCTCGTCCCCATAACGGAAAATGGGCCGCATGCCACCAGTGCATTTCAAGATGGAACTTTCCATACCAGGAATTGCAGGTAAGGCCGGTTTCCTGCGGCGGTAATTTACCGCTGCAATTAAGGTGGGTCAGATATTGCGAAAGCACAATGCGGCGTTCCAGTTCCATCCATCGGTGATCTTTGCTGCCGGAAAGATCAATGACTCCGCCGGACATCCAGAAGTTCTCCCACATCGTAGCTGACGCGGATCGCGTGCTGGAAAATTGTGGTATGGCGGCGGCAATGGGTTCCGACGAGAAGGCCGCCACAAATTCCATGGTGCTGTTTCCGGATTGACTTTCCAACACATAATAATGCGGCTTGGTCTGACGTAATGTACCGTGTTGCCAGGTTAGCGCAGCATAATATTGGGTGGCGTCCAGCACGCAATGAAAATTTGCCCGCCGCTTTCCCGCCCGGGTCATCGTTGTGGTATAGGCGTTGGGCTGATTCCAATCTGCCCCGTTACCATTCCACGCGTTGGAGGCATAAGGAAAGGCAATAAGTACCTGCAGATGGCCGGATTGAATTAACGATGACTCAATGCGTACGCCGATCTGATCTTTTTGCCCATGACAGCAAGTTTGTACCCGTACTGCCTGACCATCAAACGTAAAGCGGCTTTCCAGCAGACCTGTCCACAAATCCAATGTTTGACGTGGGTTTTTAATATCAGCGAGCACCGCAGGCCGGCCATTGGCATGGGTCAAGATCATGCCCACACGCCCCAGATTAATCCGCGTGGTCAAGGCATAAAGAAAATTGGCTTCATTGATAAGTTTCGGCGTATTGCCTACAAGCAGATAAGGTACTTCACGACCACAGCAGTTCTTCAGCAGGGTTGCAGGATAGGTGGAATCTTTCCATCCATTTGGATCAAGTTGATTATGCCAACCCCAATGCGACATGGTGGAAATAGGAATACCGTTGTTGTAGTCATCCTGAAAAGTCTGCAAGCCGGTAATATCCGCCCCAAATGCGAAATTGCCGTTGCCTACGGTCAAAACATTAAGCGTATCGGTTTTAGTAAAGGTAATGTTATGGCGTGCCACCAAAGCGTGGCGGTCCACAGCACCTGATGCACTGTGACTTCCGGGTCGTGCTGGCGTGCCGACGCAGCGCCCCGTTGCAACAGCAGCCACGCCGACCAGTGCGCCAATACCACCTTTAATAAAAAGTCTTCGCTTCATGACGCGCACTGTATTAACCGTTCACGGCCTTCCGATCCGTCAGACCCACTACGAGCCTGACCATAAGGCGGATTATACTGCCCCCCGGAAAAAATCAAATGATTTGCTGTCCGCATTGCGCCACCGCGCTTGACATCCTATTTTTGCATCCTACTATTGCCTTGAGTATATGCGGAAGATGAAAACGCTAATTGCTATACCAGTCTTCAACGAACAACGCTACCTGCACAAGGTGCTAAAGGAAATTCGTCTGCACGCACATGCCGATATTCTGGTTATTGACGATGGCTCGACCGATGCCACACCGGACATTCTCCGCGTCATGTCCGATATTTTTGTGCTGCGGCATGGCCGAAATATGGGCTATGGCCGGAGCCTCATTGCCGCCTTTGATTTCGCTGCGCGCTATAGTTATCAATGGGTTATCACGATGGATTGTGATGAGCAGCATGAACCCGCCGCACTGCCCGAATTTATTGCCGCCACGGAGACGGATGCGGCTGACATCATCAGTGGTTCCCGCTACCTCCTGTCCAAATCACGGAAAGATGAGCCGCCCCTGGATCGCCGCCTGATCAATCAGCTCATTACGGATGTGATTAATCGCAATCTGAATTTTAATCTGACCGACAGTTTTTGTGGATTTAAGGCGCAGCGTGTCTCGGCCATGCAGGAATTGGATTTAAGTGAAACCGGCTATGCCTTCCCCATGGAATTATGGGTGCGGGCGGCGCAGGCGGGTTTGCGCGTTTCCGAACTACCGATTCGGCTTATTTACAATGACCCTGACCGGCACTTTGGGGGGCGACTGGATGATCCGAATCATCGCCTGCGGCATTATCTTGATGTTTTTTTCCGTGCTTTACATTCCGCTGAATGTCGGCAGACATTGGCGGCGGGGTGATGTCGATATTCGGTTATAACACATAAGTTGTTGAAGTATTCAAGGCCCCAGCGTATGTTTCCATGAGAGGAAGCCGTACATCGCATGGTAACGTCCAATCCAACCAGTCTGATAACCGCAACAACAAAGACGCTGATTCCGGATCCGGCGGCAATTATTGTGCCGCGACGGCATGGTGTGATTCTCATTGAACCGCCTGCCGCAAAACTAGCCACATTTCTTGCTGCCACGGGGCCTGGCGTCATACGTCCCGCCACCTTATCCGGCGCGCCGATAAAAGCCATAGCTAACCTGGCGCGACAGGAATTACTCGACGCGGTGATCCGCTTTGCCCGGGAAACTGGTTTTGAGCCTCCCAGTACGCATACCGCGACCAATTCATGGGTAATCACAGGCCACCAAGTGGAATTTTATCATCCGGGCGTGTGGACCAAGGTGATTCTGGCCGATGCATTGTCACGGCGAACCCAGGCTCTGGCTATCGATCTGCTGGTCGATCACGACACCGTGGAACATCTCGGATTCGCCGTGCCTGAATGGGACGGTGACCGGCTGGGAAGGAAGATGGTGACCTGGACCCAAGCCTCCGCGCTGTCTGCAGAATTTTTAGAATCGCCACAGCGCGAATGGAAATTCCGCTGGCTGGAAGACCTGCGGCAATTTCCGTTGGCGAAAACTGATTCCATGCGGCAATTTCTCACGGCACTGGCGGCGGATTCTACTTTACGCTATGTCGCATGGATGAGCCGGGCGCGCCGGTCTTTCGAACAATCGTTGGGCATAAATGTCCAGCATGTGCCATGCGGTTATATCTGTGCCGGAGTGGCTTGGCACAGCTTTGTGCTGGCGTGGCTGCGTCATGCGCGGGACTGGTGTAAAGCTTATAATATCGCCTTGGATCAATATCGCCTGGAACAGAACATTACCAACTCCGGCCGGCCTATGCCCAACCTGGCCATGGACCAACAGGAAATGGAACTCCCATTCTGGATTTACGCCGATAACCAACCGCGCCGCAGGCTGGCATTGTACGAGCATAACGGCACCTACCTGGTATACGACGACCAGCGCATTGCGGTTACGGATTTAATGGTCGGCAATCTGCTGGCAGCGGGCGAAAGCCTGCGGCATCGGCTTCAAGCGGCGGCTCTGCGCTTGCGGCCACGTGCGCTGACCTTGACCATGTTTGTGCGATTATTACTTTCAGATTTGTTTATCCATGGTATCGGCGGGGCATTGTATGATCAAATGACTGACCGGATAATGGATCAATTATTCGGAGTTCGTCCGGCTTACGCTTGTGCGTCGGCGGGCTGGCTGCTGCCGCTGGCGGAGCAAATCAGTCATACGCAGGCCGATATTCCCGGATTGCAATGGCGACAGCACCATCTGCGGTCGAATCCGGAACTGCTGCTGTCGTCGGCGTGGCTGCCCGGCACAGCAAGGGAATTATCTAAACAGCGTCGTGAACTTATTGCGGCTATCGCGCAATCATTAACCGAGGATCAGCGGGAGCATCGGCGGCGGAGTTCGCATTGGCGGCAACGCCGCGCCGATTTCCGGCGACTGCATGAAATCAATGCGCAGTTACGGTCGTTCTGTCACCCGCAAGCTGAGGCTCTGGCCGCGCAAATTCGCCATGCGGAATTAATACAGAAAAATGTGGCGGTGGCGTGTTGGCGGGAATATTTCATAGCCCTGCACCCACGCTCGGCACTGGAACAACTTGTTGCAACGATCCGTGGCATGACCGCATCGCCGATCCGGTGACAGGGATAGCTCATGATAAACATGGGCGTCCGGCGCTACAACCCGCCGCGCAGCGCAGACTTTTTCGGTGTTTTGCCGCCCGGCTTGACTAGCCCCGGCATCGACGAAGCGTGGGTATTTTCTGCCGGCACGCCGAGCGCGGATTCGCCGCCTGCCGCCGTACCTTCGCGTTGGGCCTGCGCCGCAGAAAGGCTGATGCGTTTTTTCTCCATATCCACCGCCAGCACTTTGACCGCAAGCTTATCGCCAGGCTTGACGACCTGTCCGGTATGGGATACCCGGCGGGTGGCAAGTTCCGAGATGTGGATGAGGCCTTCCACGCCGGGCGCAAGTTCCGCAAAGGCTCCAAAATCCAACAGGCGAGTAATGCTGGCTTCGGTAATGATGCCAACGGGAAAATCTTGCGCCACGGTGGACCAGGGGTCTTTCTGTAATTGTTTAAGTCCCAGCGAGATACGCTGCTTTTCACGATCCACCGCCAGTACCATTACCTGCACCCGGTCACCGGGTTTGAGAATTTTGGTGGGATCCGCGACGCGCGTGTGGCTCATGGCCGAGACATGGAGCAACCCGTCCACAGAGCCAATATCCACAAACGCCCCATAAGCCTGAACGCTGGTCACTACGCCTTCCCGAATCTGTCCGGTGGCCAATTCATTCCAGGTTTTTTCCCGCTCCACCGCCGCCTGCTGTTCCAGAATGTCACGTCGGCTGACAATGAGTCTGCGCGCGGCACGGTCCACTTCCGTGACCTGACATTTTATTTTTTGTCCCACCAGCGCGTTGAGATCGGAATTAAAACGTATGTCCACCTGACCTGCGGGCATGAACGCCCGAATATTGTTGATCGTGATCTCCAAGCCGCCTTTATTGGAACCGGAGACCATGCCCTCCACCACATCGCCTTCATGCAGTTCATCCCAGGAACCATGGTTGACCGCCCCACGGCGGGACAGCAGAACCAACCCTTCGCGGTTGTCGTAACCGGTGAAGGTGAAATCATATTCTTGACCGATAACGGGTTCTTCCTGCCCGTCACTAAACTGTTCCAGCGGCGCCACGCCCTGCGATTTTCCACCCAAGTCCACAAAGATGCTGCGGTCTCGAATGGCGATCACCCGTCCCCGGCGATCACGGCTGTGGGCGGTCGGTTCTTCCGGTCCCGCAGCCTGCGGGCGGCCACCGCGCAAGGGCCGCGCCGGATCCAGATCAGCCGCGGGCCCAGCGGGCTGGGAGACCTGCTTAAGCAAGTCCTCCATGGATAATCCGCCCATGGCGTCAGCTACCGCCTGGTTAATATCATCGCTGGGAGTGTCGGAAAACATGGAGACGGGACTAGGAACATCACTGGCCATAGATAACCCTCGAATGTAGTAATTCCGCGCTACGGAAACAGCCCCGTTAGCGGCGCGGATAAATCACAATTATTTTACCATCCCAAGCGGCATTAGAGAAACTGTGCAAGTATGTTGGTCCCCGTGTACGTATCAAGCTGTACCCTTTTGACTTGCCACGGCTGTGCCGATGTGTACACTTTGCCAATGACGCCGGAAGGTAATGTTTTACCTTGGGCTGCAAGGTGCTCCGAGTGCTAACCTGCGGATACACAGGGAAAAATATTTCCCATTAGATGGGAACGTAATCAGGCGTTAAGTCTCGGTGCGCCGGGAGCACTTAACTTTTTAACGTGGAACCACGACCATGAAAGAATATCTTGATCTGGTCAAACTGGTCATGGAAAAAGGCACCCGCAAAGCCAGTCGAACCGGTGTGGATACCATCAGTTATTTTGGCGCGTTTTATAAAGTTAATCTCGCCAATGGATTTCCCTTGCTGACCACTAAAAAAGTAAATTACCCCGCGGTGTTACGCGAACTACTCTGGTATCTTTCCGGAGAAGAACACATCCGCAATCTCCGCAGACATACCAAAATATGGGATGCCTGGGCGGATGAAAATGGTGAACTGGAAACCGCGTATGGCCGTTACTGGCGGCGATTCCCGCATCCCGTACAAAAAAGCCACGCCCCCATCGCCCAAACCGGTCAGACTATGGCGCCAGTGGAAGAAATTGATCAAATTGCCTATGTAATCAAGGAAATAAAACGCAATCCCAATAGCCGCCGCTTGGTGGTTAGCGCGTGGGAACCGGGCAACGCCGAAACCAGCAAATTGCCTCCATGCCACTACAGTTTTGTATTTCAAGTGCTCGCCGGCAAACTCAATTGCCACCTGTCGCAGCGCTCCGGCGATATAGCCCTGGGAATTCCGTTTAATCTGGCCTGTTATGCCACACTCACGCAGATGATTGCGCAAGAGTGCGGACTGGCGGTTGGTGATTTCGCCCACACCATTGTCGATGCCCATATTTACGTTGCCCAAAGCGATGGAAACATGGCGGAGTATGATCATCTGGCAGGTCTGCAAGAACAGCTTAACCGTGCGCCCCGCCCGTTGCCGCGCTTAGAAATTGCCAGCAAACCCTTCGACCAGCTAACCTACGACGATTTCACAGTCATTGGCTACAATCCGCATCCAGCCATTCCATTCAAAGTAGCCGTTTGATCGCACCGCGCGGGAACCGGATACTTCGAAAACATGGCCAGGCCGCAGCGTTTGGGCCCGTGACCGTTTCTGCAACGCGGTGGCGATTCAATGACGATCGGGGAAGGCCCCGGAATCCAGAAGGCAGAAAGGTTTGCTTTGCGAATTTCAAGGTGGCCAAGTGGGCCAAGTTAGGGAGGCAAGGGGGCCAAGTTGGGCAAGTTGATGGGAGCGTTGATTTTAGCTGGTTTGGTTCAAGAAACTATGAAGCCGAGCCTTTCGGGGGACGTTGAGACTGGGATAAAATCCCGGTTAACAACGAGCTGACCGC
>JBMFGW010000055.1:0-25137 GCA_049977145.1 Phycisphaerae bacterium
CATAAGGCCCTGATAGGCGGCGTTGGCGGCGGACATGGCGGATGCATCGTCGCTTGCGACGTTCGGGAAACGTGAGCGGTCGGCAACGGCCTCCTGCGAGCGGGGCACGAACTCCGGGCCGAATTGTTCAGGGTAGCGGTCTTTCAGCAATAATCGGAGCCAGACGTAGAAAAAATTGGAGAGATCGCCATAGAAAAGGTTATCGCCGAAGGGTGGATCGGTGATAACGCTATCAAAGGAGTCGGTCCAGTCCACGTTCATTTCGGTGGAGGAGCCGCACATTGCCAGCGACCCCACAGACCGCGCAGTGTCACCCGTGGGGGCAGCGCCCGAGCATAGTTCCGCATCGGCCAAGCGGTCCCATGGGCACGCCGCCCATTTGAGACCTTCTACAACTAGGTCGGCACAAGACGCAAACCTCCCCGCTCCCACCGTTGCAAACGGATTTATCTCACTTGACAATATCTTGGGGTGGTAGTTGTTATTGGAGAAGTGAGGGATCGTCTTGTCGAACTCCCGTTGGTAGAATGCCATCCCGCAGGAATACCGGAGGTGCTGCTGTATCGCGCCCATCGCCTGTTCCTCATCTGCGGTAATTGATAATGCGCTCCCTCGTCGCGCCGTCCGACCGATCAGCGTCGCGTGTGAGAGGAGTTGCCGCGGACTAAAGAACTTATACCAATGCGTGTAACCCCAATTTGGGATTCCACCATTGAGGTGGTGGGTCATCCAGGTGTAGGGCAATTCCGAGCGGGGCCAGAAATCTTTGAGATCATTTTCCTTGCGTGCGAGCCATTCGCGCTCGGCGGCGAGCAGGCGCTCAATATCCGCCACGGCCGGCACCTTGAAATAGCGGCCTTCATAGGGGTGATATTCAGTTTTGCGCTGCGGATCGTAACATTGCAGGCAATAGATTGAGACCGGCGCGGAGCGCTGCTGTGTCGCGTCGTGCTGATCCATGCGGGTGCGGTTGGTGTAATCCTTGACGCTTTCAAGTAAATCCGCAAGTTGGCCGCAACTGCCGCAGGTAAAGCTGGAGCGCTTGGGCACGGTGCCTTTACCGGTTTCGATGACGCGGCCATCTGAAAGTGTGATCGTTGGCGGAAGCCAGATTTTTTCATCCACGCTTTCCCCGGATGTTTCGGTGGCGTTTCCCTCGGCTAGGTTTTCTTCGGCGGGCGTTTCCTCTTCGCCGCCAACTTTTCCGCGCACTTCAATGAGGCGCAAATTTTTCAGGCGTTCGCGGTACCATTTTTCGGTGGCAGCCACGGGGGCATCAATGTAGCCGCCGAGTTCAGTGCCATCTTCGGCCACGCCGGGGCTGCCTGCAAGCCATTCGGGATCAACCAACAGCGTGCAAAAGACGGGCTTTTTGCCGTTGCGCTCCGGCAGGATACCGAGGTGCTTTTTATCCATATCGGCAGCGCGGGTGGTTTGGCGGTGGGCGGTTAATACGTCGCGGATGCTTTGGCCAGACCAGGTGCCACAGCGCGGGCATTTCAGGCCCGGTTCCTTTTCCACCAAATCCGAAAGTTCCCGGATGCGGAATTCTTTATCGGTTTTCCCGCCCTGGCCATATTCCATGAGGCGTTTGGTGAATTCGGCGGAAAGAACGGTGAACGGAAATTCATTTTCCAAAATGATGTGCTGAGCATCCGGGGCGATGCGGGCGTCGCCAAGTTCGGCGTGAAAACTGAGGCCGCAGGCTTTGTTTTTGCAGGTGCAGGGAATGTATTTCACGCCGAGTTTTTTGATGGCGACAACCGGGGAACGGAAAATCGGCGTGCGGTGGCCACAGCCGGGTTTGATGCAGGGGCCATGCTTGGCCCAGAAGGTGTAGATGATTTCGGGGCCTTCATATTGGTAGGGTTTGCGGTGTTCGGGCGGCAGATTACAGGGATCAAAATCGGGGGGCATTTTTTCGCGACTGCCATCGGCGGCGACTTTGAACCAGGTTCCCTTTTTCCCGCCTACGCCATCGGTTACGTAGAAGGGTTGAATTTGCGGCTTAACCTCGGCTTCAATTTGATCAAAAAAGGCTTTTACTTCGGCGGGATCAGTGCAGGCGAGTTCGTTTTTTACGATAAACCACGCCACCGGATTAAGATCCACACCGCTGACCTTAAAGCCCAGGCGTGAGCCTTCCACCAACGTGGTGCCGCCGCCCATGAAGGGATCAAGCACAGAAAGATGTTTGAAATTTCCGGCGGCCTGATGGTTGGCGTAATAGACATTCCAGACGGCGGCCGCGGCGGCATCTTCATCGGCCATGGCGTGGCCGTCCGGGCCGAGTATCGGTTGGCCATCGGGGTGTTTTTTTACCGGGGCTTCCATGGCGGCGGCGATGAGCAGTGCGCGGAAAATGCAGGAGCGGCGGCGTGCCCACCATTTGCTCATCTGATAAATCGGTTTGCCGGCATTGCCCTCCAAGGCGGAAAGGGCATTGATGGGGAGAATGGGAAAATCGACTTCGAGGCAGGTTTTGGGGCGATGGGGATTGGAAAAATCGGGAACTTTTACTGGGACCGGCTGGGCCAGGTTGGGCGGGAGATTGGAGTTATCGGCAGCAGCGGCAGAGGCGGATTTACGCGCGGTTTTTTTGGACGAAGCGCTGGCAGCGGTGTCGGTGAGTCCCGGCATATCGGGAAAAAGATGAGAGGTGGCGTTGGTCATGGGGTTTATCATAACGGAGGAAGCTCGATCAGGGGAGTTGCCGGCTTCATCCGTCGGCGGAGGCCTCTTTTTACGGTGCGGCCTGAAGCAGGAAAAAAAGGGCGTAGAGGGCGCTGGTAAACTGGTAGTGGCCCTTGCCCATTTCGGCGCTTTGATGAATAACACCCAAGCGTTTCATCTTTTGGAGAAAATTATCCAATACCTTGGCTTCCTCTGGTGAAATACGGCCCATAAGTTCAGCTTTGGTGAAGCGGGTAAACTCATGGGGGGCCTCGACTGGTGTAATCTTTCGCAGGATGCCGCGGTATCGTTCGCTCCAGATTGCAGCAAGCACCTTAGGCTCAATGTATTTCGCTCCAATAACTTTCGCGGCTGAGATGACCCCGCTTTGGGCATCATGCTTTTCAATAGTGCCATCGGTATCCGCTTTAAACGCGGCGTCGCCGATCTCATGGAGGAACACGGGATAACCGCCGGAGAACTGCCAGAATATATTCAAAGCCTCCGGTGTCACGGCCACGTTGACCTTCTGGAGCGCGTGCTGAAAGAACTGCTTGGTCTGGGCCTCATTAAATGGACGAATGGCAATAAGATCAAATACGCGGTCAAGCGATGGCTGCGTCTCAAGCAACTGCCGCCGACGTTCCGGAAGGCCAGCAAGGACGAGGGTAAGCGGCAGTGGATCACGGGCGGTGGCGATTTCATCGACCAGGCTTTTAAGCCAGTTGGCAAAAGCATTTGATCCAGCCAGTCCGCTGAGATCATCGAGCACGATCATCAGGCCCTTACGTTGTGCGCCGATGCGGCTTAATAGCTTGCGAAGTGTGGGGCCAAAGTCACTGACGGCCTGCGATAGATCACGTTGGGGCGCATCAAAGGCCAGGGATACCCCGAACAATCCGACCTCTTTAATATGGTTGCCCAGAAAACCTTTTACGCCGTCGAACCAGCTTCGATCCCTGCTTTCCTGCAACAACCGCTCAAAAATTCGCCGCACCATTTCTTCCAGCGAGGTTACGCCGCCAAGGAATACATGCAGGCCAATGACCTCATGCTTTTCCTCGGCGATACGCACGGCCATCCGGCAGAGCGAGCTTTTTCCAATGCCCCGCTCGCCGGTGATGAAGACGCGCTCAAGGGTTTTCATGGACGCTGATTTTGCGACTTTGGTGACGATTTCGGTGATCTCGTTTTCACGGCCCACGAAAAACTCAATTGGAACCGGCACGCCGGGGGTAAAAGGTGAGTATTCTTTCGCCATGGCGTTCTCCATTTCGACTATCGGCTACAGAGCTGATAATTCTATCATAGGCACTGCCGCTTCCAAGAGCGACAGGCCGCGGTGGCAGAGGGTGGGAAAGCCGCCGGAGACTTTCCATTTTCGCTGGCCGGTGACCACGAGCCATGCGCCGCCGGCATCGGGGAAACGCAGCACGGGCGGCGGGAATTGGCGTTGGAGCCAGGGGCTGGCGGGGTCTTCGCGGATGGCGCGTTGGGCACCGAATTGGCCGGCGAGCCCGCGGACATCTTCGGGGGTTTTGACTTCGCTGGAGAACTCGGCGGTGGTGGCGTAGCCGTGGTCGGATGTAATAAGCAGTCGGCGGCCCTGGCGTAGACGATCAAGGAAATTCCAAAAGCCGTCGGAAGCGAGAGTGCGTTTTATTTCAGCGCCTACGACGGCGTCGCCATCGGGGCGATTACTATGAAGGTGTATCAGAGGTTCATCGGGCCAGTTGTGCCAGAGGAACAGGCGGGGCTGAGCACCGATACGGCCTACGCAATCCGCAAATGGATCGGCCAGTACATCGGTGTAGACATCCGGGCCGTTGAAAATAAAGGAGGCAGGTGGCTGATTGTGAGCGAGCTTGGCGCGGCCCGGCAGACCAAGCGCGGCGGCAAATTGATCGGTTTCCGTGGGTACCACGCTGGCACGGACGGAAATATTGGCCGGTTCTATGCCGCGTTTTTTCGCTCCGTTGATAATCAGCGGCAGTTCGCGCAGGGACAGGGCGTCGAGTATCAGCACGGCGGTACCGGCGGACGTTATGGGCGGCTGCCAGAAATCACGGATACCGGCAATCGCGCTGGGGGCGGCGGTGGGAACCTGTTGCCACAAATCCCAGGCGGTTTCAGCGAGCAGCCGATCGGGGGTAACGGTTTCGCGGTGCAGAGTGGCGGGTGATGTTGTAGCCAGCGCGAGCGTTTGCAGGCGCTGAAATATGTGTGTCCAGGTTGCCGCGGCGGATTGATCGGAGCAGATAATGTCCTGCCAGGAAATCGGCGGTGAAGATTCTGGAACGCTGCTGGCGGTCATTTGCGCCCCCCAGCGGGGATTTGCGGATCGTCCGGATTGGAGGTGATTTGAAGTTCCGCCAGGAGGGTCAGGGGTATGCGGGCGCAAAGCTCGCGCAACTGTTTGACGGACAGGCCACGCAGAGTCAGAGTTGCAATATCCACACGGTCCTGATCCGGCAGGCCCCAGCGTTCAATATCACCCAGCAAATTGATGCCGCTTTTGGCCCCATTGGATTGACGGATTACCGGGGCAGCGGTCTGTTCCATGATTTCGTCGGAATGGTCATCGGTGATTGGTGCGGCGGAAGCGGCAAGGTTTGACGCGGGGGGTGGCGATGGCGGTGTGGCGGCGGCGGCGAACAACGGTGCGATTGGTGGTTGGGGAACGGACACGCCGCTGGAACCAATTTGTCCCGGCAAGCCCAATTGCACATCTTCAAGCAGGCGGCCTGAACGGAAACAGGTGCGTTTCAGGCGGCTGAATGCCTGTTCTTCCAATTCGCCAGGCTGGGCGCTGTACCAATGCGTATCGACATTGACGGCGATTTTATCCCGCGCGACGACACGCAGTACCTGTTCATACATGATGTGGTCGCCGAGATAAGGAATTGCATCTTGATCAGGTTTGGCGGGCGGCTCGCGGAGCTGGGCGAAAACCTGTTTCATGGTTTCGCCGCGCTGGGCGGCGGCGACGATAAAAGATTCAAAATCTTCCGGGGCGAATAAGCCAGTCTGAATGGCGGATTCAATGTGGGCGGAAACTTTCTCCGCCGCAACATTACACGGTTCGAGGTGGAAAACACATTGCGTGGGGTGCTGAAAATTCCAGCGGTGCAGAACGGCGAAGCGGTCAAAGCGGTCGGAGATTTCCCGGCGCAGGTCTTTATCAAAGCGGCGGAAGATTTCGGCGTAAATCGGCTCCGCATCTTTCCACGCTTTGGCCAAATACGCGCAGCGTGCCATCCGGCGGACATCGGGATCATCGTAAATATTGGGCAGAGCGGCCTTGGGTAATAGAAAGCGTGTCATGTTGCGGCGTGTAGATACGTGCCGGGCCAGCCAACTGCCAAGAGCGGTGTTAACGTCGGTTGGGGCGACGGGAAGAATCAGTAGCACGGGATTATTCCATTGTTCGGGATGGTCTTGTGCGGGGATATTGGCCCAGGGGGACGTTTCCCAATTCGGATCAAGGATAATCGCTCGGGACGGGGGCGAACTGGCGGCGTCCGGTGAGCGAAACTGGTGCGTCATCACATCGCGGATAAAGGCCTGATCTTTCATAATGGGCAGCAGACCGCGAGGCGTGGGGCCATCGGGTTCAAAGTGTTTGTCATTTTTAGCGGTGGCCTTCACTTTGGCCAGTGGGTTTTCTTCAAGTTTGAAGCAGTGGCGTTTTTCGGCGGTGCCGACTTCATGAATATTAAAGCTGTTTTCGACAATCGTGGTGAGTTCGACGGTGAAGGCGTTATCGTCGATGGGTTTATCACGGGTGATGCCAAGTTGAAGTTCCTCGCGGGTGCCGCCGATGACATTGGTGGCGGAAAGGGAGCGAATCCATATTCCACTGACGATTTCGCGGGCGTGAACGGCGGCGGTTCCGGCGGCGAGCAGCGCTTCAAGGTTGCGGATGGCCTTTTCCCGCAGGCGTTCCTGATCGGCGGTGGTGGCGAAAGAATCTATGAGCGTCACTACGCCGCAGTTATCATCATCGACGAGAAAATCGGAGGCTGTAAGCGTGGGCACAAGATGGCCACGGGCGCGGAATAATTCGGCCAGCAGGCGGATGAGATCGCGTTTATCCTGGGCGGAATCGGCCATGAGTATATGGTCATCCAGCAGCGCCAGGAGTTCGGGGGAAAAAGGCCAGGCCTCAATAACCTCGTGGCGCAGGCGGTCTTTGTCGCTGTCGGTTTTTTCCGGGAACAGCAGCCGGATGCGTTCATCGGCGTAGGGTTTTACGATGTGGGCAATGGCGGGCGTTGAGAATTGCGCGCGGTTATCAAAGAGCCGATGCAGCAGCAGTTTTTTACGTTCTTCGCGGGCGGTTTCACCCTTGAAATCCACGACATCGGGGCCGATGCGGTGAATCTGTCGGTAGCCCTCGGTAGCGGTGTCGCGGACGGAAACGATGAGCATCAGGCGGTCGGGACGTTCCTTGGCGATTTCAGAGAGTATCTGGATAAAGTTGAAGGCCCATTGGCGGCGTTTTGGGCCGGAATCACCGGACTCATCGTGCAGGCCATCGAACCAGGTTTGGAATTCGTCAAGAATCAGCGCGGTTGGGCGCTCGGCGAATAGGTCCTCAAGCAGCGATTTGGCGGGAATGGAGGTGCCGGTGCCCTCAAATTTTCCGCGGTAATACGTGCCCTTGGGGTGGCGGTCAAAAATCAGATCCCAGAGTGTGCGGTATTCCTGATTGGACATTGTTTCGGATATTGGAAGGAAGCCCCTGGGCAGTTCTAATTTTGCCAGACCGGCGAATTCGGGCTTTTGGCCCCACTGGCGTGCCCAGGCAGTGACTATTTCAGGCGATTCGAAGGCGTGGTGCAAAAGGGCCATGAGGTGGGATTTTCCACGCCCCCTCTGGCCGAGAAAAACCAGCGGACGGCCCTGCGCTTTGGTGGAAATGGCGGCCAGTGCGTGCTGCACATCGGTGGTGGGATAGGTGATGCCCAAAAGGCCCGTGGGGTCGCGTTGAGCCCAGCCGGTGTTCTGCCGATTGCGCAGTTCAATGGCGGTGCCGCGCATGTGTCCGGAGCGAAATTCCTCCCTTAATTCCAAGGATAGATTGGCGGGCATGGACGACTCCGTTTCAAGTTTGGCCGGGCTGGGCGTATCCGTGCGCATCCGCCGACCTGGCCGTTTAATGATGTTCGGAAGTTTAACGGGGATCGCGCGGCGGGACAAATGGGAGAGGGGTGAGGTGTCAAGCCAAAGTTAAAATGGCCGCTACTTAACCAAAAGTTAAAGTGTCCTGTTTGGCGGGCCGTGACATGGTGGGCAACAAGGCAGCCCATCCGCCCCGTCCCAACTGGGTAAGCTCCAGTCATGGGTTTATAACTGCGAAGCAGTCGTGTAGGCGCAATCGAATTTATCCCCCGTTGCCTCCGCGTGCCTTGGGCTACAGCCCCGTGCACGCCTGGGCAGCGATTCTCTTGAACCCCGCTGGAATCGGATACTCTTGCGTGGTTTACATCATCACAAAGCGGGCGATGGGATTCGAACCCACGACGTCCAGCTTGGGAAGCTGGCATTCTACCACTGAATTACGCCCGCGTAACAAGTTGCTCCCCAACATGACCTCTGTTGCCATTGTTGATCATACTTGCCTATCCGCGCGCCATGGTGTTATGAGAGTTATTGTCAATTGTTTCCAGTGCGGATCCAAGAATTAAGCCATTATGTATTTTAGTGTTTATGTTGCTCATGTTCGGTAGCTTATCAGGAGTTATTTCCGATGGCAAGACACGGGCACTACGACCTGGCTCTATGAACGAGCATCCGCGCGGGCCACTCCATGGGCAGGTCGGCGATCATAAAGGTTTTGGCGGATATAAACGCACCGCCGAGGGGAATCCTTCGCGTTAGCGCCGCCGCCGCCAAGTAGCCGCTGCGCACAGCGCCTTCCATGGTGGCGGGCCAATGCGTCCGGGTGTAATCGCCGGCCAGAAACAAATTCTCTATGCCTCCCGGCGGCGGCGCCTGGGGGGGGCGCCAGACATCCGTCCCCGGAACCGGAGAAAATGTGGCGCGTTTTTCAATGACAATTTTGTACCGCAGCAGACGGGCGGCGGCGGCAGGAAACAATTGTTGTATCTGTCGCGCAAATAATCCGGCACACTGGTCGTGTGGCTGCGCCACCCATGTTCGCGCAGCGCTGATAACGCCATGCAGTATTTTGCCTTCCGCATCTTTACGGAACAACCATTGCAGCGGCCCCTCTAAAAGTGCCGCATGGGACAACCGCATTACCGGTTTATCAAACCAGAGATGTACCCCAAGAATCGGCACGCTTTCGAGCTTATCGAGGTGATCAAAACGCGAATCGATCGCCTGCAGATTTTCCGGAATCAACCGCCGTACCGCATGATGATTTGTAGCCAGAATAACCGCATCCGCGGCAATGGTTTCTCCAGTCTGAAGGGCTACACCGGCCGCCCGCCCCTCGGCGAAAACAATCCGGGATACGCGTGCGCCAAGCCGCACATCCCGGCACGGCCGGTGCGCATAAAGTTCCCCCAGACTGCCGGTCGGCCAGCCGGTCACATAGCCATGCTGATTCAGCAGCATGGCATCCTGAAAAACCGCAATGGCATATTGGCTGCTGGCGTTACGCGTATTTTCATTTAAAGCGCTAAGTAACAGCGGATCATAAAACCGCTGAATGACACGATCACTTTGTCGATGATCCATGAGCCACTGGCCAAAGGGTTGTCCCTCCATTTTTTCCCGCCCGCTTTTTCCCAGCCTTAGCATGGCCAACATGGCGGTAATAACCTCGCGGCGTTCGCGGAAGGTCAAGGCCCCGAATCCGAGCAGCGCGGGCGCCAAATGCAACGGCGCCGGAAGTCCCGCGGCACCCCAGAGATCAAATTGTTTTCCCGCCGCGTCAAGGAAATGCACGCGGCGGTGGTATTCAATACGGTCGGCGACATTCAGGCGTTTATATAAATCCCGTAGATTGGTGCAGCAGCCCAGCAGCACATGCTGGCAATTATCCAGGAGTTGCGCACTTTGCGGGTCTTCAAAGGAACTGGCGCGACCGCCCAATGTTCGCCGGGCTTCCAGTAATGTCACGGGATAGCCGCAGGAATCAAGTGCGGCGGCGGCGGCTATTCCCGCCAAACCACCGCCAACGATAATCACGCCGGCTGTGGGTGGTTTGGTTTCATCGCTATGGCTATTCAAAGACACATTCCTTTTCCGTATACATTATCAAGATCTTGACGGTTACGGTCTGGTCCGCTTGGGGAGGTTCTGGAATGCTATAAGATCAACCAATGCATTGCCAATCGGCGCCCAAGAGCATTTACCGCCCACTGCACACCGCGGGTGTTGCCCCGCGACACCAGATCAACCTCCATGTACCGTGCCCGAGGTCAGCGTCTGCTGGCCTGCCAGCATCGCAGGGCAATCCAAGTTTTAGCCAACTTCCCCAGCCGCACCCGACTGCGCAGCACGCGCTGCGGATTTTGTGCGATCTTACGCAAAAGGCCATGATAAATCGCCGTCATGGCTCTTAGCGCGGAAATATTTTCCGCGTTGATCCGCTGCTCCAGCGGCGCCGATCGGGCGAATAGTTCCTCAGCCAAGTCCACATAATATTTTATCAAGGTCTGAAAACCAGCGGTATTTTTGCCTGCGAATAGGTCGGTCGCCGTAGCGCCCACGCGTCGCATCCGCTCCTGGGAAAAATAAATTCTCGCCCTGCCGGCATCTTCCCGGATATCCCGAAGAATATTAGTCAATTGAAACGCAATGCCCCGGTCCACCGCCAAAGATTCTGTTTCCGTACCGCCCGTATATCCCCATATATGAATGCTCGCTACGCCCACCACCCCCGCCACGCGATAACAGTATTCCCGCAGATCGGCATCGGTTTCAGGTTGGTGGAATTCCAAATCCTGCTTTTGGCCGTCGATCATGGCATCGAAAAGGTGGACCGGGATATGATGCCGAAGCACGCAATCCGTAAAAGCCGTCCATCCCGGCCAGGATGCGTGGTCATTTGCGGCCACTGCGGTTCCAGTAATCGCCTGATGTGTTAAGCTGCGGAATTGATCCAGTAGCGCGCGGCGTTGCGCCAAGGGCGATGTCGTTGCAGCGTCGGCCAAGTCGTCGGCCTGCCGCATCCATGCATAAAGTGCGAACATGCTGGACTTGGTCGGCTCCGGCAGCAGCCGCAGACCATAATAAAAGTTTCGTGCCTGTTCCCGCGTAACTTGCCGACAATACTCACGCGAGGCCTGATAATCCGATGCGTATGGTAAGGTAGGTGTTTGCCGGATCATCGGGCGCCTCCGGGAAACGCTATCAATAGCGCCGCCACCAGTGCCCGTCCCATCAGGCCAAGTTTCCGGGTTTTGGAAAGCACTGGGCGCTGCGAAAGCGTGTCATAATTCTGTTGGCGAATCGCCGCGAGAATCGCTTCGCCGCCCCGGCTGAAAAGGGAAATTTGGGAACGCAGTTGGCGGTGAATCAGCGGGAGCAGTGCGTGGCCTTCATTAAACAATGTCTGGCATCGGTCCACTTCAAATTTCAGTAACGCACGATAATGGTCGTCGCAGCGTCCGGAGCGAATCTGCTCTTCATCCACCTTGAACTGACGCCTGGATTCCGCAGGCAGATAAATGCGATCCCGCTGGAGAATATCCCGCCGCACATCTTGCCAGAAATTAGCCAGTTGCAATGCCGTGCAGGTTTTATCGGATAATGTTTGCCGTTGCGGATCACGGTATCCCGCCAGATATAACACCAATCGCCCCACCGGATCGGCGCTACGCTTGCAGTAATCCACCACTTGTTCAAAAGTTTCATAGCGATTGAGGCGTTGATCCTGTTCAAACGCACTAATAAGGTCCAGAAAGGGTTGTTTGGGAATATCATATCGTCCGATGGTTTCTGAAAGAGCCGTGAAAACCGCCGTTCGTGGTTTCCCGCTGTAGCATTCTTCCGTTTGCCGCCGAAAATCCGCCAGGTATTGCAGCGCCAGTTGCTTGTTGCCCACTTCATCGCCCAAGTCGTCAGCGGTGCGGCAAAAGGCGTAAATATTACAGAAATCCTGCCGCAATGCTTTCGGCGTCAGAAGGGACACCACGGTAAAGTTTTCATAATGCTCATGGGCCAGCCGCCAAGTATATTGGCGTGCCGCCGTTATATCGGTCAGAGGGGCAAAAGCCCAATGTACCGTCGGCGGGGTGGTGACTTTTTCCAGTGTGTTCATCATGTTCTAATCCGGGCAGTACGGCGTCCAGTTTCCGCGCGGGGTGTTCCACCAACAACCCGTATTTTATGGTAATATAACCACAAGGTGGGTTGGTTGTCCCGAACTGGCGCTGTTGCGGACGGGTACGAAACTGCCGGATATGCCGTCACAGTTGGTGCGGCCGGGTTTTCAGGGCGTCCACGCAACGGATGAAAATGGAGTTATTACATGAAAATTATCCTTGCTAATCCGCGTGGATTTTGCGCCGGCGTCAATATGGCCATTGAGTGTGTGGAGCGTATGCTCAAACTTAAGGGGGCGCCAATATACGTTTATCACGAAATCGTGCATAACCTGCATGTGGTGGAGCGTTTTACCCGGCAGGGCGCGGTTTTCGTGAACACCATTGATGAAGTGCCGCCAGGAGCAACGGTTGTTTACAGCGCGCATGGTGTATCTCCGGAAGTGCGTAAGCGTGCCGCCGAGCGCCGATTGATTCAGGTTGATGCCACCTGCCCGCTGGTCACCAAGGTGCACAATGAGGCCATCCGGTATGCCCAGCAGAAATTCACGATAATCCTTATTGGCCATGCCGATCATGACGAAGTGGTTGGCACGTTGGGCGAATCCCCGGACGACATCAGTATTGTGGAAAGCGCTGAGGATGTGCGGCGTCTGGAAATTCCCGATGATCATCGCGTCGCCTATCTAACCCAGACCACGCTTAGTCTGGATGATGCCGCCAGAATTATCGCGGAGCTTAAGAAGAAATTTCCCCGTATTCAAGCCCCGCCCAAGGATGATATATGCTACGCCACCACCAACCGCCAGGCGGCGGTGCAAAAACTGGCTCCGGATTGTGATCTGGTGCTGGTGGTGGGCAGCCAAAACAGCTCGAATTCCAAGCGGTTGGTGGAAATGGCCGAGAACCGCGGTACGCCTTCGTATCTTGTTGATGATGCTTCGCATGTGGATCACGCCTGGTTTAATGGGGTCAATGTTGTGCTTATTACCGCCGGCGCTTCCGCCCCGGAGGATTTGGTGCAGGAAATTGTCGATGTTCTGAAAGTTCGATATGGCGCTACGGTGGAATCACGCCATGTCACCCAGGAGAATATGCACTTTGAATTGCCGCTGTCCTTGCGAAAACTTGAAGAGCACCATGCCGTGGTCGCCGTGACTCGCTGACGGCAACTTACCTTCATGGCCCAGGCGGGCGGAAAACGCTGAGCGTCTGTCCGAGTAATGGCTGTCACAACCCGGCGATTACTCAGAGAGGCTCGTATTTCATCGGCACGGGATGAATCCGTATAATCGTTATCAGCTTTGTGCCGATAAGATAACTGCTGCCGATAGCCTGTTGGCACAATGGTGGTTGGAATGCGAAACGTTGAAGGTCGTCCGAGATGAGTTTTCTGCGTAGATTTCCTCTGCTGGCTTATACGCTGGTATTTCTAAGCTTGCTGGCGTTCAATTATGCGGCTGAAAATTACGGTCTCATGGCGTTTTCGCTCACAGCAATGGTGGTAAGCTGGTGGCTCGTGGAAACCGGCAAGGGGCCACCGGTACCCCGTTGGATCATTAACACCGGCGTATTGCTGGTGGCCCTGGCCCTGTTCTGGGAATTAGTGATCTATAAGCAAAACAACCTACTTTTGGCGTTGGGCCACTTCATGGTGGGCCTGATAATCTGCAAATTATTTGAAAAAAAAACGAACCGTGATTACGGCCAGATTCTGCTTCTAAGCCTGCTGCTGATTCTCTCCGGCGCTATTCTCACCGTCTCCCCGATTTACGCCATTTTGCTGCTGATTTATCTGGGACTGGGGTTATATACCAGCCTGGTGTTTCATCTCCAATGTGAAACCCAGCGCGCTATGCAGCGCCATGCCGCCGGGGACCGCATGATGATTATGCCCGGACAACAATCGGTCATGGCGCGGGATATGCGGCGCATCAGTATAGGCGCGGGCATTTTTCTTTTTGTATTCGCCTGTGTCATATTTGTTCTGTTTCCACGCACAGGCATGCCCGGAATGCTGGCCGATTGGCGCATTGGCGGTCCGACGGCTACCGGCCTGACCAACCATATTCAGTTGGGGCGTTTCGGCCAACTGCAGCAGAGCAATGCCGTCGTGGCTGAAGTCACCATTACCCAAGATGGGCAGAATATCGGCAGTCAGGGTTATCAACCATATTTTATGAGCAGTACGCAGAATTTCTACAATGCCCGAACCCACGAATGGTTTCATGCGCGTACCGGCGGGTGGTGGCGTCCCTTGCCGGGACCGCCGGCACCGAGGCCAATCGGGCCGTATCCCATTGCGGAAATGTTACCGGGACGCCTATCCGGACCGACCCCAACGCGACCTCCTTCCAGCAGTACGATGCCGGGAATACTCCGGCCCAGTATGCCCGCACCTGGTGCGCCGGGTTCTTCGGCAGTCATGACTTGGCCGGGAACGCGGCCGCAGCGGAAAATGCGGAGATATGGCCACGCCTTGCTGCAACAGCAGGCCTTACGGCGACACATGATAATGCGCCTGCACCCCTTCAACCGTTCCATCATTGTTCGCCGCGCGACCCCAACGCTGCTGGTACCCCCAGGCAGCTTCAGCAATGGTGGCCTGATTACCCAGACGTACACTTTTAATCACGCCCGCCCCGGTCCACTTCTAGCCATCTGTCCGGCGGTAACCCTTTCCTCGCCTGATCTGCGGGAAATCACGCATCGCGGTGACGGTACAATTATCGCCGATCCAATTCATGGCCATCTCACCTACACGGTGCAAAGTCCGTTGAAATACAGTCCCACCCTTATTGGCCCGAAGAAGCCGGCTGTTTTTCCGGACATGTTCAGGTTTCCTGCGTTCGGATATTTGTCCACTCCGGAAAAAATGCGCTCCGCTCCCGTTCCACCGCGTGTGGTGGCCCTGGCGAGGAAAATTGCCGGTCCGTTGCTGAAAATGAACCGCACCGGCGCCAACGCCCAGAAAGTCGACATGCTCCTGGCTGACAAGTTCTGCAATTATCTGAGGAAAACTTATCCATACTCTTTTGATATGACCCCCGTGAACCAGACGATTGATCCCACGGAGGATTTCCTTTTTAATAAGAAAAAAATTGGCGGATATTGTGAATATTTTGCCTCCGCCATGGTGATGCTGTGCCGCAGTGTGCACATTCCAGCCCGCATGGTATCCGGGTTTCATGGCGGTTCTTATAACCCGGTTGGTGGATATTACGTGATCAAAGAAAAATACGCCCATGCCTGGGTGCAGGCGTGGATCCCGCGGCTCGGATGGGTGATGTTTGATCCATCTCCAGCAGGTTCGTTAACCAGCGTGCAGACGAAAATGACCTGGTGGACTGAAGTTTTGGATTTCTTTCAATGGTTACGTCTTAAATGGCTGCATAATATCATTACCTTTAATCAGGCCATGCGCGCGGCGATTATCAACCATGTTATGATTTTCGCCAAAGCGGTGATGCTGACCGTTGCTCATTTCGCCCGCGTTCTAGGCCATGGCATGGCCCGATTATTTAAAAGTTGGACCCTTCATTTATGGATGAGAATTCTCCTGGGTATCGCCGCCGCGGGATTGATCCCGTTGGGCTATCTGGTCTATGCGCGCTGGAAGCGTCGCAATCTAATCGCCGTGCAGGCGGTGCGATCCATGGATCCAAAAGTGCAGCGGCGGATGGTGCGCGAGCTGGCGTTTATTGATCGGTTAATGAAAGTGTTACAACGCACGGGCGTTAATCGGGAGCCGGATCAGACCCCGCGTGAGTACGTCCAAACTGTTGGGCATAAGACGGGGCTGCAATTACCGGAGGCGCTGCAGATGGTACGTGTTTTTTATGAGGTTCGTTTTGGCTCCGGGCGGATGTCGCCCCAACTTGAAAGCGTCATTAAACAGGATATGACCGTGCTTGAGACAAAAATTCACCAGCACCGCCGACGGCGCGCAAAAAAAGTATGATAGGCGCTATATGGATACCCGTCAGTATAATTGCAGCGGACCACGATCTCTGGGTTGTGTCGTGGCCTGATGTGGTTGTGGAATTGAATGCCGCCGGAGGCAATTGCCGGCGGCGCGCAGTGGTTACGAAAACAGGAAATGATTATGCAGATTAGTCCGTTGGCGGGAAAACCAGCCTCACCGGAGCTCTTGGTCAATGTGCCCAAACTCATAACCGCGTATTACACGCAGCATCCCGATCCCGCGGAACCGGCACAGCGGATCGCGTTTGGCACATCCGGGCATCGCGGCTGCGCTTTTGCGACCAGTTTCAATGAAGCACATATTCTCGCCATAACCCAGGCGATTTGCCTTTATCGCAAGCTCCATGATATCACTGGTCCTCTGTTTCTGGGCATGGACACCCATGCGCTTTCGGTGCCGGCGCACGCCGACGCTTTGGAGGTGCTCGCCGCGAACGGCGTTGATGTCTTGATCGCCGACGGCAGCGACTACACGCCCACGCCCGTTATTTCCCATGCAATTCTAACCTATAACCGCAAACGTAAGACCGGACTTGCCGATGGCATTATCATTACTCCTTCGCATAACCCGCCGCAAGATGGTGGATTTAAGTATAACCCGCCCACCGGCGGTCCCGCCGATACGGTGACCACCGCCTGGATCGAGGCGCAAGCCAATGCTTTTCTCAAAGCTCGCCTGCGCGGTGTAAAACGAATTCCCTGGCCACGGGCATTACACGCCGCCACTACCCATCGCCACGACTATCTCAACAGCTATGTTGCGGATTTGGACAACGTTATCAACATGCAGACCATTCGTAACGCCCAAATCAATATGGCGGTGGATCCGCTCGGCGGGGCTGGTGTGCATTATTGGCAGTCCATTGCGCAGCGCTATGGACTTAAACTTACCGTCGTGAACAAACGCGTTGATCCGACGTTCAGTTTTATGACCGTGGATTGGGACGGTCAGATTCGCATGGACCCTTCTTCACCATACGCCATGCAGAGCTTAATAAAACTGAAGAATCGTTTCGCCGTGGCCTTCGCCTGTGATACGGATCATGATCGCCACGGCATTGTCACCCGCACTGCGGGATTGTTGCCGCCCAATGATTATCTTGCCGCCGCCATTTTTTATCTGTTTCAACACCGCCCGAAATGGCGTAAGTCAGCCGGGGTCGGCAAAACCGTCGTGAGCAGTCAAATCATTGATCGCGTGACTGCCAAACTTGGCTGTAAGCTCTACGAAGTGCCGGTGGGCTTTAAATGGTTTGTCGATGGTTTACTGAACGGCACACTGGGCTTTGTTGGCGAGGAAAGCGCGGGCGCCTCATTTTTACGCAAGGATGGCACCGTTTGGACTACAGATAAAGACGGAATTATTCTATGCCTGCTGGCCGCCGAGATTACCGCGGCCATGGGCCGCGATCCCGGAGAAATCTATCACGATCTGACTCGTAAATTCGGCAGCCCGCATTATCAGCGCATAGAGGCGCCGGCCACGGCGGAAGAAAAAGCGGCGCTCCTAAAACTCTCCTCCAACCAGGTGCAGGCCACGGAGTTGGCTGGCGAGAAAATATTGGCGGCCCTTACGAAGGCGCCCGGTAATGGCAAATCCATCGGGGGGTTGAAAGTCATCGCGCCGCACGGATGGTTTGCAGCGCGGCCTTCCGGCACGGAAGCCATTTACAAAATATATGCGGAGAGTTTTCGCAATGCCGGTCATTTACACCGTATTTTGGCCGAGGCGCAGGATATCGTCAGCACGGCCCTCCGGGCGGCGACCGATTAGTCTGGTGCGGTATCCCGGCGCCCGGCTGATGTCACCAAGGAAATATCTCCCCGGCCTGACGCACGGCTGTTTCCAGAATTTCCACGAATTGTAGCGCTTCGTTCATTTTCTTCGCTCCGGCGGCCCCCAAGGCGGGTACCGTCGATTGCGGTAATTCGGCGATGGAAGGCGGAGCGACTGCACTCTGTCCGTCTGGCGTGATAACCCGTGAACGAATACCGGGAAACAGTGCTATTCTGGCGGCTGCGACCGCAGTATTATCATCCACAATGAATTCCGCCTCCCGCTGGATCGCCTGCAGTACCTTACGCGGTGCGCTTCCCGACGCGGGTTGTGTAGATTGCTTGCCATTGCCGTCAATAATCACGTAAGGCACACCTGTGATCTCATGGAGCCGCCACGCAACATGGCCGCCGCATTCCAAATCATCCGCCACCAGAATATCATAAGGCCGCAAGTGCAGAATCGCCATCAGCGCTGGGCACGCAAATGGAAATGCAAACCCCGCCCGTGGCCAAAATCTCTCTATTTTCGCAGGGCTGGCAATCGCCATTGCCGGCCAATGAACATAATGTATATTCGGTGCGGTACCGGAATTCAGGGCGGAACTAGTGGCAATGCTATTAGCCGCGGCATTGCGTTTCTGCCGCCAAGGCCGCCAGGGCAGCAATTGCACCACGTCCGCCACAACGTCCGGATTCGCCAGCAGCCAGTTGAGGCGCCGCAAAGGGTCCGCAGTGGAAAATTCCGATGCGTCCGGTGGAATAGAGCGTATGGTTATCAGCAACACCCGCAAGATGCAATCCTTTTCTTGAGTGTTCATACCGCAAGAGCTTTCTATTATTGATACCGGAATGGATTTGTAAATCGCCGGGAAGTTCGCACGTTGTTTTACCGAGTTGTCAGTTACGCCGCCGCTACTCTTAAAAACTATGCGTAAAGCATTATATTATGCAGCCACGTTATGTATAGGATATACGCCATCACCCGGACAGATTTTGATTTGACATGCGTTTGGGGATGTTGTTACCAAAGAGAATGGTCATTATGATTACAGCATTGGGTGCGGCGCGCAGGGTAATGACGAGTACATGTTATTTTGCCGCGTTGCGTTGGCTTCCATTTCCGTAGGAGATATAAGTATGTTGGCTTGGATTGTGCTGATTGTGGCGGGAGTTTTTGAGGTCATCTGGGCTGTTGGAACCAAATATTCGCATGGTTTGACGGAAATCGTGCCCGCCACAGTGACACTGATCGGAATGGTAGTGAGCATGGCGTTGTTGTCGGTCGCCGTCAAAACCATTCCGGTGGGAACCGCGTATGCGGTGTGGATTGGCATCGGAACGGTGGGAACCGCGTTAATGGGAATTATTCTGTTTGGCGAGCCGGCAACGATAACCCGCCTGGGATTTATCGGCTTGATTGTTTTATGTGTTATTGGACTAAAATTGACCGGTTCATCGTGAACGGAGGCGGAGGGATTCGAACCCCCGGTGGACTTGCGCCCACACCGGTTTTCAAAACCGGCGCATTAGACCGCTCTGCCACGCCTCCAGCGTTCAGAATGTTAAGGCTACCCGTCTTGGACATTAATTTCAATGCGCCAAGCCCGCAGACGGTTGTCGTGGGCTGCGGAAATTTTTCTAAACGGAACTAAAACGCGGCAATAATTGGGTATCGTGTAACCGTTCACGGTCTTTCGGCCTTCCAAACTCGGTATGCGTGCACGGCGGCACCACTCCCTTACGGTCGCGGCTCGGTCTGCCGCCGCGCGTGATGGATACGTAAAAAACATCGTGCGTGAACGGTTACGGTGTCGTGGCCTTGTTAATACAGTGGATATCCCACAGCCGATAGAGCACTGGTGTAGGGTTCCACACCGGCACTGTATCCGCACAAATTAACACGCCAGGCAGTGTTGCCTGGCGCGCGATGCTATGAATTAAACAGAAAATGGGCAATATCGCCATCCTGAAATACGTAGGTTTTCCCCTCGGACCGCAGTTTGCCGGCGGCACGGATGGCCGCTTCATTTTTATACGTTAATAGATCGGTAATGTTATAAATTTCCGCGCGTATAAAGCCTTTTTCAAAATCGCTGTGAATCACGCCGGCGGCCTGCGGGGCCGTCGTCCCGACCGGTATCGTCCAGGCTTTGATTTCCTTCGGTCCGGCGGTGAAATAGCTTTGGAGTCCCAACAGCTTATATGCTTCATGCGCTACGGTATCCAACGCCGGTTCCGTCATACCCAAATCGGCCAGCATCGCCGAGCGATCTTCCGCTGTTAATTCCGCCAGTTCCGATTCCAGTTTTGCGCACACCGGTACCACTATACCACCCTCCGTTTCCGCCCGACGCCGCACAATATTGACCAATGGCCCCTGACCGTGCGGATCCGATTCATCCACATTAGCGATATAAAGCACCCGTTTAGCGGTAATCGGGCCGAGATTCCGGATTATTTTCCAGTCATCAGGTTTCCATGGGGCCAAAGAACGCACCGGCCGACCTTGCTTAAGCGCCGCAATGAGTTTCTCCATCACTTCAAGCGCGGCAATAGCTTCTTTATCGCCGGCCCGCGCATTGCGCCGCTGTTTGTCAATGGATTTTTCCAGACTCTCCAAATCCGCCAGCATCAATTCCGTATCCACGGTTTCAATGTCGCGTTGCGGGTCCACCTTTCCGTCCACATGCATGACATTGCCGTCCGCAAAACATCGCACCACATGTAGAATGGCGTCCACTTCCCGGATATGCGATAAAAATTTATTGCCTAGCCCCTCACCGGTACTGGCCCCTTTCACCAGCCCGGCAATATCTACGACTTTTAACAACGCGGGAACGATTTTTTCCGTGGCCATAAATTGGTGTATCTGTTCCAGCCGCGGATCAGGCACCGCCACCACGCCCACATTAGGCTCAATGGTGGCAAATGGATAATTTGCCGCCAAGGCCCCGGCGTTGGTTAAAGCATTAAACAACGTCGATTTTCCGACGTTCGGCAATCCGACAATTCCGACTTCCATGATGCGTCCCGCAACGTTGCCAACCCTTAAGGCTAAGATTGGCGTTACATCACCCAACTCCAAGGCCTTTAATAGCGCAGTTATAGCAGTTTTTTCACCGGGTGTCGCATGGTCACGAACCTTTAGGCGTAGCGGGTCACCAAAGTCTTGAGTTCCGTGAGATGTTCAATGGCAAATCGCACCCCTTCCCGCCCAAGGCCCGACTGCTTGACTCCACCATAGGGCATCGCGTCAATACGCATGGTTGGAACATCGTTGATAATCACACCGCCCACTTCCAGCGTTTCAAAAGCCTGCCGCGCTTTGAACAAATCCTTCGTAAACACCCCGGCATGAATACCCAGTGTCGCAGCGTTTATTTTTGTCAATACGGCGGAAAAATTGTCATACTCCTCAATGATGGCCACCGGCCCAAAAACTTCCTCACAGGCTACCCGCGCGGTGGCTGGTACATGACTTAATAATGTCGGATAATACCATGCGCCATCACGCCGTCCGCCGCATAATAGCGTGGCGCCCGCGGCCAGAGCCTCTTGCACCCAGGTGGCCACGCGCCGCGCCGCCGCCTCATCAATCATGCAACTGACATCCGTAGCTTCATCCAGCGGCGGCCCTATTTGTAAAGCGTTGGCGGCCGTGACCAACCTTGCAATGACGTCAGGCGCTATGTTTTTATGCACATATATTCTCTGAACACTTATACAGCTCTGCCCCGAATATCCAAACGCCGCCGGTACAATCCGCGAAACCGCATCCGCAATATCCGCATCCGACTCCACCACCACCGCGCTATTGGACCCCAATTCCAGCAGCACACGCTTTCCCACCGCCTGCGCCTGCAATGCCCAACCCACCCGGACCGAACCGGTAAACGACACGATCCGCACACGCGGGTCGCTGATCATAGCTTTAACATTCTCCACTGCGGTTGGTAAAATGCTCCATGATCCCGGCGGCATATCGGCCTGCGCCAATAATTCTCCCAGCAGCAAGGCGGTCAGTGGAGTGCGATCCGAAGGCTTTAATACAAAAGGACATCCGCACGCCAGTGCCGGGGCCACCTTGTGGGCCACAAGATTCAATGGAAAATTAAAGGGGGTAATGAATACCGCCGGCCCCGCCGGAATACGTTCAATGACACAATGATAACCTTCGGAGCGCTCATCAATGTCCACCGGCAATTGTTCCCCGCCGATGCGTGTGGATTCTTCCATCGCCAGCCGGAAGGTTGTCAGCGCCCTGCCCACTTCGCCACGGGCACTTTTAATGGGTTTGCCCGCCTCTTGGGCGATCATGCGGGCAAAGTCCTCCTGCCGCGCCAACAGACCGGTATAAACGGTTTCACATATTCGCCGACGCTTTATACCGCTTAATTTTCGCATCGTCGGCATCACCGCACTCATGGCGGCAATGGCGCGCTCAAGGATGGAGGCATCGGCATAAGCCACTTCCGCCAAGATGCTTCCGTCCTGAAGAGATTTTAAGGACCGTATGGTATTGCCTATTTCGGGAATGCCGCACAGATAATAGCTAGCTGTAGTGTTAATCGCGGAGGCGATACCCATGCGCTACCTCCTTAGACCTTCCGCGATAGGTGGGTTTTGGCGCAGCGGCGGCGCGGCGGGCACGTTGTGCCACGCGGGCCAGCAATCGTGCGCGCCGCACCGGTTTGCGACTGCAGCGTTCAATGACTTCGTCCACGGTCAGCCACTGAATATTTTTACTTTCCACCTGGCGCACTGCCATTTCCGCTTCATAGGCATCGCGTTGTCCCATGCAGTCTTTGATGATAGCGACGTTTTTCCGCCGTTGTAAAAGCCCCAGCACCGCCATACGCACCGATACTTCCAAAGGTCCGCCGATGAGCAGCCAGGTACTGACTTCAATTTCCGACAGCAAGCGGTCAAGACGCGGAGATTCAAAGGGATTTGGATCGGGTAGGTCAAATATATACTGTTGGGCATCATGGAATGTCTGCACCGGCAGATCAGTGCCGCAATCCACCGGCATTTCAGAGCATTGTGGTAATAAAGTAAAAGGTAATTTGGCGTATCCCGGATCGCCAGGAACACAGATCGGAACTGCGGCGCTGCGATCAGGCATGATCGCATGGTGCAGGCGTGTGCTGACCACCAAACACCGAATGGAGCGCAAATAGACAAATAGCCGCTTAATGTTTTCCGCTATCCCCTGCGCATTATGCAGACGATAGCGCCCATCGGCGCCAAACAGATCAGACTGCGTGTTCAAATCCAGAATAGCGGGACCGTATGAACTAATCATAATAACCTCCTTACCAGTCACCAAGAGCCATCTTGCCGGATTGCTCTGTATCTCTATTGAAGTATACGCATGACAAAGCACGGTGGTGAAATATTTTTTGTTCGTCACGTAAAAATGCCCGATAAATCTGTCCCAGTAATACGCGTCAAAAGTCATAAGTGCTGGAAAAATATGGGCTTACGAATTTCAAGGTCTAAATACGTCAGTCCTTACAATCAAATTTCGGAATAAACCACCAGCCGCGTGGCGCAGGGCCACGCATTTGCAGCGAAAATTTTGCCACCAGCCAACAAATATGGCTGTACCCGTTAGAATATGCCGAAGAAGGAAATTGCTTTTACGGAAGACACATCATGACGCAATCCGAAAACAAGGGCCTCCTGCTGGTGACCGGCGGGACTGGATTCGTTGGTCAAAGTGTGGTACGTCGGTTACGACTGGCGGGCTGGCAGGTGCGAATTTTAGCGCGCCGCATCCCGGCGGATGCCACCAACTATCCGGGTGTCGAATTTGCGCCGGGAAATGTATTGGACCCGCCGTCGTTGCGGATTGGAACCGAAGGCTGTGCGGCTATTATCCATCTGGTGGGCATTATTCGTGAAACCCGTCAGCAATCTTTCCAGCAAGCTCATGTACGGGCTGTCGAAAATGTGTTGCGCGCCGCGACGCATGCCGGGGTGTGGCGCTATATCCACATGTCCGCCTTGGGCACGCGGGAACATGCGGCATCGGTTTATCACCAAACCAAGTGGCAGGGGGAACAATTGGTACGCGAAAGTAAGTTGGTCTGGACGATTTTTCGTCCAAGTTTGATTCATGGGCCGGATGGTGAATTTACGGCTATGGTCAGGCAATGGCACGCTGGAAAGATTCCACCATTTTTATTTATGCCTTTTTTCGGTGGCGGTTTTTGGGGGCAAAAGGCCCTGACACGCGTGCAACCTATTCTGGTATCCGACGTGGCAGAGGTGTTTGTGCGAGCCTTGGCAACACCCGCCTCGGAAAAACAGACTTACGAACTCGGCGGTCCGGATCCGATGACGTGGCCCGAAATGTTGGCGGTATTTAACCGGCTTCTACCGCCGCCGCGCCGCATGATCGCGGGAATTCCCTTCTGGCTGGCCAAAGGTATCTCGGCTCTGCCTCTGCCCGGACTGCCGTTTAACCGCGATCAAGTTATCATGGCCGGGGAGGACAGCATCTGTGATCTGGCGCCGGTACGCCATGATTTTCCAGGTTTTACACCACAGCCGTTGGAGGCCAGTGCGCGAAGATATATTTTTAGTCCGATTCCTTATCGGACCGCTGGTTCCGGGCAGTGATCTTTAGATTTCGCCGAACCCGGGAAACAGATGGTCGTTTATTCAACGACCACTGCGGTTCCGTAGCAGAGAACCTCGGATGATCCGCTTTGGCCGCCCAGATCGGCGGCATCATAACTTACGCCAACGACGGCGTTGGCTCCCATCTCCGCAGCCTGCTGAGCCATAATTTCAAAGGCTTCATTGCGGGCCTGTTCGCACATTACAATATAACTTTTGTTGCGCCCGCCCACGATGGCTTTAAGTCCGCCGATGAAGCCCTGCCCCAGCGTTGGTGTGCGTACCACAATTCCGCGCACCAGACCTTTGTACTCCAGAATTCTGTGCCCTTCCACGTTGAAAGTGGTGGTAATAATCATAACCGCACCTTTATCCTCAAAGCCGTCCAGCAGGAAATGGACGGCTTTCCAAATGTTTATGCTTATGATGTTAACGCCAAATGCCGCTCCCATGCAACCATGCAGGCTGGTGCGATCACGTCGCGGGCCTGGGACCGTTTGTGCAACGCGGTGGCGATGCGATAATGGGGAGGTTAAGGTTTCAATTACAGTATTTATCAGAATTGGTAAGTAATATCAGTATTGGTCAGTAGGGACTGAATGGCGAGGCTTGGAGTTAGAAGTTAGGAGTCCTTTTCACTGATCAAGGAACACGGATCACGGATCAATGACGATGGGGGAAGGACCTGGAATCCAGAAGGCAGAAAGGTTTGCTTTGCGAATTTCAAGGTGCTCAAGATGCTCAAGTTCGCGGGGCAAGAAACTATGAAGCCGAGCCTTTCGGGGGACGTTGAGACTGGGATAAAATCCCGGTTAACAACGAGCTGACCGCG
>JBMFGW010000056.1:0-24864 GCA_049977145.1 Phycisphaerae bacterium
AGAAAGACCGCTAAAATCAACGCTCCCATCAACTTGCTCAACTTGAGCACCTTGCCCCGCGAACTTGAGCATCTTGGGCACCTTGAGCGCCTCGACCCAGCCTGGAACTGAAAACTGAAAACCGGCCTGTAACCCGTCACCCGTAACCTTAAGCCCCAGCGGCATTCAGTCCCTACTGACCAATACTGATCAATACTGTCAGGGAATCTTTACGCCGCCATAATCACGCTGCCGCAACCCGGCGATTACTCGGATAGACGCTGCTGCCTCCGCAACATTGTTTCTTGCGAAAGGTCAAGAATTTATGGCCATTATCGTTGCCAGTTTCTTGCGCCAGGCGTAAAATTAATATGATGATAAAAGCAACGAAATCCGGTACCGTAACAATCCACCCCGGTATACCGCCGGTTTTTAAGGTACATACGCAGTGCCTATGGGCTTGTGCCGCGCTGGCCATTCCCATATTTGAGGCCGAAAAGCCAGGCTATGCCGCGGGATCCCTGCCAGGTGATGTTGTGACCGCCATTGGCAATGCCTTGGCGTTATATGAATTTGAAGGCAAGCCCGGCACGCTGGCGCAGGCGAATGGCCTCGGTGCTACGCAGCGTGTGATCCTGCTGGGTCTGGGAAAACGGACGGAATTCGGGCCGGAGCAGATTCGCTGGGCGGGTTCCGTGCTGGCCCGGCACCTGCGAAAACTTAAACTTACCAGCGCCGTCTTTCATCCCGCCGGCCTGGAAGGCGCGGACTGGCCCATGTTGGCCGGGGCTTTGGGAGAGGGGCTGGCCTTGGGAGATTTCAAGTTTGTCCCTTATAAAACTGAAAAAAAACCAAAAGCCGAAGCCAATTCCGCGGCAACGCCTTTAACACTTTCCATTTGTTGTCCCGATAAGCCTGCGGCACCGGAGGTGAAGCGATTACTGGCGGAGAAGTCGATAATTACCACTGCCGCCAATTTTGCCCGCACCGTGGCGTGCCATCCCGGCAATATCCTGACCCCTGACTCCTTAACCGCCGTGGCGCAAAACATGGCCAAAGCGAATCGACTTTTATTTTCCGTCATTGATTACAAGACCGCGAAAACCTTGGGCATGGGCGGGCTGTGCGCCGTTGGTGCCGGCAGCGCCACGCCGCCGGCACTAATCGTGCTGGAATATGTGCCGCGCAGCCTACCGGTACAACGCGCTAAAACGGTCGCGGTGGTGGGTAAGGCTGTAACTTTTGACACCGGCGGAATTTCCATTAAACCCGCGGCCGATATGGGTAATATGAAATATGACAAATGCGGCGGCATGGCGGTGCTGGGCATTATGCAGGCCGTGGCGCAATTAAAGCTGCGACACCGGGTAATCGGCTTGATTCCCACCGCGGAAAACACGCTGGATTCCCGCGCCTATCGTCCCGGCGATATTCTTCACATGTACAATGGAAAAACTGTTGATGTCACCAATACAGATGCCGAAGGCCGCCTGATTCTTGCCGATGCCATGGCCTACGCCTGTGCCAAGTTCAAACCGCAGACACTTATTGAAATGTCCACGCTTACGGGCGGCGTGGTGGTGGCGTTGGGCAGCGTGTTTGCCGGATTGATGGCCAGTGATGATCAGCTGGCGGCGGGGTTGCTGACCGCCGGGCAAAAAACCGGCGAACGCCTCTGGCGGTTGCCATTGGACAAGGCTTATCGCAAACTGCTTGACAGCCCCCACGCGGATATGGTCAACAGCGGCGGGCGTGAAGCGCATCCCATTCAAGGGGGCATGTTCCTAAGCGAATTTGTAACGGCCGGTGTGGCCTGGGCGCATCTGGACATCGCCGGAGTGTCCGATCCCAAAAAGGACGACCGCTGGTGGGCCGGGGATAACGCCAGTGGGTTCGGCGTGCGACTGGTGGTGGAATATCTGCAAAGTCTCGGCCTGGGGTAAGTGCCGGCGGTACGGGTTTACCGGTTGTGCCGCAGCGCCGCGAGAAACTGCAGGACGGAGGCGTTCATTTGCGGATCGCCATGGATCAGGGCGTTGGCTATGGTTTTGGAAACGTGGCGTAGTTTAATTTTAACATGCATGACCGCCAGTAATGCCTGGGTTTGCAGAATCATCGCCTGCTGCTGCGCCGGTGGTGCCTTGGCATAGGTCAGAAAGAAGGCTTCAATTTCCGCCCGGCGCTGCAGCGCCAGCGTTTGCCGTTGGTGCGCGGTCATTTTACCAGCCACCCGGTGATCAATAAGCCACAACGGAAAGGCCAGCGGCTTACCACGTGCCTGGGCTATAATGGCGGCCACTTCCGGCAATTGGTGTCTCTGCGCCGCAGGCGCGGTTTCGTGTAACCAAACTATTCGTCCATACACAACTATCAAAGCCAGTACCAGCACAGCCAGCACCATCGCCATTCGATGATGGCGTAAAAAATGCTTTACCCGCATTGTAAGCTGGGGTTTTACCATTGCTGAAGTCTCCATATAAAGCCATGGTAAAATCAATGTAAAAACAAAGGTTGACCGGCATTTGGAGACATATCCAATATATTTCCAACATGCCAGTCCGCAAAGAGGATGTTCACCGATCCCGGTTGGCCCGGCGGGCCGTGGAACGTGGACATATCCGCCAACACCCAAGTGCCGCTGGCCGGCAGAATCTGATACAAATTAAGAGAATTGTTGGGTGGACCAATGCGCAAATTCTGCAGTACATCACCCGCCAGCAGCATATTATATTGGTAACTGGTTCCCTCCGCGGCAAAATAAGAGGGATAGGTGTGATTGGATTCGACATCGAGAAATGAATTAACATCCGCCGGGCAGCGCCAGACCTCGGCATTGCTGCGATCATTAATGGAAGGCGCCCAATCAATGGGAATGGGATTGAGAATAGTGGCAGGCGGTGCCACGTTACCAACGACGCACTGGATGGGTGGCGGATCATAAACAAAGGTCCCCTGCTCGGTGGGAATTGGCCCTGGATCATTCACAGTTGGCAGCAGCGGCGAGGCGGGAAAAATATCATGGCTTTGGCTTTGAAGATAAATCTGAAATTCCTGGCCGATACTGTGCAAATGCCCGGCGCACGCGGTTTTTTCCGCCGCCCGCCAGGCCCCGGCCAGTGCCGGCAACAGCAAACCAATCAACAACGCGATGATGGAAAGTACCACCAGCAATTCGATGAGCGTGAAGGCCAAGCCCCGGCGAAAGTTCATTTTCATAGCAACTATCCTATTGCCAAAATACCTCTATATTCATACATACTACGCCAGCGGCCACACACTGGTTACAATGTACGATTAACTTTGGCTTTTACGCGCCGCCAGCGGTGGCAACCCGCAACCGTTGGGGGCGCAGGCTCCGGTAGGCACACCGTCCGTCCGGCCTTAGCGATTGCCATCCGGTCGGGACACGTCGGCAAGATAATCCTGCAGTATCTGGGCGGCGGCGAGGGCATCAAGGCGGCGGCGTTTTTGCAGGCGGGTGTATTGGCCTGCGATCCGGGCGGCGGCGGCAAACGTACTGAGTCGCTCGTCCACGGGTACAATTGTCTTCCCGGTGGCCGCTTCCAGAAGCGCCATGATTTTTCGCGTCAGCCCGACGCGCGGGCCAGGCGTGCCGTCCATATTCAAGGGCAGCCCGCAAATGAGTATGTCAACGCGTTCTTCCTCGACTATGCGCTTGATGGCCGCTGCCAGTTGCGCTGCGTTAAGATTTTCCAACACCGCAAACGGACAAGCCAATCGGGTATCGGTGTCGGCAAGGGCCAGACCGGTCCGCTTATCTCCAAAATCAATAGCCATAACGCGTTGTGCCATATCGCATCCACTTTCCGGCGCGTTTTAAGTATAGCGGTCGGGATATTGCCTTTGAATCCGGGTCACGAGTTCTTTAATCTGTTCGGTTTGATGGGCCGGACAAACCAGCGTGGCGGCGGGCGTATGAATGATCACCATATCTTTTAATCCGATAGCGGCCACCAGATGCTGTTGCTCGGAAACCGCCAGCACGCCGGTGGAATCAAGCTCGGCAATGGCGCAGCCGATGGCCCGGTTGCCAGCGGCGTCGGCGGGCACAGTTGCGGCCACAGAATTCCAGCTACCTACATCCAACCAGTTTATCGGCATGGGTATCATGGCGACATGCGGGGCTTTTTCGAGCACCGCATAATCAATGCTGATTTTGCGCAGGGCAGGATAAATGTCTCCCAGCAGGCGCGTAAAATTCGCGGTACCCCAAGCCGCGGCAATTTGGCTTACGCCCGCATACGATTCCGGCAAATGCGTTTGCAGTTGCTGGAGAATGGTGCGGGTGTTCCAGACAAACATGCCGCTGTTCCAAAAAAACCGCCCGGATTGCACATAAGCGCGGGCGACTGCTTCCACAGGCTTTTCCTTAAATGCGCGCACGCGAAATGCCGCAGTGTCCGAGCCCAGCGCTGCGCCTTGTTCGACATAGCCGTACCCGGTTGCCGGGTGCGTCGGCTTGATGCCAAAGGTCACCAGATATTCCGGGTGCCTGGCTACCGTTTCAAAACCCGCGCGCAGGCAGTTCTGAAATACGTCCAAGGGTTCAATGATATGATCGGCGGTAAGCACGGCCATGGCCGAGTCCGGCGCAATGTGCTCCAGGATCGCCGCTGCAAGTGCCACCGCATTGGCGGTATCGCGGCCCATGGGTTCGCCGATAATCTGATTGGCCGGAAGCATGGCCAACTCCGTCAAGACCTGATCCGCATAGCCAGCCGAGGTACAGATATAAACCCCGGCGGGTTCAATCACGTCGCGTAAGCGGCCCACGGCAAGGGATAACAACGATTGCCCGCCGATAAAACGCAGCAGTTGTTTGGGGCGTAACCGGGTGGACAGCGGCCAAAGCCGTGTGCCGGAGCCACCCGCCATAATCACCGCAAAACGCATTAATAAGTTCCTTCTAAGGCTGCAGCTTATGACGATAGAATTCAATCGTGCGTTGCAGCCCCGCACGCCGGTTCAGGGTGGGCGACCACTGCAGCAGGTTTTTCGCCAGGGTAATATCCGGACAGCGTTGCCGGGGGTCATCCGGAGGCAAGGGCGTGTGAATGATGTCACTTTTTGATCCCACCAGTTCCCGGATTTCCTGGGCCAATTGCAACACCGTGACTTCATCAGGATTACCAATGTTCACGGGCAGATGATATGGTTGCGACTCCATAAGCATGATAAAACCGCGAATTTCATCATCCACATAACACAAGGACCGCGTCTGCGAACCGTCCCCCTGCACGGTCAACGGTTCACCTTTTATGGCTTGCTTGATAAACGCCACCACCACCCGACCATCATCCACGGCCAGGCGCGGACCGTAGGTGTTGAAAATCCGCACGATGCGCGTGTCCACCCCGCGCTCACGATGATAGACCATCGTGGCAGCTTCCATGAAGCGCTTGGCTTCGTCGTACATGCTGCGCATACCCACAGGATTGACATGTCCCCAATATGTTTCGCGTTGCGGGTGTTCCAGCGGATCGCCATAGCATTCACTTGTTGAGGCCACAAATATGCGGGCTTTACAGCGTTCCGCCAGTTCCAGCAATTCCACGGTAGTCAGCGCATTGACCTTCAGCGTAACGACCTGATGCCGCACATACCCCACCGGACTCGCGGGGCTGGCCAGATGCCAAATGCGGTCCCATCGTCCCGCAGCTACCGGCGGTGGTAATCCCGCGGACAGATCATGCTCAATAAGCCGGAAGCGGGAATTATTTTCCAAACTCCGCAAATTTTCCCGCGCCCCGGTGATCAGTGAATCCACACCGGTGACATCATGGCCCAATGCCACCAGTGCCTCCGCCAAATGCGATCCAAGAAAACCTGCGGCGCCGGTTAAAAGAATCCGCATTGGCGGCGTGTGACATCTGGCGGGAAGTTCTAATTTCATACGCTATGTTCCTGCATCCGAACTTTTATCAGACCGATCCATTATACACCACGATTTTTACTATCGGGCCTTGGGATCATTAAACGATAGCATTTTAATGACAACCACGCTAACCCGCCATGGACCGGCCGGTGCGGTGTACTCGTTTCAATAGAAGTGTCGCTCCCGGGGGTGAAGTCAAGCCTGCGCAGCGTAGCAGCGGTGGCGGACGCAGCAAGCCGTCCCGGGGCGGAGCGCGTTTATGCGCAGCCATGCGGTGGGGTAAGCCATGGTCATGCAACCCACACTTGCGTGCCTGATTACCGACCGCCAAAGGTTCCCGCAAAAAAATGGGGCATCCATCATTACGCATCGTTTCGCGCCGGGATTAAAAACGGGTATAAATACATACAGTTAAATTTTTCGCGGCGTGCGCTGAAAAACGCGGCCGCGAACATGTTGACAAGGTGAATATTGCCATGGTGGGTTTAACACGACACATTTATTTCCGGGCGGCCACGCTCCTAATGGTTTTAGCCGGGGGGGGCTTGATAGGTGCGGCAGGCCTACAACATTGCCAGGGACAAACCTCCTTGGTGGCCGGGTCCGAAGCGACCGCCACTAGGGCTTCCGCGTTATTGGCCCAAGGGTTGCGAGATTTATCTTCCGAACGCTACGCGGTGCGGCAGCAGGCCACTAAGACTATTGAGATCGCGCTGGGTATGCAATTGCAGGCCATTATTGACACCGGCGGTCCGGAGCAGGCCACCCGCCTGATCAAGCTACTGGACTATAACATCAATCTGGATCGCTGGACGATGGCGGTGATCAAACTGCCGCCGCAACAACGTGCGGCCATGTTCAAGTGGGGACTGCAACCAGCGCTACTCCCGTTGGTGGGTGCAGCGTTTGCACGCCGAGCCGATGTGCGGGCATCTGCGGCGGCAGGACTGGCCAAACTTCCGGGGGCTAACAGCAATTGGCTATTGGATCGGCTGCTGCTGGATCCGCGGCGAGTGGTGTATCTCTCCACGATGGCCGCACTGTGGAGTCGGCAGCCTTCACCGCGGATGATTGACATTGTTTTTCACCGGGCGGTGGGCAACACGATCATGTATGGCGGCGCCACGACCCGACAAGTGGTGCATTTTAATGGTCAGAATATTACGATCATGCACTTTGTCAATTACTGGCAGCAAGCCCAGGATGGACAATATGCGGCGCAACTGCTGGAGCATTGGCGTCCGGTGGAATTAAAGTCATTGCTGCTGAATTACACGGAGAAGTTGGCACGTGACCCCGCCGTGAATAACATTATCCAAAACCCCAGCATGTTGCAGGGGCGGAATTTTATCCAGCTCTTCACGTTGTACAAACCGCATCGGGCCGCCCCCTATCTGCTGAATTTGATCAATCGCCCCCAGACCAATGAGATTAATTTCATGTTCAACGGCCAAAGCGTGCATTGGGATAACCGGACTATTCCGCTGTATCTGCTGGTGCTGCTGTCAGGGCATAAACCGCAGCGCTATCACTTTTTCAAATCCGCCCTGTATGGCGGAAGTTGGCTGTTTAACACGCAACTGCAGGAAGAAAACACCATCAAAGCCATGCTTAATTTCTGGAAGCAACGTGGTGTCGTGCCTATTCCACCGGTTGCGAACCCTACCAGTAAACCCAAAAGTGGACCAGAGCCAAAACCTGGACTGGTCCTTTCCCCCGTCGCCATTCCCGCCGGCGCCCCCATATCCCTGCCGGCACAAAAAGTTGTGGTTCCGGCAAAGCGGAAATAATATTGCTTTTCATAGATGGGACAAAATATGGTATAATAAGTTCGACTAAAGTGGTGTATGCCGCTTTGGCAATTCGCTACTTACGGGGGATATTATGATGGTTGAATATGAATTAGCGGCGTTGTCACAAACTTGGACTGCGGGACTGGTCGGCGGCGCTGTAGCCGTTCTGCTGATTATCTGGTTTGCTCTGCGGTATTGGATCAGCACCACACATGAACCCAAAATCAAAGATATTCATACGCCCACTGTAGACCGTCTCAATGCCGAGGCGCTGGAACACATGGACTTGGATCCGGAAGTCCAGGCGGCATTATCGGATAATGAACCCGCACCGGATGATCTTCTTAATTCCGTGTCTACGGAAGCTAAAAAAACCGCCAAAGCGGATGGCAAAACACCTGAAACGTTGAGATAATGAATTTGGTTCTACAAGACGATTGTGAATCATACCCCGGTGTGCCCAAGGAAAAGTTTCCCACTGTAACCGCCTCCGCAGCCATACCCGATGCGCATGGGCAATGCACGGGCCAACGCGATCTGGCCTTGCGCATCAAACAGGTAGCGCGGCAAATCGGCTTTGATCTGGTAGGCATTGCCGATATTCGTCCGTCCGCATACACCCCCTACATTCAGGATTGGTTTGCGCAGGGCCGACACGGCACCATGGATTATCTGGCCCGTATGATGCCGGCCAAGATAGATATTCGCACGCACCTCCCTTGGGCGGCCAGCGTGGTATGTGTGGCCATGAGTTATCATCAAGACCCGTTACGCGTCCAGAACCATCAGCGGGTTCATCAGGAACGCCAACAGCGGCAAGCAGGACCTGGACCAATGCCGGAACCCGCGTCGGGCCTTGACCGCTGCGAACCAGCTGCGGTTTGCGGCGGCGGAGAAAACAAGTTGATGGTGACTGGGAAAATAGCCGCCTATGCCGCCGGGCGGGATTATCATCGGATCTTCACGAGTCTGCTGCAGAAGCTGGAAGGCGCGGTCCGTACCATGCTGCCGGTGGATAGCATGGCCCGCGCCTATGTGGATACCGGCCCGTGTCTGGAGCGTGATTTCGCCGCCCGTGCCGGTCTCGGTTGGATCGGGAAAAACACCATGGTAATTCATCCCCGCCATGGATCCTGGTTTTTACTGGGTGAATTATTTGTTTCGCGGCATTTATCAGTTGATACCCCCATGCCGGATCATTGCGGCTCCTGTAGCCGCTGCATAGAGGCCTGCCCCACGGCAGCTCTTACGCCGTATCAGCTGGACGCCCGTCAATGTATCAGCTATCTCACGCTGGAAAATCGCGGAAATATACTCGCCGCGTTCCATGCGCCGATGCGCCAAGCCGGCTATATTGCCGGGTGTGATATTTGCCAGACGGTTTGCCCTTTCAACCGTCGACCATTGGCCGCCAGTCATCCGGATTTTCAGCCCCGCGCATTTTCCGGTTCTGTAGCACCGGAAACCATTCTGCACTGGACCGAACCTGATTGGGATTACGCCACACGCGGTCGGGCGCTGCGCCGGGCTAAATATGCCATGTGGAAACGCAACGCCGCCATCCTGTTGGGTGCAACAGATCTTTGAACGATCCGGGCGGGGGGCTATTGCGCGGCTGCGGGAACTGGCCGGGTGATGGTCCAATTGGCGGGGTTGTCAATATCCACTGTTTTCAGACCCTGAAAACTGGGCGTGGAAAAAATAAATTTTGTTTGTCCGGGATATTGAAGTACCGCATGGTTAACCTGAAAGTCCATTTCCGCGTGTGCATCAATATAATGAATGACGATATGGAACGGGATTTTCACACCGTCAAAAGCGGCGCCGATTGGCGCATATCGGCTTAAATTGGCATAAGCGACGGCGCGACCACGGCGATCATACAGGCGCACCAAGCAAATTTGTCCGGTGTACCGACTTATAGAAATTTGCCGCTCAATATGATCCACAGCGCCGCCGCCGGAATGCAGCAGTAATAAATTATAACGCCCGGTGCGTGGAATGTTGAATAACGCCACACGACTAGCGGCAGTGAGAATCAGCGGGCTAATACCCAGCATATCCAAAATCCGCTGCGGCCTAAGCGGCATAACGCCGGTTGGCAAGCGGTATTCCTTGCCCACCCGTCCCACGTAAGCCACCTTATGCGTATGGTCGATAAGCCAATAAAAACTCCGGTTCATGCCCATTTCAAATGCATTTTGCCCTAAATAGGTTCCCACCAGTAACAAGCGCGGCACCCGATTTTGATCCACCAGCAGCACGGCGTGCGCTTGAAAATTAGAGGTGCTGCCATCACGATTGGTCAGCGTCAAACTGACATTACCGGTCAAACGCACTTTGGCCAGCAACGCCGCCCGGCCATTGAGGATTTGTATTTCCTGCCGCACCGGTGGAATTGCCAACATTTGACGCGGCGGCAGGGCCTGCTGCGAACAACCCGCTACCAACAACAATCCGCCCACCGCCAGGGGCATCACAATGCGGCGGGTAAGACCGTTGATCCGTGCTTTCCATGGCAGAGGTATAAAACGCGGTTCCATCCATCAGCTCCGAGCAAAACATTACCGCCGGATTTTAACACCAGCGGTGAATTCGTGCCCATCGCAGCTAAAAACGCGCGGTGGAAAAAAATCAATTCCGGCGAACGGTTGCGGAAATTAACGCGGTGCACGGCGCGTTATGGCGCGACGGTACGCGTTGCGGAAGAAGGTGGTTCCGAAGGAATCATAGCGTGGAGTTCCCAAGCCCGAGAAATAAAATAAGCAAAACTAAGGCGACGGTAAAGGCGATGCCTCCGAAACACGGCACGAGCACCACCGGCGACGCAATGCAGTATGCCAACCCGATACCATAACCGCAGTCGCCGACAGAGGTATCTCCGTTGCTGTCAAAATAAGCCTTATAGCTTTTCGCAAGCGGCGGATACACGAAGAAATTCCATACCAGATTAAATAATGGTATCAGCAGGAGAAAAGCCAATCCGGGTTGTTGCAACCGAAAAGGTTCTGGAATACGTTTCAAGCAGGAATAGAGCACCCAACAGATGGCCACCGCTATGCCCAATCCGATAACCGCAACTATAAACATTAAGAATATAAGGCCCATGGCCATCGCCGCATGTTGAGAATTCGCTTCCATCGTTATAAATCTCCTTTTCGAACCACCGATGTATCATCACCAAAGTATCGCAAAGGTTGTGAAAGATATTTTCCCACGCCCCGCGTGGTTGTCAACTTGGATCGGGCGCCGCGCGACCATGCCGGTGTTCTAACGCCCCACCGCCACTGCCAGTGTGCACGCGGTAGGAGGCCGAGACTTGATAGTAAGGGAACAGTACCGGCGCGAACGGATACAACGCGCAAAATCAGGATTCTCAGTGCGTATTTTTGGCCTCAAAAGCCCAAGTCGCGCTGTAGTATTGGGAGGTAGGAGTCAGACGGATTTGGAAGCGCTTCGCTTCCAGAAAATGCCAGATCCCAAATTCCAGTCCCCGGCTTCTCGGAGTACCATCTTGGTGAGGTACGCCATCATCATCGCTGCTTGATGAGCATCAACAATCACGCCTTCGCAAGGCGGCGATTACTCGGACAGACTCGCAGATGCAGACGGGATACAGAGGCAAGCAGCGGAAACATTATCGGAAAGTTAAAAGTGGCCGTATTCCTGTTATAATAGGGTTGGTATTAGGTAAGGATTGACACATTACAATGAAATATGCCGTTATCATCCCGGATGGAGCCGCCGATGCCCCGATTGCGGAATTGGGCGACAAAACGCCATTGGAAGCCGCCGATAAACCCAATATGGACCAGGCCGCACGTAATGGCCGCATCGGTACGGTTCGCACGACTCCTCCGAATTACAGCGCCGGCAGTGACGTCTGCACACTGTGTCTGCTGGGATATGACCCGGCACAATACCATCCGGGCCGCGCTCCGCTGGAGGCGGCTGCGATGGGCTTAAAACTTAGCCCGGCGGACTGGGTGCTGCGTTGCAACTTCGTGACAATTATTGATGGGAAAATGGTGGATCATTCCGCCGGGCATATTAAAGACAATGAAGGCCGCATACTCCTGCAGGCGGTAGCTCGGGCGGCGGCACCGGTAGGAACATCCAGCGGAATAAAATTTTATCCGGGTGTAAGCTACCGAAATTTAATGACGCTTTCCAGCGGCGATTTGACCAAAGTAAAAACCACGCCGCCACACGATATTCCGGATCAACCAATCAAGCATTTTCTGCCGCGCGGCGCCGGGGCGGAACAACTGCTGGATATTATGAATAAAGGCCGCCTGGTGCTTAAGGATCATGAGATCAATCTGGTACGGAAGGAATTTGGGGAAAATCCGGCCACGGATATCTGGTTGTGGGGACAGGGCCGCGCGCGCCATATTCCCAGCTTTCAGGATCGGTTTGGTGTTTCCGGCGCCATGATTACGGCCGTAGACTTGCTGCGTGGCATTGCCAATCTGCTGGGATGGACCAATATTGAAGTCCCCGGTATTACCAGCTATCACGATACGGATTATCAGGCTCAGGGAAAATATACCTGCGCAGCGCTGGATAACTTTGATTTGGTCTGCTGCCATGTTGAAGCGCCGGATGAAGCCAGCCACCAGGCGGATTTTGCCACGAAAATTGCCAGTATTGAAGCGATTGACCAATATGTTGTCGGGCCGGTGATCAAGAAATTACAGACTTTTGGCCAATGGCGGCTGCTGATTATGCCGGATCACGCCACGCAATGCGCCACGCGCAAACATGATGAGGCCCCGGTTCCCTTTCTTATTACCGGATCGCATGGTAAAAGTTCCATCTCCCGGGTGTACACCGAACGAGCGGCTCTGGAGAGCGATTTGCATATTGAAGCGGGATATGAACTCATGTCCTATTTTTTGACGATGGGGAAAACATGAGGCTTCCGGTGCGTCATTGGTCGGATGCTCTCTCTGGTATCAAGCAAAGCTTTTGTGGACTACACCGACACCCACTCGGCGGGCATGAAGATGCCACGCACGAACTGGGCGGACATGAGCCGCTACCCGGCCACCGTCCCACCCGGCGCGCTGGCTGGCATATTTCAGGAACATGTCGGCCCGTTGCCCGAGCGGTACCGCCGTGAGCGAATACGGAATATCAGACAGGCGGCGCTGGAGAATACGACGTCTGCGGGAGCTGGCGGGCCATGGAAACGCCCGCCAGCCAACCGGTCGAAAATGCCAGTTGCAAATTGTATCCGCCGCTGGGACCGGTGAGGTCCAACACTTCGCCCGCGAGGAAAAGCTGCGGATTCAGGCGCGACTGCATGGTGTGCGGATCGATTTCATCAAGCCGTACCCCGCCTGCGGTTACCATGGCTTCCTTGAAGCCGCGCGTACCGTAAACGGTAAAGTGCGAGTTCTTAAGCTGTTCTAGGAGTTTGTGCATCTGTGCAGCCGTCAGGTTGGCGCAGCATTGGCCTTGCTTGATGTCCGCGAAACGGCAGAACATATCGGCTAGCCGCTGCGGAACAAGCTCCGCCAGTTTGGAACGCACCAGTTTTTTACCGGCGGTGGTATGCCAGCAGCGCAGCAGGGTTGCCAAGGCCATGTGGCTTTGGTGGCGCACAAAGTCCACGCCAAGAACAATTTCCGGAAACTTTTCCAGCAATTCGGCAACAACCTCAGAGATATTCAGCACCGCCGGTCCGGATAAACCAAAGTGTGTAAACAGCAGGTCATTGATGCTGGGTTCCGGTTTGCCCGTGGCTAATTGCGGCAGCGGACCGGGGGCTGCAATGCGCACCAGCACGTCCGCGACAGCTAAGCCCTGTAGTTCGCGGATCCACGGTTCCTTGCACAGCAGCGGCACAATGGCCGGGCGGGGTGTAATAACGCGGTGCCCCAGCATCCCGGCCAAACGGTAGCCATCGCCCGTGGTGCCCATACGCGTGTAGCTCTGGCCGCCGACGGCAATGAGTAGAATGCGGCTTTGCAGCGGCAAGCCGGTGTGGGTGGTGATGGTAAAGCTGCAGCCGGGCGCATCCCACGTCACGGATTGTGCCGTACATGGCGCCAGAATCTCCACGTGTAATTCCCGCAGACGTTGTACCAGGGCATTAACCACAGAGCTGGCTTTATTGGAATCGGGATAAATTTTTCCGTCATGCTCTTCATGGGTCGGCACACCGCGCTTCGCCAACCATTGCCGCAGGGCGGTATTATCAAGTTTATGCAATGCGGGGGTGAGGAATCGACCATTGCGGCCAAACTGGGCAATGAGAAAATCAAGGTTGCCGACATTAGTAAGGTTGCAGCGACCGCCGCCGCAGACCAGCACCTTAATGCCGGGGTGCTGATTTTTTTCGAGCAGGGTGATATGCGGCATTTTTTTCCCGCGTGCCAAGGCTTCTTCACCGCAGGCAATAGCTGCCATCAGGCCAGCGGCACCGGCGCCCAAGATGATGATATCGTGGGTTGTGGCATCATCCGCCATGGCCGACCATCCTATGGTTGCAAAGCCGCCGAGGAATTATGAACCTGGGGTAATATCGCCCGCGGCGCGGCAAGATCATCGGGAATGGCGACCGGCTCACCCCGCCGGTTGACGCAGGCGAGGGTGCTTTCCGCCGTGGTCAGCAACAGCCGGGATTGCCGATTGTAAATTTCGTAAGCATGGTCGATGCGGGCGCGGGTTTGCCGCTGGATACGGGTAATTAGTTCAATTTCTTCATCATAGCGGATGGGGCGTTTATAAGTCACCATGATTCGGGCGACGACAAAACAAAACCCCCGGTCTTCCAGAGCGCGGTAGGTAACGCCCATCTGGCGTAATAATTCGGTGCGGCCCATTTCAAAATAAGGCAGATAATGGGAATGGTGCAGATACCCCATGGGATCGCACTCCACATAGCGCACCCGAATGAAAATAGCATGTTGCAAATCCATGGCGGTGGTTCCCCTATTGTGGCCGGCGCCGCGCTTATTCAATTCCCGCGAGGCGCGAGCCAGGGTCGTTATAAAATAAATTTCCCAACTTATCAGGATCCACCGCGCCGCGGAATCGCTCCTGCCCATCCACCACTACCACGGGCACGGCGGAGCCATATTTTTCAAGCAGCTCGGTATTGCCGGTGATGTCTATTTTTTCTATCACCACAGGAACCGATTTGGGCACTGATAATTCAATGGCCCGGCACGCGGTCTGGCAGGCCGGTGAGTTCGGTTTAAGATAAATTGTCACACGATGCATGGCTTTACTCCGCTATTCCAATCTGCTGATCAGTGCCCCCCGCCGGTAAGCTACTATATCTTGGTCCAATGGTTTTCGCCAATGGCTGGATCACCAAAGCAATTCGAATGGGTTGACGGTGGCGCCATACTCCGGCGCTACTCTACAATTTTCAGGCGGTGCTGAAGGTTGTTTCTCCAGGTTTTACTGATGGCGGAGTCGGTGATAATCAGATCAATGTCGGCAACCGAGCAAATACGAGCCAGGCCCTTGCGGCCAAATTTGCAGGAGTCGGCGAGAAGAATTTTTCGGGCGGCCTGTTTCAGGGCAAGCTTTTCAACCTGCACCATGGCGAGATTGGTGTTAAAAATATCCTGGTCATAGATTCCGGCAACGGAAAAAAACATCAGATCCGCATGAATTTCGGATAAGGCCTGTATGGTAAGTGGTCCGACCATAACGCCGGAACGGGGGTACATGGCGCCGCCAAGAACCAGCAGTTCCACGCCGTCATCATTGGCAAAATGATTGGCCACGGGCAGGCTGTTGGTAACCACCTGCAACGGGCGGACATCCAATTGCTCCACGGTGTAATGGAGCGTGGAGCCGCCATCAAAATAAACCGTCATACCGGATTCAATCATGGCGGCGGCGGCCTTGCCGATGGCGCGTTTGGCGTCGACCTGTTCGTGCATACGCTGTTCCAGATCCAGCGTGGCGGGGGAGCGTCCACGGAATAAAACTCCACCGCGGGTAGCCGCGGCCAGCCCCTCATCGCACAGGGCTTCAACATCCCGCCGCACGGTGGAACTCGATACGCCGAGTTCTTCCGCCAATTGTTCGAGCGAAGCGCTCTGCCGCATTCTCAGAATATCGAGTAACTTTTTTTTGCGATCCACAATCAGCATATTATTTAATTTTACCCCAAGTTTCTGCCAGGGCGCGGGCGCTGGCCTGAATGCCCGCCACTTCCTTGGGCCATAATTCCGGTTCCAAGGCTTTTTCCACACCGGACCGGCCCACCACCGTCGGCACGCTTAGGCATATATTTTGAATGCCGTACTGCCCGGTAAGCCGGCTGCTGACAGGTAAAATCCGCTTGCGATCCAGCGCCACGGAATGGATCACCTCGGCAATGCTTAACCCCACGGCATAGCCGGCGCCACCTTTGAGTTTGATAACTTCCGCGCCGGAGGTTTGCGTCTTTTTGAATATCTCGGCCTGTTGCGGCGGCGTGACCAATTTGGTTAACGGCATCCCGGCGACCGCGGCCGTGGACCAAATCGGCGTCATGCTGTCGCCATGTTCGCCAAGAATGACGGCATCGACTTGCGTGGCGGGAAGATTTTGCGCCGCCGCAATCAAGGATCGGAAGCGTGTGGTATCCAGTACCGTACCGAGACCGAGGACCTGGCGGGCGGGCCAGTCCAGATATTCGATGTTCAAGCGTGTAAGCACATCGACAGGGTTCGAAACCACGAGAAAAATGCAGTCTTTGCCGACACCGGCCCCCTTGAGCGCATCAAGCACACCTTTGTACAGCGACACATTGCGATTGATGAGATCCAACCGGGATTCCTCGGGCTTACGGCGCAGGCCCGCCGTGATGCAGATGATATCGGAATTGGCGGCGCCCTGCATGTCCGTAGCGTAAATGCTTTGATCTCCCGCCAGCGCCGCTCCGTGCTGCAGATCCAGCGCTTCGCCCGTGGCCAGGGCGGCATTGGCATCCACCAAGGCGATTTCCCGGACCAGGCCAGCGCATTGCAAAGCATACGCCGCACAGGAACCCACGCGACCGCCGCCGCCGATGATCGTAACTTTCATAAATATCCTTTCCGCGCTATCAGCGCTCTACTGCGTTAAGAAGTTAAAAGCGGGAAGAAATCGCAAACGCTGCGCATCCCACGGACTTCTTAGTCATTCCAACGCGACCTGCGGTCACGGCTTTCGACTCGGGACCACCAAGTTCCAGGTTCGGTCCAGCGTCCCGGCATCACTGCAATCCCGCCATAATCTGGTCGGTCATCTGCTGGACCATTTCTTCCAGTTTGTCTTCGGTAAGTACAGCGCCGGTGGATTCAATATGTCCGTCCTCCTGACAGGCACATACAGATTGTGTCCGGCCTTCAAACGATGCGAGGAACGGCTGATTCTCCGCGCCGATGCACCCGGTTGGCGCGCAGGCCAACCGCTGATCGGGTAATCCGAATTTCTCTTTTACTTTCAGCAGTTCCACCATTTCCTCTTGCGTCAACTGATTGATTTTGCCGAGTTGACGGGTCAAAAGCAGAATTCGGCAATAAGCATCCAAAATTTCCAGTTTGTAATAAGCCCCCATCAGTGTCGTATCAAAGCAGACCGATCCGTGATTTCCCAGCATGACAGTGTTGGTGTCTTTGGTAATCAATGCCACCACAGATTCTCCAAGTTCTTTGTAGCTTGGTGTGGTGTATTTGGCCATGGGAACTTTACCAAGAAATACTTCCGCCTCCGGGTGAATACCTTCCGGAATCGGGATGTTGGCCATGGCAAACGCGGTGGCGTGCGGCGGATGAGAATGCACCACGGCCTTGATATCCGCGCGGGCTTTGTAAATTTGCAGATGCAGCAGCACTTCACTGGTGCGTTTCATTTTATTCTGCTTGTCGACCTGATTGCCGTCCATATCCACAACGGTGATCTGATCCGGCGTCAGAAAGCCTTTGGATACACCGGTGGGGGTACAGAGCACACGGTCCTCGCTGATGCGAACGCTGTGATTGCCCTCATTGCCGGCGCAATAAGCCCGCATCCAGATGCGGTGCCCGACATCACACATTTCCTGACGTACTTGAAACTGATTTTGCATAAGACACCTCAATACTTTGTTCGCTTATTCCGTACCGCCGGTCATTGGCCGGCGGCCAACGCCGTCAACTGTTTTTCAACATCCTTGGGCGCTCTGCCGCTGGAGGATAGAAACAGCCTCACCAATTCCATCATGGAATTAAAATCATGATGCGGATATTCCAACACCAGCACATTGGCCCCCAGTAATTCAATGCCTTCCTGCACCGCCTGCCGACATGTACCGACAATGGCCCGCAGATTCAGACACCGATTGGCAAGGCACACCGCCCGCGCCGCCGCCGGTACAAACAACACGGCTAACCGGGTCTGTCCGCCCGCCAATTCCCTGGCTATAAACCGAATAACTTCCGGCAATTGCTGGCCGGCGGACGTGCGAACATCCGCAATGGCTTTACCGCGTAATTGTTCAATTGTGCGTGCGGCACCGGCGCAATGCCCCTGCATCCAATAAATCCAAGGAATGCCGGCGACGGGCTTGGGGGTTGCGGCGATAGTTTCGATTTGCAGCCCGCGTTGCTTGGCTAAATCCATGGCCAGCGGCGAAAGTTTAGCACCAGGGGCGAGATAAATAATCCCATCCAGCCCCGCGAGTTTGGATGCGGTAATAACCCCGGTAAGTACCGGACCGGCCACGGGCGCGGGAGCTTCCTGAGCCGCCGCGGTGGGGGAAGCGGAGGGGTTGGTGACAGGCGTACCTGGAATATCGGCAGTCTGATGTTGTGCGGTGGTCGTTGGAGCCTTGCCGTGGGGGGCGCTTATGTCGGCCGCGCCGTTCAGAACGCGCCGTTGCGCGGCGGCGATTTCTCCACCGCCTGGCGGAAGGTTCGCGGATACATCCGGGATCGCCGCCGGCGGCGCGACTTTCTGAAACTTCGAATAATCACCGGTGCATAGACCAGCAGGCGCACGCACTGCGGTCGGTGTGGAAATATTGCCGCTCCGCCGGTTTAAGACTTCCAGCACCGCATCAGTAATTTTCTTAATGAGTTCGGGGCTGGCTTCCACAATACACTCCTGTTGCCGCAACGGTATTCATGTCCTGACGCGCCGGCACACTTTTTTATACCACACGCAACGAATCACTGATGGCCATGCGCCGAAACCGGGTAAACGTCAGCGGATTGGTAACACCTTCTCCGGTGGGTGTGGCCACGGTATAACTGGCATAGCCTTCTCCCTGAATGCCCAGTGTGGCGGTGCTGGGGCCATTTACCGCGAACAGGGTGGTATTCATAACCCGCCCCATACGCGTAATATTGGCCAGATGGTTCGAGTGAATAATGGCGGTATGCCCGAACCCATGTTCATTTTGCACCGCCAAGTCCAGAGCCTGGGCAAAATTTTCCGCCCGCACAAACGGTATAAACGGCATCATCTGCTCTTCCGAAACGAATGGATTTTTCGCATCGGTTTCGCCAAACAACAGGTCCACTTTATCCGCACAACTGGTTCCGGCGATCTGCGCCAGCACGGAACAATCTTTCCCGACCAGTTCTTTGTTGAGCGCGTAATGATTGTCTTTCCAGGTAAAAGCCTTTTTCATGAGCTGATCTATTTGTGCGCTGTTGAGCCGCACCGCACCAGCTCTGTCCATGGCATCCATCATCTGGTCAAAGACACGGGCCACGACGAATACCTCTTTTTCACCGATGCACAGAAGATTGTTATCGAAACCCGCACCGGTGATGATGGATACCGCGGCGTGGTCCAGATCGGCGGTTTCATCAATGACCACCGGCGGATTACCAGGGCCGCCAACCACCGCGCGTTTCTTCTGCGCCAGCGCGGCTCGGGCCACGGCCGGACCGCCGGTAACCACCAGTAGCGCCACATCCGGATGTTCAAACAAAGCGTTGGCGGATTCCAACGTGGGTGGATCAATGACGCATATTAAATTATCAATGCCAAAAGTGTCTGCTATTTGCCGATTGTATACGCGCACCGCTGCGGCCGCGCAACGATGACCGGAAGGATGGGCGTTAATGACCATGGCATTACCTGCCGCGATCATATTGATGGCGTTGGCACTGAGTGTTGGAATCGAATGGGTTACCGGTGTTACCACACCAATGACGCCCCAGGGAGCCATTTCATCGAGTGAAATGCCATGATCTCCGCTATGCGCGGCCGTGTGGATGAATTCGACACCGGGAACCTTGGTCAGCAGATGCAATTTGGCGATCTTGTGATCCAGGCGGCCCACTTTGGTTTCATCGAGTTCCATGCGGCCCCAGGCTTCCGCATTTTGCACGGCAATATTTTTAATGAGCTTGCAGATGCCGTCGCGGACTTCCATTCCCGCCGCCGCCAGTTGGTTCTGCGCTTGCGTAGCGGCACCAATAGCGTCGGCGGCGGATTTGAATATGCCGTTGGAGTCGCCGGAGCTTTTCACAGTACCGGAAGTACCCAGTCGCTGAAGAACTTCTCGAACCACGGATTCAACAAGTGCGGATTGATCCATAAATATCCAACTCCAAAAAAGGCCTGTCTTAAGCCACACGGGCACAGAAAAGTCACGGCGGATTCGCCATGGATGATTGCGGAAAGCGGGTTGCGAATACCCCATTCAAAGTTTGAAAGAAGAGCTTTCAAACTTGCGCCGCCGCATCTTAAATTGCTCATTTCACTGCCGTGGTCGCGCTAACAAGAGCACCGCAGTAAAATAGCGATTCCACGCCGCTTTTGCTTTAAACCTTCACCGTTTCTTCGTGCGGCCGGGCAATAACGGAAGTTGCGGCAATCTGCCCCAGCTTGCTGCCAGCGGCGGCGCCGGCTTCCACTGCGGCTTTCACGGCGGACACATCACCGGTAAAAGTGATAGCTACCAGACCGTTGCCGACGCGGTGTTGCCCCACGTATTGCACGTTGGCGGCCTTGAGTGCGGCATCCGCCGCTTCCACGGCGGCGATCAGACCCTTGGCTTCAATCATGCCGATTGCTTGTTGTGACATCGTTGGACTCCTAAAAAATAACCCATATTGTTTAACATACGCGACCCGCGGTTGCGCATTTACTGTTATGTTCACGGTTTTCCAGGGCTTGCACGGTTTGGCGGGCGACAATTAATTCCTCATTGGTGGGCAGCACCCAAATCTGCACCTGACTGCCGGGGCCATCAATTCGACATTCCCCTTTGGCGTGCCGATTTTTTTCTGCATCCAGCACGATCCCGGCGTATTGCATATCGGAAATGATCCGCTGGCGAATGTTTACCGCGTTCTGCCCGATGCCGCCGGTGAAGACAACCGCATCGGCGCCATTGAGTACCGCCAGATACGCACCGATATATTGCCGCGCCGATTCCACCAGTATGGAAAGCGCTAATTGGGCGCGTTTATTTCCCTGTGCCGCCGCCTGCTCGACATCGCGACAATCCGAACTTACACCGCTGACGCCAAGCAGCCCGCCCTCTTTACCCAGTTTTTTCCAAATATCTTCCAGTTTCATTCCAGCCTGCAGCAGTTTTAATAACGCAAACGTATCAAAATCCCCGCACCGCGACGCCTGCGGCAATCCACTTTGCGCCGTCATGCCGAAGCTGTTGGCGACACTTTTTTCATGCAATGTGGCGTTGATGCTGCTTGAGCCGCCAAGATGCACCGAAATAATTTTATGGGCCGCGGGATTTAATTCCGCCATGCGCGTGGCGATATAGCGGTGGGAAGCGCCATGAAATCCATAGCGTCGGATTCCCAGTTTCTCCGTCCATTCATAGGGAATGGCATAAGCCTGGCGATGCAGGGGAATGGTTTGATGAAAGGCTGTTTCAAACGCCGCAACCTGCGGGATACCGGGCAAGCGACGGGCAAAAGCCCGCATCGCCGCGATATAGGGCGGATTATGGGCCGGGGCCACATCGGCAAACTGTTCCATCACCGCCAGTACCTGATCATCCACCCGTACCACCTCCAGCGGGCCGCCATGCACCGCCTTAAAACCGATGGCATTCACCGCTTCCATTTTTGCAATCACGCCAGCGCGTACCAGTTCATGAAGGTGTAATTCAATCGCCGCGCCATGATCGGGCAAGACCGCGTTGCCGGACAGTTGGGCTTTACCAGCCGGAGTGAAGGTCCACGCGCTTGCAGACAGGCCAATGCGATCCGCAGATCCTTCCGCCAGGACACGCTCACCCGCAGCCATGTCAAAGAGCTTATACTTAAAGCTCGTGGAACCCAGATTGGCAACTAAAACAATCATGCACAATCCAAAACAATACCAGTACCAATACCCATGGCCACCATTTACCGCCATCAGGCAGCGACCCAACCGGCACTTACGCTTCTCGGCAGGTGCGCGTCCCCACAGTCTTTATCATAACGCCACTGCCATGACCGGTGGCAGGCATATTCAGCCACGATCCCGGCACGCCAGCATCGTGAAACCGTTGGCCTGCTGCTACACCGGTCAGAAGTTTTCCATCAGACCTTCGGTGGGCCGCGCAATTACATGCGAGGCGATAAGTTCACCGACTTTTTGTGCGGCGGCCGCGCCGGCTTCCACCGCCGCCTTCACCGAGCCGACATCGCCTTTGACGATGACCGTGACATAAGCTCCGCCGATCTGAATGCTTTTAACCAGCGACACGTTGGCCGCCTTAAGCATGGCATCCGTGGCTTCCACGATGCCGGTCTGACCGCGTGTTTCAATTAATCCCAGTGCATGTGCCATAATTCTGGCTCCTGTAAAAAGTTTTCTCACTAAATCTATTCAACGTCCACGCCACCTAATCCGGCGATGACATTACCGCCGCGACGTTTCCACGTTCTAACACGGCACGATAACCCCGTGCACGTCCCATGATCGCGGCTTTCCGTGGCTTGGCGACAGCGCCAAGGCGTTATTTCTTTACCGCGGGCGCGGCTGCCGTCGCAGCAGCTTTGCTTTTCGGCAGCACATTGGCCAAATCTTCATGCGGGCGGGCGATAACATGTACCGCCAGCACTTCGCCGATTTTTCCGGCGGCTTCCGCGGCGGCGTCAATCGCGGATTTCACCGCGCCGACATCACCGGTGATAAACGTGGTCACCATACCGGAACCAATTTTGTCCCAGCCGACCATTTGGACACTGGCGGATTTCAGGGCGGCGTCGCTGGCTTCAATCAGCGCTACCAATCCGCGGGTCTCAATCATGCCTAATGCCTGTGCCATAAAAACTCCTCAAAAATATCCGACCTTATTTTCACCGCCGGTCGCGTCAGCGGATTAATTCTATCCGTGTGGCTGACTCCAGATCACACGCGTTACCTTCATCGGTATCAATATGTACTTCCAGGCGCACCTTGGGATGTTCGCGCACACGCACGTTGTCAAACACCATGCCGCAGGGACCATGCACGGCCAATTTCATCATGTCCCCATCCTTGACTCCGTAATGCGCCATATCGGCGCCATTCATGTGGACATGCCGCATGGCCCGGATCACGCCATTTTTCATGTTTAGCGCGCCATAAGGCCCCACGACCACCATGCCGGGGGTGTCGTGGTGATCACCGCTGATTCGCAGCGGCAGGTCAATGCCCAAAAATATACCATCAGTGTAGCTTAATTCAATCTGGGTATAGCTGCGGATCGGCCCAAGGATACGGACGCTGGGGATCATACGGTTGCGCGGGCCGATGATATTAACCAGTTGTTCGCTGGCGAATTCGCCGGCCTGATAAAGGTCCTTGAGTTTGGTCAGCTTCGCCCCCGGTCCGAAAAGAATTTCCAGGGATTCCTGCGATACATGAATATGGCGCGCGGAAACATTGACCACCAGCGGATTGGGACCGCCATTCTGATGGACAGGCTTAATAATGCGCCCTTCCATCGCCAGTCGCTGGCGCAATGACTCGCGCACAAGATTTTCGACCGTTTTACGATCCAAAACTGCGGAACCTGATTCAGCCATCATGTTGACTCCTCAAGCCATCATCGGCAAAGCTGAGAAGGATTATAAAACGTTTTGAAAAGTTTTGCAACTATACGGCAATATCCTCCATGATCCACTACGACTAAGATCCTCAATACCCAGCCGCGCGGTCTTATCGGACCGCGTTAGAAAAATTAAGTTTTCTTTTGCATTAAGCCGATGAATGCTTTACAATCAATTTACTTATCCGGCCTATGCCGAAGTCGATGTTTTTTTGTGAGGAGAGATTTTATGAAGAACCGCATTCATATCAAGCGGTCAGACCTGCCTGTTATTGCGGCGGGTATCGTGATTGTCATTGGCGTATTGTTCTGGGGCCACACTGAACAAAAACGTACCAATGCAATGACCAATACCCGCATCACGCTGGCTTCCCTGCAGGTGGCTTTAGGCCAGTACCAGCAATTCGGCGGTTCCATACCGAAACTGCTTAAAGGCCATCCGAGTATCTACAGCTTTCTGATAGCATACCAGCAATTTTATGCCCGGCGCAACGCGGCGGGACAATGGCAAAATAGTCCGCATTTACTGATTTATCTGCGACCGGAGCTTACTGCGATGGGTTGGATTCCCATGCCCCAAGGCGGAAAAATGCGCGGCATCGTCCTGGTACGCGACGGTTTTGGCCACCTCATCCATTTTCTCAATAACCCGGTCAAAAACAGGCACGCCCCCTGTTTTGCCGTCAAGCTGCCCATGGAAGCGGGAAAATCCAAATGGATCTACAGTTCCGATGAAATTACCGGCTATTGAATGCCGCTAACTGATTCGAAATAGGCGGCACCTGCCCAAGTGATGAACCGGCGGCGGGTCATAAGTTGTGCGGCCATAACGCAGAGCATGGGGTAACATTTCGGCTACAAACGCGTGGGCCAGGGCCGCACGGCTAACATGGAATGTTGTGGTCCTGTGCCACGAAAATTGGTATCCGTTCACGGCGGTACCGCTCCCTTATGGTCGCGGCTCTGTCTGTCACCGCGTGCGTACACTGGCAGCGGCGGCGGCACAATGAGGTTTTGATCGCCGCGCATAGTAGGCCCGCAAAAAATATGGTGCTTGAACGGTTACGAAAATTGGAGGCGTGGCTGCAGGATTGTCAAAAACTATGGCCGCACCCGTCATCAGTACCATCATTTCACCTGTTGTCAAGAAGTAGAAATGTCACCCTGTTAGCCGAAGTAGAAGTGTCACCCTGACATCGATACTCCAGTGGCGT
>JBMFGW010000057.1:0-24739 GCA_049977145.1 Phycisphaerae bacterium
TCCGATGAACTGCTCGCCTCGTTCACACTGCCCACGCTGACAACCGTCGCCCAACCCCACACCGACATTGGCCGACGGGCCATTGCGGCCCTCATTGAAGCGGCTGAGCCCACAAGCGATCACACACCGACCGGTGTGATCCTGCTGCCAGTAAAGCTGGTGATAAGGGAATCCACCGCCGCGCCACCCACACCGCGTCAGCGAAAAAGTACGCTTAACTAATCCGGACTAACTGTAAAACAACGAGTTACGTCAAAACGTCGTTGGAACGTCCGTTACAATAGCCTCTGCGTAGAATGGATGTGTTTGGAAATTCCCTGCTTGCACCACCGGCGCAGCCAGTAGCCATACGCGGGACGGCCATCGATAACACATTCTTGCGAGGGCGGGAAAAGCATACCTGACGCCCGGAAACGCCGCATCCCGGCCCGCCGCTATCGCATGACGATGCAGGCAAGATGCCTGCGGTACAGTGGGCCACGCCATCCATTCGTCGCATTGGAAGGCGAGCGGAGTATATGGAAAAAAACCGCCATGGCACATTGCCCGGATAAATCACCACGCCTCGTAGGCTCTTTGATCTTTGGTTCCTTGATCATGGCAGTTTGGATTCCCCTACTTATGTCTCAACCGCGCCTTGGCTCGAAATTCGCCCGGCGTTTCGCCGGTGCGATGCTTGAATAACGCCGCCAACTGTGATGCGCCCGCCAGACCCACCCGTTGCGCAATTCGCTCCACTGAATCGGTGGTATCCACCAGCAGTTGTCGCACCCGTTCCAGTCGAATAGTAAGAATCTGATCCTTAGGGGAGAAATGCAATATTTCCCGGAAACGGCGATCCAGTGTGCTACGTGATACCAACAGTTTATTGCTGGCCAGATGATCCAGAATGTCCTCTACGTCGATGCCGGTGCAGGCTTTTTCCCGGATGAAATCCAGCGCCGCCGCCACATACGGGTCTTCCACCGCCGCCGCATCAGTACTGCGCCGTTTCATAACCCCGACTGGGGGAATGAGAATTTCATGTTGCGCTGGCTTGCTTCCGTCCATCATGCCGGAGAGCAATTCCGCGGCCTGATAGCCGATGCGTTCCGTCGGCAGCATGATACTGCTCATGGGCGGTTCCGCCAAGTCACAGAGCACTTCATCATTATCAACACCAATAACCGCGATCTGCTCCGGTACCGGCAGATCATGGACATGGCAAAGGTCCAGAACCCGCCGTCCGCAAACATCGTTGCAGGCCATCAGGCCGATGCCTTGGGGCAGACGCTTGAGCCAATTTCCCATCGCCCGCTCGTGCGCTGCGGCGATGGATTCATTGGCTGTGGTATCAGCCCCGCGCGGCGCGGCGGGACTTTCATAGACTGTAACGGTGTGTCCGGCGGCATGGATAGCGGCACAAAAAAAATCCCGCCGGCGCTGGGAATAATCCGCGCCGGCAAAGCCACAAAAAGCAAAATGACGGCTGCCCCGAGCCAACAGGTGCTGAGCCGCCAATTCGGCGATGGCTTTATCATCGCTTATGATGCGTGGGAATTTTGCAATATCCCACCGGCCCCGCAAATCCACGACCGGAATTTTGAGTTTTATAAGCCAATTCCGCTGCCGGAGGGTATCAATACGGGCTAAGATGCCATCGCAATGCCGTCCCGCCAAATTCGCGGGAGTCGCATCGCCGAGCATACGTTCCTGATAAATAATCGACCACTCGTTATGCATGCGCACAAATTTAGCGATGCCGCGCAATAGTCCCCGTCCATAAGCGCGGGACGACTCAACTAATAGCCCAACTGTTCGCATCCATATATTATCGCCTTTTTAGGCACAGACCGACAGCAGAAAAAATTTGCAACGGTCCCTATATAAGGATATGTCGTCCAGCGCCATTGCCTTATACCGCGTGCGGTCATCGATGATCGTGCGCAGTATAGTAACTTGACCGGGGCGTGTTCCATACAAGTTGGTCAGGCCAAATAACGAATCAACGCATCGGCAAATTCACTGCATTTAACCTCTTTGGCTCCGCTCATAAGCCGGGCAAAATCATAGGTCACCACCTTTTCAGCAATCGTGCGCTCCAGACTCTTGACGATGGAATCAGCCGCTTCCTGCCATCCCAGATACTCCAGCATCAGAACGCCGGATAGAATGATGCTTCCAGGATTCACCTTGTCCTGATTGGTGTACTTAGGCGCGGTGCCATGGGTGGCTTCAAACACCGCATGACCGGTATCATAATTAATATTGCCGCCGGGCGCAATGCCGATGCCACCCACCTGGGCCGCCAACGCGTCGCTGAGATAATCGCCATTGAGATTCAGCGTGGCGATAACATCAAATTCTTCAGGCCGTGTAAGGACCTGCTGTAATGTAATATCCGCAATCGAATCTTTAATGACAAGACCATTGGGCAGCTTACACCACGGACCGGCGTCTATGGCGACGGCTCCGTATTTTTCCTTGGCTAACTGGTATCCCCAGTCCCGAAAGGCTCCCTCCGTGTATTTCATGATATTGCCCTTATGCACCAGGGTGACACTTTTCCGTTTGTGGGCAATGGCATAATCAATCGCCGCGCCAACCAGCCGTTGCGAGCCTTCTTTGCTTACGGGTTTAACCCCCACCCCGGAAGTGGCGGGAAAACGGATTTTCTTAAACGTCTGAGGAAATTCCACCTTTATATAGTTCAGCAGTTTTTCCGCTTCGGGTGAGCCGGCGGCCCATTCAACGCCAGCATAAATATCTTCCGTGTTTTCACGGTAAATGACCATGTTAACAGCTTCCGGCCGCTTGACCGGGCTGGGCACACCCGCGAAATAGCGCACCGGCCGCACGCATACATACAAGTCCAATTGTTGCCGCAGCGCCACATTTAAGGAGCGTATTCCCCCGCCCACCGGCGTGGTCAATGGCCCCTTGATACCGACGAGAAACTTGCGGAATGCGTTAACCGTGTCATCCGGCAGCCAGGATTTGGCATCGCCCTCCGGCGTACCGGTTTTGAATTTCCGGAATGATTTTTCACCGGCATAGACTTCCATCCATGCGATTTTGCGTTTTTCCTGGTACGCCTTCTTTACTGCCGCATCAAACACCCGCACACCGGCCCGCCAGATATCAGGCCCGATTCCATCCCCCTCAATGAACGGTAAAATCGGATGATCCGGAACCCGGAGTTTTTTATCACTCCCCATAGTGATAGCCTGGCCATGGGCGGGAACCCGCACATGGGTAAATTCATTTTGACTCATAGTTTATGATACCTCTTCTACGGGTGAACACACCACATCCAAGACGGTAGCATAAAATACAACAGCATGCTTAACAAGCGATCCGAACCGGTCAACGGTTGCTGTATGGCACGGCTTTTACCAAATCGGCCAGATCACGTGAATCCGTAGGCGCCGGCGCGTGCTGTTTCATAGCAGCCTGTTTTCCGGACTTACGGGGGAGTGGTCGTTGATAACGCGGATACAAGTGTGGACCTGGAGCGGTGTCCGGCGTTCAGCCTTGCGGACGGTGCTGATGACATCATCCAATAGCAGATTGCAACAAGAATAAGCAACAGCGCCACAATCGTTCCGGGGATAATGAAAATGGACGCGAAAAATCGCATAAGATTCGGACTGGCAATGCGTTCCCATTTTTCCGAATCCAGTTTTTTTAAACTTTTCCGGGCTTTTGGAAATGTTGGCGACCATTCCATCTTAAAAGGTATTGTAAGCATCGTTGCGGCTCCTTGTGCAAGCTTTTCCATGCGGAGTTTCTCTCCACAGCTTCAATTTTACATCCGTCGCCTACTACCGAAGCGATGGAACACTTAATTGATTAACTTAGCAAATACCGTGCCTGAATGCGCAATCGCTACGGCGCGGAAGTCAAATGCAACCGACACCGATAAATCCTGGTGCCCTGTCAAGCCTACAAGTTGGGATGGATGGAGCACTGGGTGTTCCGATTGTTATCGGTTTCTCCGTTCACGGCGGTACCGCTCCCTTACGGTCGCGGCTCGGCCTGTCACCGCGTGCATACCGGCTGCGGCCGCGCTAATGAGGCCTTGCCCGCCGCGTACGGCAAGTACGCAAAAATATAGTGCGTGAACGGTTAGTCCGGAGTTTTGGAGAGAAAAATACATAACCCATTTCATAATAACGATTTATATCAATTTTCAACTTCTTGGCACTGGAACAAAACCCCTCGAAAATCAAGGAAATATGCGTTTTTTACATGGGTACATATTGCCGGTAAAAAACATCCCAAAAACTCATCAAACGCAATACTATCAAGGGGTTTCTCTTCCGAAAATCAGGTTTTTAGGGCTAAACTCCGGGTTAGTATTTTTTTGTGTGCACTATTTTCATGCACGCTTGTGCGTGCCCGCTACCAACCGCCTTATCACTGACTATTTTTTAGGCGGCGCCTGCAATCAAAAAACACCGCACGATAGTGCGATTAGGCGTTAATTCAGCATATTTACGGCGATTCTGCAAAATTTCGTCCGGCGGCTTGAACTTTCTGGCACAGCGATTGCATAAAACTAATCAGTTCGTTGCCGGAGTGGCTTCGGCTTGGGGGCGGCGCCGCGCGGATGCGGCAGCGGCATGCCAAGTGATGCGCGGTTTTGGTTCGTCGGGATGGATACCCCGTTACAGACTTTATAGTCCGTCGTGCGGTGCGACGTGATTCGTTTTTTTCTAATGGTTCTTTGGAGGAACTATTGATGGGTTTCACAAGATTCGCAAGAGCAAGCACAGCCCGGTGGATGTTCGGCTTGGCCGCGGTGGTGCTCGTAATGACGATGGCTGGACAATTATTTGCGCAAACGGCTCCGATTACGGCTTCGGCAACGGCGGCGGTAGCCGCCGCCGCTCCTGCGGCAACCGCCCCCGCTCCGGTCACCGGCGTCTGGGCACAGCAGAATTATGATACGGGCAGTACCGCCTGGATGCTGGCTTCGACGGCGCTGGTAATGGTTATGATGCCCGGTCTGGCGTTATATTACGGCGGCATTGTCCGAAAGAAAAACTTTCTGGCCACGATGATGACATCTTACTCGGCTCTGGGTGTCATTATTGTGCAGTGGTTCATTTTTGGATACATGTTGTCATTTGGAACCTCGACGGACCCGACACTGCAAAAGTTCATAGGATGGGAACCCAGCCGGTTTATGATGCTTGGGGTTAATCCGATCACGGCGATTACGGGTGTCGCCGGCGCGCCGTCCGGCGGACAGTTCCCGGTGCCGGAAACTATTTTTAACATGTTTCAGGCGATGTTTGCCGTGATCACTCCGGCGCTGATCGCCGGTTCAATTGCCGAACGTATGAAATATGGCGCCTGGTGTTTGTTCATACTGCTATGGGGCACCCTGGTGTATGATCCGCTGGCCCACTTCATATGGGGCGGCGGCTGGTTGCAGCAATTAGGCGCTGTGGACTTCGCCGGTGGTACGGTGGTGCATATTTCTTCAGGTGTGTCCGGTTTGGTTGCAGCCATCATGATCGGCAAGCGCAAAGGCCACCCGAATGTGATTCAGCCCAACTCGCTGTTTAACACCCTCACTGGGGCTGGCCTGCTCTGGTTCGGCTGGTACGGATTTAACGCCGGTTCGGCCAACGCCGCCAACGGGTTGGCTTGCGCCGCATTCTTGAACACCACGGTGGCCACCGCCATGGCGGGTCTGGCCTGGAACTTTGCGGAATGGATGCATCATCGCCGCGCCACGAGCTTGGGCATGGCCTCAGGGTTTGTGGCCGGTCTGGTCGCCATTACCCCGGCCTGCGGATATGTCGCACTCTGGTCATCGCCGATTATCGGCTTGGCCGCTGGCATCGTCTGCTACTGGGGCGCGCAGATCAAGACCATCTTCGGTTATGATGATGCCTTGGATGCCTTCGGCGTACATGGCGTAGGTGGTTTTCTTGGTGCGGTTTTGACTGGTGTGTTCGCCAGCAGTGCCGTCGGTGGTGTCGCAGGCTGGATTGATGGCAATTTCCATCAGGTGTTGTTGCAGTTCCTCGCCGCCGGTGATGCCGCAGTGTATGCGGGTGCCATGACTGCAATTATCATCTTCGTGATGAAACTGTTCATGGAGATTCGTGTCTCCGAGCAGGTGGAAATCGAAGGATTGGACTTGGGCATCCACGGAGAGGTTGGTCTGGACACCAACACCTTCCCCGAACAGTCGGTGGCCATGCCATTCGGCGCCAGTTAAAGATCCTTCCTAAGTTGTTGTGCGTGCCCCCGCTCGAGGCGGGTCCTGGAGCGGGGGCTTTTTATAAGACTGTAACCCAAAATGGAGAATTCTATCATGAAATTGATTATCGCAATTATTCAACCGCATCGCCTGGAAGCTGTTAAACAGGCGCTTACCGATGTCGAAGTATTTCGCCTGACGGTGAGCGATGTGCAAGGCTATGGTCGGCAAAAAGGCCATACCGAGTATTTCCGCGGTCAGGCTATGCAGGTCAATTTAATTCGCAAAGTCCGGCTGGAAATAGCGGTCAATGAGGCCTTTGTTCAGCCTACCATTGACGCCATTGTAAAAGCCGCACGCAGCGGCCCAGGTGGAAAAGGCCAAGTCGGTGATGGCAAAATATTTGTATTGCCATTGGACAATGTCGTTCGCGTCAGTGATGGAACCAAGGGTGGTGAAGGGATCTAAATGCGCTAACGATCCAAGGCGAATGCTGCATGCACCGCGCGCAGGGCATTGTCGGCATCGGCGCGGCTGACCAGACAACTTATGCGGATTTCACTGGTGCTGATATTCTGGATGTTGATTTTTTGATCCGCCAGTGCCTTGAACATGGTCGCCGCAACACCGGTTGCCTGTTTCATGCCCACTCCCACCACGGATACTTTGGCCATATCTTTTTCGTAAGTGGCCGAACCGCCGAGTTCCACCAATAGCCGCTCCATGACCGGCTTGAGATCGGCGACATCTCCGTGCTCCACGGTAAAGCTGATATTGGCGGTGCCGTCATCAAGCACGTTTTGGATAATATCGTCAATGATGATATTGGCTTGGGCAATGGTGGTAAAAATTTTGGCTACAATACCCGGGCGGTCCGGAATATTTTTAAGGGCCACACGCATGAGGTCTTTTTTTAGCGCACAGCCGGAAACGGCAATTTCTTCCATGGCTTTGGTCTCCGCTATAATCCAAGTACCGGGGCGGTCGTGGCCGCTGTTTCGGACATGGATGGGAACATTATATTTTTTGGCGAACTCCACGGCCCTTGTCTGCAATACGCCCGCACCGAAGCTGGAAAGTTCCATCATTTCATCATAGCTGATGCGGTCCATTTTGCGGGCATTGGGAACGATCCGCGGGTCGGCGGTAAATACGCCGTCCACATCGGTATAGTTTTCGCACACCTCCGCATGGAGCACCGCGCCCAACGCTACCAGTGAAGCGTTGCTGCCGCCGCGCCCTAAAGTGGTAATATCTCCCTGTTCGGTTACGCCCTGAAAGCCCGCCACAATGACGATCTTACCCGCGGCAAGTTCCTTGATAATCCGGGTCTTATCAATTTTGCGAATTCGCGCCTTGGTGTGTATTGTGTCTGTAAGCAGGCCGATTTGCCCGCCGGTAAAACTGATGGCATCATGTCCTTGGGCGTTAATGGCTATAGCCATTAACGCGATCGTAACTTGTTCCCCGGTCGCCAGGAGCTGATCCATTTCCCGCTTGGGCGGATTTGGGGAGACCTTTTTCGCTAGATCAATGAGTTCATCCGTGGTATGCCCCATGGCGGAAACCACGACGACTACCTGATGACCGGCGGCTTTAGCGGCAATAACCTTGCGGGCGGCGTTGTGGATTTTTTCCGCCGTGGCCACGGAGGTGCCGCCGAATTTTTGCACTATAATACCCATGCCTGTTTTTCCGCATATTGCTGATGCGGACGAGTCCCATCAGCACCAGTGAATCTTTATTGGCGAATGAAGCCGAGGCTATACCTTGATCGTTGCCACCAGTTTACGCACATGATCCACGGAGGCCTCCAGCAATTTCTTTTCCGCGCTGGTTAACTGCACTTCGAGTATTTGTTCAACGCCGCTGCTGCCAAGCTTCACCGGCACACCCACAAAGTAGCCGCCCACACCGTATTGTTGATCACAGTACGCCGCGCAAGGTAAAACGCGCTTTTTATCTTTAATGATGGATTCCGCCATCTGGACCACGGCCGCCGCCGGAGCATAATAAGCCGAACCCGTTTTAAGCAGGTTGACAATTTCAGCACCACCCGAGCGGGTGCGTTTTACGATCGCTTCAATTTTCTCGGCGGACAACAATTCCGGCAGCGGAATACCGGCAACACTGGTATAACGCGGCAGCGGCACCATGTCATCACCATGTCCACCCAACAGCAAGGCTTGAATATCTTCCACGCTTACGCCCAATTCCGCGGCAATAAAACAGCGATAGCGAGCCGTATCTAATACTCCCGCCATGCCGATGACGCGCTGGGGTTCAAAGCCGCTGGCCTTATAGGCCACGTACACCATGGCGTCGAGCGGATTGGATACCACCAGCAGAATGCTCTTGGGAGAATACTTGATCACCTGTTGGGTGACTGATTTAACGATTTCCGTATTTTTAAGCAACAGATCATCCCGGCTCATACCAGGCTTGCGGGCCAGGCCGGCGGTGATGATAACCACATCGCTATTGGCGGTTGCTTCATAGGTAGTGGCACCGGTCAGGTTAGCATCATAACCTTCAATGGGAGCGGCTTGGGCTAAGTCCAGCGCTTTACCCTGCGGTACACCATCAATCTGCGGAACATCCACCAGCACCACATCGCCGAGTTCCTTGGCGACGGCCCAGTGCGCTGCGGTAGCACCGACATTGCCCGCTCCGATAATACTGATTTTAGCTCGTTTCATTTGCGTACTCCTTTTACAGTGATACCATGACCAATAATTACTTATAATGTTGTATACCAAGTTGCCGGTGTATGCAAATCTTGGAACAACAGTGCACTGTTCGTGACGTGGAGCCTGCGCCGAGGTAAAATAACAATGTAGGACTTAACGGCGAGACTTAACCGCGCCGGCTACAACCTTTGGAGGTTAACATTATGAGAATGATCACTATCCTAAGTTCGGCCCTGCTGCTGACAATGCTGACGGGGTGCCAGCAACCGATACAGAATGTCGCTATTCCATCTCTCCAAGATCAGGCCGCCTATCAACCACAGCCGTACCCCAAACCGCTGCCCGCCGACGCTTATGGCCCACCCGTAACTGGTAATCCGTACGGCGTGCATAGCGCGTTACCCGATGAAGCGGCCTATATACAGGCCTATCAGGCGCAACGCGATCCGCGGATGATGGTCGAAGTGCTGCTGGGACAGGGTGCGGTGACCGCTGGTGCGTTCCATCTAGGCAATGAAGATTTTGATGCCATCCAAATATCCATGATTGAATATCTTAACGCCAATGGGCAGGTGGATATACAGGATCCGGCAATGGCGCAAAAAGTTTTGGATCGGGAAAGTTTTCTACGTTTGCAAAATGGCGATCCTAAAGTTTTGCCCTTGTTAAAGCACCAGCTTAAAACCGACGTGCTTATTGAAATTCAGGCCGCCCCCACGCAGCAGGCGTCATACGGGAATGCCGTGCGACTTCTGGTCCAAGCCGTGCGCACAACCGATGCGCGGGTGCTGGCGGCCGCTTATGTGGATATGCCGCTGCCAGTGAGTAAAACCAATATCAATGTATATACCGGCTATCTCGCGGACAAGCTCATGCAAAAGCTTGCGGCAATATGGGGCGGCAACCCACAATCTTATAATCCCATGATTGTCCGAATCTACAATGCGGCGAGTCTTGATGATGTTCTGGCAATTGCGCATTTAATCCAGAAAGTTCCAGGCGTGCGGCTGGTCATTGATCGTGGCATGACCGGGTCCGCCGCTACCGCGTATGGCCGGTTGGCTATTGAATATAATGGCGCGCCGGGAGATTTTTATTCAGCGCTAAAGCAGGAACTCGGCGTATCGACAGGATTGCAGGCGGTGGATTTACAGAATAACACCATTGATCTGCAAATTACCGGGCCGATGGTATTACGAACCACATCCATTAAAACCACCACCCGCGTGCAAACGCAAACTACGCGGACGCAGGTGCAGACCGTGAAGGAAACGCCGATTCAACCGGCGCCGCATTAATACTCAGGCGGTAAAAGGAGCACTTAAAATGTTATCTACTCGCATAACCGGGCTTTTATCCGTTGCTGTCCGGGCACTATTTGTCCTCATGGGGTTCTTGACTCTGGTTGGTTGTCAAGGCCCCGTAACGCCCTATCAGAATACCCGTACTCCATTTCCCCAGGTACATCTGACCAGTTATGGCCTGCGGGGAAAAATTCTGGTTAATGAGCCGATTGTCAGCCGGGTGGGTGATGGGCAATTGGATGTGGTCATACCGGTGCGCAATGTGACCGGTGATGAGTTGTATCTGGAATTTCAATATCGCTTTTTGAATCAGCTAGGCGCCCAAGTGGAAGAAACATCCGGCTGGAATACGCTGCGCGTGCCGGCGTATTCGATGGCCCAGATCCATTTCACCAGCTTGACTGCGGCGGCCAATTTTGATTGCAACATCAGGCGTTTGCCGTAGTTGTGGTCTGTTCACTGTCGCCAGAGCGGATCGTCGGCGGCTACCGGGAGAACCGCGCGATTGGCCAGATCACTGATGATCGGCCAAGTCAGGCCATGGACGCTTAACGTTTCCATGATGCCCGCACCCAGATAGCGTTTGGCGCCGCGGGACCGTAACTGCACCGAACAACTGTTGCGTATCACGTACGTGCCGGATTCAATGATGTTCTGATGCTGGATCAGCAGTTCGACGTTATTACCGCGCGAATCGCTGCCATGCAAGATCATCCGCGCGGGATAGGCGCGCCGCCGCTTGCCGGCCCGCGCATAGACGATTTCGCTCTGCGGATGTTGCACAATTACCGGCCGGGAACTTTGATCAAAAATCACTATGGAATCGGTATCGCAGGGATGCGACGTATGGGTATGATTCCACATAATGGCCCAATCCGAACTTACCGCATGACCGCGCGTAACGGCATGTATTTCCCGGCCAATACCCGAACCGCCAAAATACATATCATGAAATCCCAATCCATCCAGCGGCACATTCAATAACGTGGTGTCGTCGTCGAGATTAATCTGTTGAATACGGCCGGTTACCGAAGCGGTGGGAACCACCACCGCCCAACAATGTTGGGCGCCGTCGGAGGAATCCGGGCGTAATGGCAAAATCTGCTGATTGCCAAAACACAGCGGTTTAAAAGTTAAATCAACATGGATGGATTGGTTGGTCCGATAACGCGGTCCGATCAGAGTTTTTTCCATCGGGTACCCGCGCAAGGTCAATCCCAGCGTTCCATCCTGTCGTAGCGTCACGCGATTAGGCCCGACCGTACATTCCGGAGTTCCAGGTTCGCCGTGAAACGCACCGGGCGGAAAAATATTAACTGATCGTAAAATACACCGGCCGCCCTGAAATACTGAAATCGCCGCCGCCGGATAAAATGAGGGCAGCACTTGTTCCCGCACGGAGCTGATCTTCACCCGTGTGGATCGCCGACAATACCGGTTGAATTCCCGCACATAACGTGGATGGAAGCAAAAACCATCGTACAGTGTTACCGCCGCACCATTACCCGCCGAGTCCAACGCACTGAAGTGCCTGCCTTCATAGGCTCCCGGCGTTTTCTGTTGCCGCCAGCCGGCCTGTTGCCATTCGCCGGCGTATTGGCCGGGATTAAAACCCGCGATACCGGCCCGCGAACCACTGGCGGTATCCATAGCCTCTGCGGCCAGGCCGGTTAAACTGCTGTCTGCAAGTGTCAAAGGTTGTCTAATCATTATCATTATACCAATACGCGCGCTAACCGAAAACACTCCGACCAAACCAATGTTGTTCGATCAACTGTCGAATTAACAATCTAAAGAGCCGACACGCTCTACGACATGTTTATCGGTTCAAAGAGTTCCAATAGTTCAGCGAATCCTGCATAAATTTCGATGATCCGGACCACCGCGGCCAGGGCCAGGGCGGTTTTCCCACGGAAATCTGCGCCCGGAAATCATTGCCATTCCCGCTTGCATCCGCTAATATCCAAGGGGTTGAAGTAGACGATGGAGTGTTTGATGGGCAGGGCCATGGGATCGCAAGGTAGTGACCGGGAACATCTTGATACGCAACGCAAAGCGTTGGAGATCAATATTGATTCGCGACGTTATGGCACTTTTGCGGAAATCGGCGCCGGCCAGGAAGTCGTGCGCTGGTTCTTCCGGGCTGGCGGCGCGGCTGGCACCATCGCCAAAAGCATCAGCGCTTATGACATGTCCGTCAGTGACGCCATCTACGGCCAATGTGACCGCTATGTCAGCCGGGCCAGGCTGGAAAGCATGTTACAGTATGAACAACAACTCAACATTGACCGCCTCGGAGAATCCCGCGGTGACACCACCGCTTTTTTCACCTTTGCCAATACCGTCGCGGCGCAGAGCTTCAAGGGTAATTTGGAATGTCACGGCTGGATGGGCGTAAAATTTCAAGCTTATCCGCGGGATCAAGACAGTCAGATACTGCTGCATGTGCGTATGCTGGATCGGGAAAACGCCCAGCAGCAGGAGGCGTTGGGAATTGTAGGCGTCAATCTGCTGTATGGCGCATTTTTTCATCACTATGAACCCGAAGTGCTGCTGCAATCCCTGTTGGACGGCATATCATCGGTGCGTATTGAAATTGACATGATTGAATTTACCGGCATCGAATTCCGGCATGTTGATAACCGCATTATGTCCCTGCGCCTGGTGGAGTTGGGATTAAGTAACGCCGCCATGTTCAGCCCCTCCGGTGCGGTGCTGCAACCCTCGGAGGTGCTCCACAAAAAGGCGGTTATTGTGGAGCGCGGCAGTTTTCGTCCGGTAACCCATGCCAATCTGGATATGATCCGCTGCGCCCGGGAACGCTTTCTCACCGAGCCGGATACTCCCGGTGAAGAACCGTTGCAGCTCTTTGAGCTTACCATGCGCAATCTCCGGGCGCAAGGGGCCATTGATCTCAAGGACTTTCTGGCCCGGGCCGATGTACTTAGCGCATGCGGCATGACCGTTTTAATTTCAGATTATTTCGAGTTTTACCGCCTGGCCGGATATTTAGCACAGTTCACCAAAAAACGCATTGGCATTGTCATGGGCCTGCCCACCCTCATTGATTTATTTGATGTCACGTATTACGCCAATCTTGAAGGTGGTATTCTTGAAGCTTTCGGACGGCTCTTCAAAAATGATCACAAACTCTATATTTATCCCCTGCAAAATTCCGATGGATCACTGACCACCACGGAAACAGTTGATTTTACATCGGAATTGAAAAAACTTTTCGGCTACCTGGTGGAATGCGGATGGATTGAGCAGCTTACCGGCTATAACCCCGAGTATTTGAGTTTCTTTTCGCGTGATGCTCTAAAGAAAATTCAAGCCGGCGATCCCTCTTGGGAATCCATGGTTCCAGCTGCGGTGGCGGAAATCATCAAAAAAAGGAATCTTTTTGGCCATCGCTCGGATCGCGCGGTGGTGCCCCCGCGTTAACGTTGGGGGACGCGCTACTATATAATCACCTTGGTATTCTCTGGAGTAAGTTATTGTGGATAGCGTCATACGAACCGATCTTTCCAAACTCGCAGATGACATCATCGGCAGTTATAACCAGTTCCCGGCAACACAATATATTGGCGCCACCAATTTACCCAACCGGGATGTGATCATTGCGCTGACGCAGTCCATTCGCGAAGTTCTTTTTCCGGGTTTTTTTGGCCGGCAAAACCTGACCGCCACCGATCTGCCGCTGCATGTTCACAGCATTTTAAGCTCCATTCGGGACACACTTTTTGACCAGGTGCGGCGGGCGATCCGCCATCAGCATCAGCGCACGGCCAAAATAGAGTGCCCGGATTGCGACATTTCCGCAGCGGCCATTACTGACGAATTTCTCGGCTCGATCCCGAAACTTCGACGCCTTCTGGCCACCGACGCGCAGGCCGCTTTTGACGGCGACCCCGCCGCCGGTAGCATGGATGAAATAGTGTTCAGTTATCCCGGCTATCTGGCGATCACGGTTTACCGCATTGCCCATGAATTGCATCTCCTGGGGGTGCCCCTGATTCCGCGCATTATGACGGAATACGCCCATGGCGCCACCGGCATTGATATTCATCCCGGAGCCGGCATCGGCGAATACTTTTTTATCGATCATGGTACGGGCGTGGTCATTGGAGAAACCTCCATCATCGGCGCCAATGTCAAAATTTATCAGGGTGTTACCTTGGGCGCGCTATCCACGCGCGGCGGGCAATCCCTGCGCGGCCGCAAACGACATCCGACGATTGAGGATGACGTGATGATTTACCCCAATGCCAGCATTCTTGGTGGCGAAACCGTCATCGGACGTGGTGCGACCATTAACGGCAACGTGTTTGTCACGCAATCCGTGCCCCCGAACACACGGGTGAGTGTAAAACATCCGGAATTGCAATATCGCAACCGCCCGCCCCGGTAATGCCGGGCGCAGCAGCCCTGCGCGTGCCAGCGGTGGCCGCACACCAATTCCGGCGCCGACAAACCAAATACCACCAGTGCCGATGGGGCCTGCCGGCCCAGGCAATAGGGCATTGACGTAAAGGATTCTGCCCGATATAACCCAAGGAACTTCGTCAAGATCTGGGCGGGCCGGAGGCCGAACTTGATGGCAGCTCGCCCCGGACTCGGCACAGGTGATGCGTCCGGGCGCCATTAGAAGGTGAAAACAAGCGGTTTAAAAGGGTATACCATGATGATGTTGCAACTGCGGAGAAGCGTTTTAACCCTCCTGCTGGCTGGCGGCGCGGTGGTCACCACAGGTGGCATGGTGCAGGCCCAAGGGCGTGGGTCGGCACAACACCTGCTGGCGGCACAACTTATTGATGACGCCCGCACCGTGAGCCGCAACCTTAACGTGCCGGCAAATCTCGCGGCCCAGCAGGCGCTGACCTTGCTGGAAGAAGCGCGGCAAGTTGATGCGCAGTCGGCTACTGTGTTGCGGCTGTTGGCGGAAGCCGCCCATGCCAACGGCGACCAGGCGCTCCGGGCAAAGGTTCTCCAGGAATTGGTGAATCTCCGACCGGCTGACCTGACGGCCCAGGTGCGGTTGTTTGATGCCATCGCCGCCCAAAAGGAAACTGTGGCCGGACGCATTCGTGTCTACCATACCGTGTTGGCACAGAAATCTTTTAGTGATCAGGTGCGCAGTGCCATGGCCCAGCGCCTCGGCGACTTGCTGGCGGCGCAGGGACGCCAAGCTTCAGCGGCGAATATGTACATCCGTGCCATTAAACTTAACGGCGCTAATCTGACCGCCTGGCAGGCGTTGGCCCGTACCTTGGCGGCGGAAAATGTCTCGCCGGCGCAACGTCTATATGCGTTGCTGCACGCTTTACGGGCAGATCCCTATCAGCCAGAAGTTCTCGCTGCGGTATCGGAGATTCTAGCCAATGCCCATGAATATAGACCGGCCGCGGCCTGGGCCAGTGCGGCCATCCGTCAGTATCAACAGGCCCACGTACCCATATCGCCGGTGTTGGCCGGGAATTTGGCGGCATACTGGGCGATTGCCGGACAAAATGATCAGTACCAGGCCTATATGGGTGAATTATTAGCGCTTCCGCATCCCGCCACGCCAGTGTTGATGATTGCACTGACACATCGCACCGACGGACAGTTTATTTCCGGCCCGACCACCCGAGCTTTGCTGGCACGCATCCACAAACGCCTGGCCGTCGCGCTTAAAGCGAACAGCGGAAATACGACACTGCAAGCCGATGCTTTGTGGCTGGACCTTTTTTATAATTCAACGCTCCCGAAGGACATTGCCCATCGCGTGGCGATGCTGGAAAAGAAATTGCCCGCCGCTTCGCCGGAGTATTATCGCCTGCGCGGTTGGCAATTGCTGCGGCAGGGTTACAGCGCCGCCGCGTTGACGCATTTACATAAAGCCGGTAATGATCCCTATGCGCTGCTGGGTGTTGCTCGTATCTTGGCCGCCAACCACCAGCGCAAGCAAGCTGAAAAAATTCTGACGCAACTTTGGAATTCACCTTTGCCGCCGCTGCCGGCCCTGGATGTGGCGCAGGCCGCCGCCAATCTTGGCATGACGCTCGCGGCATCCAAAGCGGATCAGACTCTTAGCACTGCGGTTGCTGGGTATCCCAAATTACTGCTTGATGCGGTGGACCATCCGGGCAAAATTGTGCTGGTCACCACCGACTGGTCGAATCGTTTCATCACGGCGGGCGATCCGATGTATATCCGTGTGCATTATTATAATACTTCTCCATATACCCTGGCCGTCGGACCTAATACCGCCATTTCCACCGGCGTCGCCTTGGCCGGAAGCATTCAGGGGGTGAATAATTCCGCGCTGGGCGTTTACGCGGTGGATAATAATCCTCCCGTCTTACGACTGGAACCGCAGGGCGGCATTACCGTGCGTTACCGTGTGGATCAGGGGGAGTTAAGAAAATTGATTTTGACTAATCCCATTTCCATTCTCGGCGGTCAAGTTGAAGTGATTACCAACCCGCTGGCGATCCAGAATGCCATTGTGCCCGGTCTGGGCGGCCTGGAAATTAATGCCGGTTATTTTAATGTTGATGGTTTCTGCGCCGGCGATCCGCACACACTTACCGATCTGGCCAAGAATCTTATAACGCTGCCCACGCGGCGGCAAATAGTAGCGGCAGGCGTACTGGCACGCAGCTTGCCCATGCTGGCCAACATTGAAAGTTCCGCCGCTCCCGCCGCTTCGCCCGCCGTGCAGGCCAAAGCCGTAGCTGAACTCAAAAAGGCCATTATCGGTACATTGCTCAATGTGATGGATACCCCCGATGATTATTTCGCGCAGGCCTGGCTGGCACGCTGGACACCGTTACGTCATTCCCCGCCGTCGCTTTCCCAGGCATTGCGGGCCGCCACTGGTTCCCATTACGCTGTGGTGCGAATGGAAGCCTATTGGCGAATCCTGGCCGTGGCGGAAAAATCCAACACGGCTAAGACGCTGGCGGCCGCCGCTAAACAATTGTCCACCCTGGCCCATGCGGACAAAAATAAGCTCGCAGCCGATTGGGCGACCGAACTCGCCGCCCAGGCGGAGTTGGGCCCGGTGAAAAAGCCCGCCACGGCGACGGCCTCCGCGCCCAAATAAAAACGGCAAATATTGGCAACAAAGATACTGGCGCGATCGGCCATGCGTTGGTATGCTTGCGACTATTGCCCGCAGAGCGGTAAACAGTTGAGTATGTTGAGTCTACGAATTGCCGTACCTGCCAGCGTAGTGAAGATTTTCGCTTAAATCTTTGTTGTCAGCTCCGCAAAACCGACATAACTTGACTACATGCGCATATACGCATATACTGCAGCATTGTGTCGTGTCGCGGTTGCGACACGGTGGCGTACGGTGGAGTAGGCGTGGTATGGCCTACCGCAACCTGGCGCCAAAAAAAGGAGCATCTTATGGCAACGAGTTTTGCGGTCTTTGATCCGGCAATGTGTTGTTCTACCGGCGTTTGCGGACCGAATGTGGATTCGAAGCTGGTGCATTTCGCGGCTGATCTGGATTGGCTTAAGAGTCAGGGCGTTGATGTGCAGAGATATAATCTGGCCCATCAGCCGATGGAATTTGCGCGCCAAACGGTGATCAGCGATTTATTGACCAAAACCGGCACGCAGGCGCTGCCGGCGATTGTAGTCAACGGTGTGCTGGTAAGCCAGGGGCGCTACCCGGATCGCGGTGAATTGGCCGCCATGGCTGGCCTGAAGGCCGAATTCAATGTGTCCGCACACCCCGGCACGGAAGAAAAGGCCCCCCTAGCATCCGCATGCTGTGGCGCCGCTTCTACCGCCGTCAATATCGGATTGAAAGCGAAAAGTAAAAGGTCTTGTTGTGGCGGCTGATGTAATCCGCCGCATGGAATCAGGAAATGTTCTTTAATAAGGAATTGTAATGATGGAATCTCCCCAACCACCCACACTGGAACAGATTTTCACTGGAATGCGTAAAGCCATGGGATCAGTCCCGACCGCTGTGGAAAAACTGGCGCGTGTCGAACCCGCAATGGTCTATGAGCATTTGCGATCACGGGCGTATGCGATGCCGGATCAGGTGCCGGCTTTGGATGAGGAAACACGCACGCTGATTTACATGGCGGCGGCGCTGGCCGGGTCCAGCCCTGCATGTGTACGTGCCATGGCTGACAAGGCGCGGGTGCAAGGTATTTCGCGTGAGAAAATCATGGAAACCGTGAAAATTGTGCGCTTTGCCATGGCTACGCGGGTAATAGGCGATGCCGAGCCGATATTTGCCGCTTTGGAAAAATCCGCAAAGTAAGCAGTGGTTTAACGCTAAGCCTGCACAGCTAGGTTTTCTTGGTGCTTTTTAGTCAACTCCGAACGCAGTTTCCGGAGCATAGTTGAGGTGTTTTATGTCAATTCCATGGGTTCCAACGCCGACGCGTTATATGTTTTTCACCGGCAAAGGTGGCGTGGGCAAAACTTCCCTGGCTTGCGCTACCGCGGTAGCGCTGGCCGATGCGGGCCGCCGCGTGCTGTTGATCAGCACGGACCCCGCATCCAATGTGCAGCATGTATTTCAAACCGCTATCGGCGAGAACGCGCCAACACCAATTCCCTCGGTGCCGCGGCTTTCGGCCATTAATATCCGCCCGCAGGCTGCCGCAGAAGCTTACCGTCAGCGTGCCGTCGCACCGCTGCGCGGCGTACTGCCGGAGGAGGCCATTAAAAGCATGCTTGAAGAGCTTTCCGGCTCCTGCACCACCGAAATTGCCGCTTTTGACCAATTCACGGGTTTATTGACGGCTCCTGCCACAGCGCAGAATTTCGATCACATCATATTTGACACCGCGCCCACCGGCCACACCCTGCGTTTGCTTAGTTTGCCGTCCGCATGGACCGATTTCTTTGACGGCAACAAACATGGAGCGTCCTGCATGGGACCGGTATCGGCCTTGCAATCACAGCGGCAGCAATATGCACAGGCGGTGGCGGCCTTGCACGATTCCAACCACACGACGCTGGCGTTGGTCAGCCGGCCCGATCGTCTGGCGTTGGCGGAAGCCGACCGGACTAGCCGCGATCTGGCCTCGCTGGGCATGACGAATCAACGTTTGATTATCAACGGGGTATTTCACGCCACGAACACCAGCGATTCTCTGGCGGCGGCTATGGAGCGGCGCTGCCGGGAAGCATTGTCCGGTATGTCTGAGCATCTGCGGCAGTTACCGCAATCTGAAGTTTCGCTGCGGTCCTTTAATCTGGTGGGAGTTGCAGCGCTGCGGACGCTGGCGGGCCAGGATTCCGCTACGCGAGCGGCACCGGCGCCGGCGGCAGACATGCCGTCTTATCCCGGTCTTATGGAACTGGTGGACGACATTGAAACCGCAGGACGCGGAGCGGTGCTGGTCTTGGGAAAAGGCGGAGTTGGAAAAACCACCGTCGCCGCAGCAATAGCAGTAGCACTGGCGGATCGCGGGTGTCAGGTGCATCTGACCACCACAGATCCGGCCGCACATATCGAACAGACGGTCCGCGCTTCTGGTGGCCGCTTGACGCTCAGCCGGATTAATCCGGAAAAGGAAACCGCCCAGTATCGGCAAATGGTCATGGCTCTGCGCGGCAAAGACCTTGATGAACAAGGCAAAGCGTTGCTGGAGGAGGATTTGCGTTCACCATGCACAGAAGAAGTTGCGGTATTTCATGCTTTTTCACAGCGGCTGGATGAGGCTGCGGAAAAATTTGTCGTTATCGATACCGCGCCCACCGGCCATTCCCTGTTGCTGCTGGATGCCACCGGATCCTACCATCGGGATGTGATGCGTAATTTAACCGGAAAGGCGCAAATGCAGGTGAACACCGCGCTGATGAAATTGCAGAACCCGAATTACACGCGCACCGTGCTGGTGACCTTGCCCGAAACCACACCCATTCTTGAAGCCAGTGAATTGCAGGAAGACCTGCAGCGCGCCGGCATTAAGCCCTTCGCCTGGATCGTTAACAGCAGCCTGCTGGCAGCCCGGCCAAAAGATGGCTTGCTGGCCGCACGCGCCAATGCTGAACATGATAAGCTCTCCATGGTGGCCCAACGCACCGCACGCGCCGTTGTGATTCCCTGGCTGGCCAATGAACCGGTTGGACTTGATGGCCTGCGACAAATGTTAGCTACGGCCCCAACCGCCGGCGTGCGGGAATAAGCCAGGAGATTCGCTGGCGATTAACCCAATACTCTCATAAATGCTCTCCGGAACGACAGTGACCCTACCCTGACTGTTATCCTGTTTTTCCACCGGATTAGAGCTCAATAATGTCCAGTAAATTCAGAACCGGGACCTATTTTTGTTTTTTTGTGGTATGGATATGCGCTGGGAGTTGGGGGAGGCATATTTTGGGGCAGGGCGCAACATTTCCTCTGAAAGCGCGCAGGCCAAGACCACGCGGCTAAAATGGAGTATGTGGCATTGTGCCACGAAAATGGGTGACGCGGCTAAAAGGATTAAAAAGATGGTAACCGTTCACGCACGATGTTTTTTGCGTATCCACCACGCGCGGCGGCAGACCGAGCCGCGACCGTAAGGGAGTGGTACCGCCGTGCACGCATACCGAGTTCGGAAGGCCGAAAGCCCGTGAACGGTTACAAAAGATGTGGACGCACAGCGCAATATGGAACAGCATGATTCACATTTAAACATTACGCCGGTGCAACCGGCGGATATTCAATCGCTGGTGGAGCTGTTTCTGCTGGTGGAGCGCCAACATGAGCAATACTGGCCCGTGCGGTGGGCGCTAAGACCGGATATTGAGGCGCGTTATACCCGGTGGATTACGAACTATTGCCAGAATCCGGATTGGCTTTTTATCACCGCGCAGCGCACCGTGCGGCACGCAGTTAATGCCGTACCAGCACCCGCCTATGAAATTATCGGCGGATTAGCCGCCAGTGTTCTTGAGGAAATTCCAATCTATCAATTTACGCATTACGCGTTCCTCCATGATTTGGTGGTGCGGACGGAGGCGCGGCGACAGGGCGTTGGTCACGCGCTGATCGACTATGCCCGGCAATGGGCTAAGACCAAAGGCGTCAATCAACTTCGCCTGATGGTCGCGGAAAGCAACGCGCCGGCGCGGGCCTTGTTCGCACAATATGGCTTTCGCAGCACCTACAGAGAAATGGTATTGCCGATCGCCCCATAGCACTACAGCGACACTTTCCAACCTCCCATTGGGGTATCGTCACGGAAAATCAGGATTCTGGAAGGGCGTTTTTGACCCTCAAAGCCCCGCTGATCCCAGGAGCCTGTCCGAGTAATGGCCGGGTTGCGACGGCGTGATTTTTGGCCCAGAGCAACTTAATGACGCTGTCGATGTTGTGCTTGGCGGCATTTCAGTGGCATGACATTTGTGTTGATACGCAAAATATGATAATCTGATTTTATGAAGGATACAGTCATAAGCGTTACGCAGGCCGCTCGCAATTTTGCCGATTGTGTCAACCGGGTTCATTAGCAGCAGGTTACATACGTGCTGCTGAAAAATGGATTGCCTTATGCCCGGCTTTCACCTGAAAATGTGAAGTTATGCCCGGCCAGGCACTTGGCGGAGATTTTATCGGGGGAATTATTGTCAACCGCCGAGGCCAAGAGGTGGCATCGGGATCGGCAAGCCGCCCACAAGGCCCTCAGGTCGCAGGCGGACAAATGGCGATAATGCTTGATGCTGACGTAATTTTATGACGTTATCATCGCCGCCACGGCCATTGAACGTGGCAGCACATTGGCAACGTTCAATATTCGCCATTTTTCCGGGATAAGTGGGCTAAACGTGATCGTTCCCAAACTTGCATTATCATGAACATACCGGGATTTCGATAAAATTGAGGGATAAGCCAGCCGCTCAGAATGCCAAGCTAAGCCGTATCGTCGCCACGAGTGCGTCAGGATAGACACCGCCGCCATCGTTATGAAGTATTGCAGATCGGGTTGCAGCGTGATGCCGTGGCCAAGATTGAAATCTCGCTTTACTTTTAGACGTCTAAATGTAAAATAGTCCTACGATGATTGACCGACCCTTATGGACTTCCCGGATCGCGGACGGTTGGAGGCATGCGTCTATCGTGTGGCTGACTGGGCCGCGACGTGTGGGCAAGACAGTGCTGGCCCAAAGCGTTCCCGACGCGGAGTTCCTCAACTGCGACCTGCCAACGGTCGCCGAACGTTTGCGCGATCCGGAAAGCTTTTATCGAACAGTGCGGCGACCGTCCGTCATTTTTGACGAAGTTCATCAACTGCCGGATCCCAGTCGGCTTCTGAAAATTGGAGCGGATGAATTTCCCAATTTGAAAATTCTGGCGACGGGTTCTTCCACCTTGGCGGCGACGCACAAGTTTCAGGATAGTCTGACGGGGCGTAAGCGCGTGGTAAAACTTACCCCGGTACTTTACGAGGAATCTTCCGCCTTTGGCGTGGTGGATGTACGGCAACGGCTGTTGCGCGGAGGATTGCCTCCGGCGCTTCTGGCCTCACCGCCAGATCCTGAATTCTACGCCGAGTGGCTGGATTCGTACTTTGCGCGCGATGTCCAGGAACTCTTTCGGTTGGAAAAACGTTCAGGATTTCTGCACCTGCTGGAATTGCTGTTTCGACAGAGCGGCGGCATGCTGGATGTGAGCCGACTGGCGGTACAAAGCGAAGTAAGTCGGCCAACAGTCAACAATTGGTTGGAAGTTTATCAAACGACGCATGCCGTTCACCTGGTACGACCGTTTGCCGCGGGCGGTCGCCGCGAGATCGTGGCGCAGCCGAAGGTGTTCGGCTTCGACACAGGGATGGTGTGTTACGCCCGTGGCTGGGATACTTTGCGGCCAGAGGACTGTGGCTTACTTTGGGAACATCTCGTATTGGATACGCTGATATCCGCTGGTCTGACAAAGATCCATTTCTGGCGTGACAAGCAGGGGCGTGAGATTGATTTTGTAATCCCGCGCGGAAGGGATGTTGTGGATGCCATTGAGTGTAAGTGGAGACCCGATTCCTTTGAGCTGCGCAACCTCGCGACGTTCCGCGCTGGTTACCCGCAGGGTAAGAACTATATCGTCTGTCCGCTAACCGGACCATCTTATGAGCGAATCGAGAATGGACACAAGCTTGTGTTCGTGTCCCCAAGTGAGCTGCGCGGACGCTTGGAGTAAGTGCCTGCGCAAATACAATTCCGCCGCATTCACACAGCCGCGTGGTGGAAACCCGCGACCGGTTGCTCCCGGCACGTACCGACGGCACCGCATTATCACGACGGTGCTCCGGGGCGTAACAATTCAGAGCCCTGTGGTTAAAACTGGAAGTTCATCATGCACCGGCGCTAACAGACGGATGTGGACGGTTCCATCAGAACGCTATCACCGACCGCAAGACCAAGTGCATGACGTACTGATTTTGGCAAGATCATTTGGCCAGCCTTATCAATTGTGATCCGCATGTTCATAATTGTATTATGATATGGTATATACCATTTTACAATACCATTATGTGATGGCTGACTCAGAAAGCCAAGCTCAGCCGTATCGTCGCCACGAGTGCATCAGGATACACGCCGCCGCCGGTGTTGATGAAGTATTGCAGATCAGGTTGCAGCGTGATGCCGTGGCCAAAATTAAAGGCGTAAAAACCTTCAAAGTTCAGCTCATAAGGTTTGGGCAAATTCGCCTGCGAGCTGATGTGCACCCAATTATAACCGAGGCCGAGCTGATCCAGCGGCCTGGCCGGAATCAGTCCGTTTCCTGTCAAACCTGCCGAGGACCACAAGTCGACGCTGGCGCTGTTGGCAACCTGTGGGCTGCCGCCGCCGAGAGCAATGAACCCGGCAATATTTTCGCCATTTCTTCCAGCCCAGAGGGTCTGATCCAAGTATGAGTAAAGGGCCGCCCCTCCAGAATGCACCGCACCGTCGGGCGTCGGGAGATGACCGGTACGCCAATTTCCGCCCGCCGCCACCACGCCCGGCCTATTTTTCCCGAACTGCCAGGAGTAGTCCAACTCGCCAATCAGCGAAGTGCCGACGGGAAGACTCGTTGGCTCTAGAGTGTTAAGCGCCTGATCAAAGGCCGATGAATGGAAACGGTCAAAATAATACGCTCCGAACTTAAAAGTCAGTGGTCCATTCGGATCGACCACCGCAACAATTCCCGGAGCTGATATCGGGTACAGCAACAAACCATTGATGGGTGGAAAGGCGGTCGGCGAATTGTTGATAAAATCGGCGGCGTCGGGCGGTTCACCGAAAAAATCCGCTGCATCCTGACGACCAGCGCGAATTTCAAGTAGATCGCCGAACTTTTGATCGTAGTAAAGCTCATAAAGCGTGCTGAACCGTACCGCATCAATATAATCGAAATCCTGCAAAGCCCCCACCTGCGTCGAATTACCGCTTTGGCCCCAGAATCCCGCGTAATCAGCGTAAATAGTCCCGCCGGGCAGACCAAACAGTTTTTGGGTATCAAGGCTGACATCCAAATTCACCAGTGTTCGCCAGGCTTGACTCCGCGTGGCCAGGCCACCGGAAAGGTCCCATGATCCATCCGTGATCATCGTACCGCCAAA
>JBMFGW010000058.1:0-24673 GCA_049977145.1 Phycisphaerae bacterium
TCCGGGCTGACCACCCACAAATCCCGTACCCCATTGGAAATCGCCAGCATGTTAAAGTACATGTGATACCATGGTTGGTAACCGTTCACGTCTTTTCGGCCTGCCAGGCTTACAATGAGCCTGGCTATAAAGCAGATTATACCCCCCCCTCCCAGAAAACAAACAAATGTGTTTCCACGAAAAAGTTTGGCGTAAAATTTAAGTGTTCCACGCAATACCTCTGATAACGAAAACAGAACAACGGATTGATCGAAGTAACATGAACGCACGTACCGAGCAAGTCTACCAACAACGCAGCGCCTTTGAATTCCCGTATCAAAGCGTCAGCAACCACTTCGCCGGACAGCCCACACCTTCACTACCTCAGGCCCGTGAACGGTTATCTTAAGTAAACCGTATTGCTCTTAGTCCGTCATTCCCGCACGGTATTGCGCCGGCGTGGTATTGAGTTTCCGCCGAAATACCACACCCAAATGCGTGACCGACGCAAACCCGGTGGCATAAGCAATGCGTTTGATTGACAGGTGGGTACCACGGAGCATGAGTTTGGCGCGGGCCAGTCGACATGCGGTCAACTCCTCCAATACGGTACGCGAGTGACACAGCGCAAAATGTCGCTCCAGCGTGCGGCGTGTTACGCCGAGCTGCCCGGCGATCCGGTCCGAAGAAATATTGCGATGGCTATGATTCCAAATAACTTCCAAGGCCCGCCGCACGAGCGTATCCCCATGTAAAAGCGACGGGGATGGCTGCTTATTATTACCGGCTGTGGGCGCATGGCGTATCTCGCTCTCGGAGAGCATTCCTGCCAACAGGGCCAGCGCGGTTAAAGATGTGGCCGTGGGATTCTCCGAAGACTCCATGGCCGCACGGACCAGATTCCATAATATTTCCACGGAAGCCCGTCCGTGCAGAGCGTGCGGGACTACCGCCGATTCCGGTGTTAAAAGTCCTGACTGCTGCCAGCGGTGCGCAATTGCACCATTAAAGGAAATCCAGTAGTCCGACCAACCAATCCTCGGATCGGGGCGGTAGCGGTGCCATACATCCGGCAGCAGCAGCATAGCCGTGCCGGGGCTGATTTTTACCAGCCCGGTCTCGCGTGACTCAAATTCCCCAGCCCCGGTGAGAACGTAAATCAACTGATATTCCGGCAACACCCGCCCGATGTTCCAGGAAAATTCATACATATCCGGATGCGAGGGCAACGGATACGGCGCACCGGGTTTAATATGCTCTACCCCGGCGCCGGTAAGATAAAAACCCGAGGAAACAGCCTGGTCGCTGACCGGAAAATAACCACAAGCTGTGTCGCTTTTTGTTAGCATTTTATGCTCCTGCAGTACAATAATAATGGGAATGTAGCATTTTCATGGGATTTTATCTTACGCCGCGGTGGTCGCTAAATCAATAAAGATTTTTCCTCATAGCGGATTGTCAAATCATCGGCGAAGGCTATACTCATGGCCGCCTTTGTAGTCAGGGTTCATGGACCTATGGCAATGAATGTTTACAAGGAGTTGATTGTGAAAAGTTCGCATCCAAAATTAGTGCATTATGTTCTTCCACTGGCCATCTTGTCATGCCCGGCGATAACTTTTGCGGTGTCAGTCGCCAATGCCGCGCCGACCAGCGTATCGGTGACATGGTCCAAGGCCATTGGCATTTCTCCTACCACACCCACGCTACAAGTGGTGGTCAATCCGATGCTGCGGCCCGGTTCGCCCATCAGTCATCGCGCCTTTCAGGCGCTGCATCGGCTGAAGGCCAATGATGTTCGCTTTGTACCGTGGCTTCCTTACCCCCAGTTGGCGGTGGCGGAACTCAAGCCGCCGGCCAATGGCAAGACTTTCTGGAATTGCAAACTCATTGATCCCATGGTGCAGGATTTTATGCGTGCCACCACCGGGCATCCGGTGATTATGAACTTCAGCACGATACCCGAATGGATGTTTCAGACGCCCAAGCCCGTCACCTGGCCGAAAAATCCCAATCAGGTGGTTTGGAATTATGAACAGGGCACAAAGCTGCGCGTAAGCGTGAAAACACTGGCCAATTATTACGCCCGACTGGTGAGTTGGTACACCCGTGGTGGATTCCGGGATGAATATGGCCATTGGCATAAATCGCCTTATCATTATCATTTCGCGTGGTGGGAGGTGCTTAATGAGGTGGATTTTGAACATCACATGAATGTTCAAGAATACACCCGCTGGTATGATGCCATTACCGCCGCGATCCATAAAGTTTCTCCCCAAACCAAATTTGTGGGCTTGGCTTTGGCCTCAACATCAGTCGGAATTTGGAATCCCGCTGATCTGGCCTGGTTCCGTTATTTCCTTAACCCCCGCAATCACGCTCCCAGCACACCTATGAATATGATCTCCTATCATTTTTATGCCAGCCCGGCACCCACCGATAAACCCGCGACCTGGCCGCACATTTTCTTTGCGCAAGCCAATAGTTTTCTCGGTGAGGTGCGGCAGATTCGGGCCATTCGGAAAAAGCTTTCACCGCAAACCCAAACGGATGTTGATGAAATGGGATCTATTCTGCCTTTTGACACCGCCCCCAAACTGGTGCGCCCCATTCCCAACATGTATTGGAACTTAAGCGGTGCGATGTACGCGTATCTTTTCGCCCATCTGGCCCGGCAAGGTATTCAAATTGCCGGCGAAAGCCAACTCATTGGCTATCCCAGTCAGTTTCCAAGCGTATCCATGGTGAATTGGACCACCGGTGTGCCGAATGCGAGATTCCGCGTGCTGGAGTTGTTGCATGATAATTTCGGCCCGGGAGATCGGATCATTGCCACGCATAGTCACACGCCGGGTGTATTTGCCCAGGGGTTTGTAACCCCCGCGCGAATCCGAAAACTTTTGCTGGTAAACAAACGTAACCATACCGTGGAACTGAATGTGCCCGCGGCCAATGGAGCGGTGGAACAATGGGTGGATCAGCACACTGCCGAAAAGCCACCGGCGCAGCGGACATTGGCCCATAACCACCTGCGACTGGGCGGTCTGGGCGTTGCGGTGCTGACGCTTAGAAAGCCGTAAAATCTGGAACCTTAGCGATTTGGGATGATTGATTTGAGCTAAGATTTGTTAGACACAATACCGTGATCAAGGGGAATACCACCGTGAATTCATTGAACCGTCGGGATTTTGTTGGTCGAATCGGCATAAGCGCCGCGGGATTGCTGATGCTGCAATCAGGCGTTGTGACTACGGCATTGGCGCAATCAGGCAAAAGTCGAACAGGGACCGCTTCTCCCGGTGATCTGGCCAACAATTTTGCTTCGCCACCGTTTGACTGTGGGCCATGGGTTTATTGGTTCTGGCTGGATGTGAACGTCACTCATGCCGGAATTACCGCTGACCTTGAGGCGATGAAGGCGGTGGGGATTGCCGGCGTACTTATTATGGATGTGGATCAGGGTACGCCGGCGAGTTTCAATGGGGCCAAGTTCGGCGATCCAAAATGGTATGAACTGTTTAAGTTTGCGTGTTCGGAAGCCCACCGGCTGGGGATGCACATCAACATGACCAATGACGCTGGCTGGTGCGGCAGCGGCGGGCCATGGGTTACGCCCGAACTTTCGATGCAGCGCGTGGTGTGGACAAGCACCGCCATTACCGGAGGAAAACCGGTTGACGCGGTGTTGCCGCAGCCGCCGGCCAATTTGAATTTTTACCGTGATATTGCCGTATTAGCATTTCCCACACCAAAACATGCGTACGCAGTTACCAACCTCAACAACCAGACGGATGTGACCGCTCAAGACAATATTTTTGACCCGGCGCAATGGCCCACCCTTCAAGCTGATCAAATGGTACCCGCCAATTCTGTGCGGGATATTTCGGCACACATGGACGACACAGGGCGATTGAAATGGAATGCCCCGCCAGGACAATGGACCGTTTTACGCTTCGGCCATACCACCACCGGGGTGGATAATCATCCGGCCCCGGTAGGTGGGCTGGGCCTGGAAACCGATAAACTCAGTAGAGCGGCCACGTTATTCCAGTTTCATTCGCTCATGGAGCGGATCATCAAGCGCATTGGCCCATTGGCGGGTCAAACCCTTGTATCCACGCATATTGATAGCTGGGAAACCGGCTCGCAGAATTGGACCCCGACATTCCGTGCCGATTTCAAACGTCTGCGCGGCTATGACATCATGGCATATCTGCCGGTGTTCACAGGACAAGTGGTCGAGAGCCTGGAGATATCCCAGCGATTTTTATGGGATTTGCGAGCGACCATCGGTACACTGCTGGCGGAAAACTACGCCGCAGCCATGCGCGAAGTGGCTGCAAAGCATGGCCTTAGGCTTTCCATTGAGGGATATTCCGGCGAACCGGCTAATGATGTGCGTTATGGCGGACAAGCGGCGGAACCCATGTCCGAATGCTGGTCATGGGCGAGATTTGGAGCCAGTTCGACTGTTACCGAGATGACTTCCGCCGGACATGTCTATGGCCATAACATCATTGGTCAGGAGACATTTACCGCAGACAGCGATGAAAAATGGCAGGGGCATCCGGCCGTCGTAAAAGATATTGGCGATTGGACGTTGTGTGAAGGAATCAACCGGTTTGTTTTTCACCGCTACGCCATGCAACCCTGGACCAACCCACACTACGCACCGGGAATGTCCATGGGGCCATGGGGCCTGCATTACGAACGTACTGAAACCTGGTGGCACTTAACCAAGCCGTGGCATGATTACGTTGCCCGCTGCTGTTACCTGCTGCGGCAGGGACACTTTGTCGCCGATGTGTGTTATATGCAGCCTGAAGGCGCGCCGCAAACATTTAGTTCACCCGACAATGGCCCGGGCAGCCCACCGCGACGGCCTGGATACAACTATGACGGATGCCCGGCGGAAGCGGTGCTCCACCGTATGGAATATAAGAATGGCTTTCTCACACTGCCCGGCGGGATGAAGTACCGCATTCTGGTGCTACCCGATTCTCCCACCATGACACCACAACTGCTGCGAAAAATAAAAACACTGGTCGATGCCGGTGCCACGGTCATCGGCCCGCGGCCCAAAAAATCGCCAAGTCTCACCAATTTTCCACATTGTGATGCTGAGGTGGAAACACTTGCTGAACAATTATGGGGGACCGGTAAGATTGCCACCGGCAAAACCGCCGCCGATGTACTGGCCGCACAGGGCATAAAGCCCGATTTTCAATGTGATCAACCCATGGTGCGATGGACCCATCGGCGTACCGCCGACATGGATATTTATTTTGTGGCCAACGGACAAGTAGCGCCGGATTACCCTTATGCTGGAAGCCCGATGCTGGCCAATTGCACCTTCCGTGCCACCGGTGCTCAACCGGAATTCTGGAATCCGGAAACTGGAACCGTTTCGCCGGTTCCGGCATACAGCGCATCCGGCGGCCAGACGCATATTCCCATTGCGTTCCAACCTAAAGGGTCTGTATTTGTCGTATTTCGCCATGGCTCCTCTACGCGGAGCACACCGGCGATCCGAAGTATCAGCCGCGACGGGAAAATACTTCTGTCGGCCAGCACAAAACTGATGCCACGCAAACCGTTGCATATTAAAATTCTCAGTGCCACTTATGGCGTTCCAGTGACTTTGGAACGCAATCGGCACGAAACGTCCATTGTTCAGAAACTCGTGAACGACGGACACTATGATTTTCCGGTGGTACAAATTGCGGCCATCGGTGGCGATCCGGATCCCAATGTTGTCAAGACGCTTGATATTCACTATAGGGTTGATGGCCACGAAGGCCATATCCAGGCGCACGATGGTCAGGACGTACACTTTAATCACCCTGCGGGATCACATATTAAAATAATTTCTGTAACGTATGGCGTTCCCAAGCATACCAAGGACGTCACAAAGATCGTACAGAACCTCGTCGATGCCGGCACCATCAGCTTTCCCGTCACCCAAATTGCAGCCATCGGAGGCGATCCCGATTTCGGCGTGGTCAAGACACTTGATATTCACTGCGTGGTGGATGGCCACGCCAAACACTTCCAATTCCAAGATGGCGGTTGGGTATCATTTACGGCAGGCCCTGAATTCCATGAGGTTGTTGCCATGGAGAGCAATAATAATGGCGGACGGCACGCCATTATTACGCAGCCGGGCCGATACCAATTCCGGTTTTCTTCCGGCCAACAGTCCACCGTTCATGTTTCTGATATTCCTGATCCCGTCGTCGTTAATGGGCCATGGACGGTAAACTTTCCCGCTGGTTGGGGTGCCCCGGCCCAGATACACCTCGATAAGCTCATCGCGTGGAACAAACATTCCGATGCGGGCGTCCGCTACTTTTCCGGTACTGGCGAATATCAGACTGAATTTGAGATTCCGGCGGAACTGCCGGCACCGCATCGACGGTTTTATCTGGATTTAGGCCAAGTTGCAGTCATGGCGCGGGTCACGCTCAACGGCCAAGATATGGGCATATTGTGGAAACCGCCGTTCAAACTTGATGTCACGGCAAAGCTCAAGGCGGGGCGCAATAGTTTGATCATCCAAGTTACCAATTTATGGATCAACCGCCTAATCGGCGATCAGCAGTTACCGGAAGATTGCGATCGCGCCCCCGGAGGAAATTTACTCAAATGGCCGCAATGGTTGCTCGATGGCAAGCTCAGCCCCACCGGACGGTTCACTTTTACCACCTGGCAACTATGGAACAAATACGATCCACTGGCGGAGTCCGGCCTGATCGGACCGGTAATATTAAAGACTGCTTTACGTGAGGATATAAAAATATAAATGAACAACTTGACAACGTCTGCGGATAATAAGCAGCGAGTAAAAATTGGGCTGTTCGGCATCGGCTTGGATGCGTATTGGCCTCAGTTTTCCGGCTTAAAACAACGCCTGGAAGGCTATCTGGGCGTGGTGGAAAATAATCTTAAACGGCCCGACATCAACATTATTAATCTTGGCCTTATTGATACGCCGGAAAAAGCCCTCAATGCCGGGCATGACTTCCGCCGGGCCGATGTTGATCTGATATTTTTATTTGTCAGCACGTACGCGTTATCTTCCACGGTACTGCCCGTGGTTCGCCGCGCGAAAGTACCGGTGATTATTCTTAACCTGGCCCCGGCACCGGCCATGGATTATGCCAAATTCAACGCCATGCGCGACCGCACGGCCATGACGGGCGAATGGTTGGCGTGGTGTCAGGCCTGCCCCGTTCCGGAAATCGCTAATGTCTTTAATCGCTGTGCCATTCCATTTCATCAGATTACCGGCGTGCTGGAAGGTGATCCCGATGTCTGGCGGCAGTTGGATCAATGGTTGTCCGCGGCGCATGTGGCATACGTCATGGAACACAACCGCTTGGGCGTGATGGGACATTATTATGGCGGCATGTTGGACATTTACAGTGATTTAACGCAGCAGTGCGCCGCTTTCGGCGGGCATATCGAAATTATGGAAGTCGATGAACTTGCGGCCCTGAGATCGACCATTTCCAAGGACGCAATCGCGCAGCGTGTTAAGCATTTCCATGATGTCTTTGACGTACAAAGCGATTGCCCGCCGGAAGAACTGAGTCGCGCCGCCCGCACCAGCGTGGCGCTGGATCAACTGGTGGAAAAGCACAACCTTGGTTCACTGGCCTACTATTATATGGGTACCGGCAACCCCGCCAATGAAGATGCCATCAGTTCCATTATCCTTGGCAACTCGCTTTTAACCGCACGGGGAATTCCGGTCGCCGGAGAGATGGAAATTAAAAACGCCCAAGCCATGAAAATTATGGACTCCTTTGACGCGGGCGGCTCTTTTACTGAATATTACGCTATGGATTTTAATGATGATGTCGTCCTGATGGGCCATGATGGCCCCGGCCATATTGCCATTGCGCAGGGCAAAACCAAAGTGCGGCCATTGCAGGTGTATCATGGCAAAGTCGGGTGCGGGTTGTCCGTGGAAATGTCCGTCAAACACGGCCCGGTCACGCTATTGTCGGTCGTACAGACTGCGGATGGAAAGCTGACACTTCTGACCGCCGAGGCAGAGTCGGTAGCCGGACCCGTTCTGGAAATCGGCAATACCAACAGTCGTTACCGCTTTGCAATCGGCGCACGACAATTCGTGGAATCATGGAACGCACAAGGGCCGGCGCACCATTGCGCCGTTGGGGTCGGGCATATCGCCGACCGGATCGAAAAACTAGGAAAGCTGCTGAACATGGAAACCATTCGCGTCTGCTGACTTGACGGTGATGCGGTGGTGACGCGGAGCAATGCGCGCCAGCGATTCCGAACCCTATGAATCCACGAAGTTATTATGGCAATGCACCGCGATGAAAAAATTCTATTGGAGGACTGTCAACTGCGGCTATTGCTCTGAGCCGAAATTAGAACTGTCTCAGAAATCGCACATCATTTTCAAATAACAGGCGTATATCTTCAATTCCATGTTTGCGCATGGCGATACGTTCCACCCCCAGCCCAAAAGCGAAACCGCTGTACTTTTCCGGATCCACCTTCACCATCTCCAGCACGTTGGGATCCACCATGCCACAGCCGCCGAGTTCCACCCATTTGGAACCACCGTGGGCGTAATGGAACCGCACATCAAATTCCGCGCTGGGTTCGGTAAACGGAAAGTAACTGGGGCGAAAGCGGGTTTCCACATCCGCTCCGAAAAATGCCCTGGCAAACTGCTCAATACATGTTTTGAGATCAATCATGGTAATATGTTCATCCACCACTAAGCCCTCAATCTGGTGGAACATAAAGCTGTGCGTGGCGTCCACGGTATCGGGGCGATAAACGCGTCCCGGCGCCACAATCCGCACCGGAGGCTTTTGGGTTTCCAATACCCGTATCTGAACGGAACTGGTTTGGGACCGGAGCATAAACGGCGTACCGCCGGGAGGCCGTTGTAAATAAAAATTATCCAATGGATCACGCGCTGGATGCTGTCGTGGCACATTCAGGGCTTCAAAGTTATGGAATTCATCTTCAAGTTCAGGCCCCTCCGCAACGGAAAATCCCATTCGCCCGAACAAATCGGTCAAGGCGTCAATCGTCTGATGAATAATGTGCAGCGATCCAGGATGATAATCCGCAAACGCCATACGCCCCGGCTCGGTGATATCCTCGAGTATTTCACCGGATTCCGGGCTACCGGCCATCCGTGTTTTGGCTGCGTCATACCCCATCTGCACGGCCTGCTTGACGGTATTGAGTTTGCTGCCGTAATTCCGCTTCTGATCATTGGGTATGGTTTTGAGGTGGTCACTGGCGGCTTTCAGAAGCCCTTTGCTGCCCAGATATTTAATACGAAACGTTTCCAACTGTTCCATTGTGGCCAGCGTGGAAAGTTCTTTTTGAGCGGCGGCATGCAATTCATCAAGATTCACGTTGCACCACTTCCGAGCTGAAAGGCGCGACCATTCAACCAGCACCGCGTCAGGCCGCCGCTGGCAGGCCCAACGCTTCACGCGCTTTAGCGACAATGCCATCAAACGCCGCAGGATCGGCAATGGCAATCTCACTGAGACTCTTACGATTGAGTTTGATATTGGCTTTATTGAGGCCTGAAATCAACTGGCTATATCGCAAGCCCCGTCCACGTGCCGCCGCCGTCAACCGTGTAATCCAAAGTGCTCGATAATCACGTTTTTTTTCCTTCCGACCGCTGAACCGGTTGGCGCCGGCGCGCAGCAGTGTTTCATGCGCTGTTTTATATAATTTGCTGCGCCCGCCTACAAAACCCTTGGCGCGCTTCAGCAGACGCTTGTGTCGTTGTTTTCGGGCGGCTCCAATTCTTACTCGTGGCATGGTAAATTCCTTAACAAATGATTCTGGTGTTTATCCCTGATTTTTCGCCACCAACGTCCCGACACCAGCCAAGGCGTCCCGGCGAGGCCTTTAGCGTGCAGACGGCCCAAGCAAGGTAATGATCTTCGCCGCAAACGGCCCGGTTAGACTGGTGGTACCGCGTAAACGTCGTCGCCGATTACCCGACTTGGAGCTTTGCAGATGCCCCTTATTATGCTTATGAAATTTTATTTTTCCGGTTGCGGTTATTTTGACCCGCTTCCTCATTCCCTTGTGTGTCTTATGCTTGGCCACGCCAAAACTCCTAGTCTACACTCATATCAACCGCCCGGTTTCATGACCACCAGCGCCCATGACCCCAGCCATTGGAACCATGTAGTATATTCGCAAGCTCATGGGCCGTCCACTGTTTGATCCGTCATGTGAAACAGAGGGAGTCCATATTTTGGGGCAAGGGGCAACATTTACCTGAAAACACGCGGTTAAAATTGCATAGTGTGGTATTGTGCCGCCAAAACTGGCGTCGGGGTAGAGGATTGTAAAAAATATGGTCGATCCGCATCGCAACGAGATTATAATCATTCGGGGCCAATGGCTTTTCTGTGCTTAATGCCAAAACGTCTGATAACTCCGAAAATCAATTTTTCTGCTTGCTTTATGCTGGATGATGCGTATACTTTATTAGTGAGATCAGTCAGGCATCGGGAGAGCAGAGAAAACTCAAGTCCCGGTTGCTGACATCTCGTTAAGTTACCGCATGGGCGTTGAAATGTGGTTCATACATCGGTAATACCGTGGTGCGCTTCATTTAATGGATTGTTGAGGGAATGTGATGCTGTTGAAAACTGGCATAGTAAGTTTGGTAGCCTTGGTTGCGGCAGCGGGTCTGGTACACGCCACGCCGATATCACCCGGAGCGGAGCTTACCGTTATTGATCTCGAGACCGGGCAACAAAGTCAATTTTTGCAGGCTGGCTCCGCGGATTATATAACGTCCGGCACGGCGGCTTCTACGTTAGGAAACTTTTCGTACAGCGCCAGTGAATACGCCGCACTGGGTTACGTTGCCGGAAGCGCATCATATCAGCCGATTAGTTTCAGTTTTAAGGCGCAGCTAGCCGACGGAATAGCCAGTTTGCAATCTTCCGACACACTGGAATTTATTTTCAGCGCTAATGGATTTGGTGCGCCAGCCGGATCTCAGAACAATGGTATCGCCATGCTGGATAGCAGCGGAGGCGTCCTCACGGACGGGACGGTCACCATGACGGCACACTTACTAGGGGATAACACCGATAGTCTGTATAGCTCTGTACCGGTCATGGAAGCGTCTGTTTATGGCGTCAATGCGACCACCGGGAGCGCGCAAAATTTAACCACCACACCAATAAGTTTTAATCTACCAGCCGCATTGCCTGCGGATATGCCAACGCCCAATTCGTTATATTCGCTTACGGAAGTGGTGCAGGCGACATTCCCCGCCGGGCAGAGCAATACCATAACGCTTACGGGCAGCGGCGAAACCGTCATCAGTGCGGCTGCAGTTACCACGCCCGAACCCGCGCCGCTGGCGTTAATGGTAACGGGAATACTTGTTTTGTCGCTGTTGGTTCGCCGCCGCAGTGCGGCGGACGCACAACGACAAATGCAATAATGGCATTGAGTTGATGATTGGAAAAGGTGCCTTATGAAATTTTTAACAGCATGGACGATTACCTCTATGATGGCGGTCTCCGGCTTGGCGGCTGCAACCGCGCAGGCGAGTTTGGTAGCTACGTTCAACAGTGATTCCGTCGTCACCGGAAGCAATGTCGATGGCAACCTGGTAATTCAGGAGAGCGGTTTGACGATAAGCGCTATGAAAATCGTCTATTTTAGCGCGTCGTCCAACAGTCCAACGGCACCGGCGAATGGCCAAATTCCACTAGTGGATATATCCGGACTGTGCGTCAGGAATACCAGTATAAACCAATTTGCAACACTGACCGTGAATCTTTTGGATAATGGTTTTGTACCGGTTGGTAATGAACCTGAAGTAGCCGCCGGCGCGGCAAACGTAACTTTCAGCGGTAACATTCCCGAATCACCGCAACAAGATTATTTTCAGAACACCATCACGGCGGGCGAAGCGTCGCTTTCATCGGCAGACATTTTGTACAGCCCCCTGCAATCCGGTCCTATTGCCACTTATACATCTGACCTCGGTGGGCTTGTATTTACACCGTCATCACCATATAGTCTTGGAGCCACGATCACCATCGGATTAAATCCCGGTGATACCGCAACGCTGACCATGCAGACGGATCCTTCGCCCGTAAGTTTACCGTTACCGCCGACCAGCGCCATGCTGGGTGTCGGATTGGTGGGTTTGGCAGGCATGGTGATGTGGCGCCGGCACTATGGCACAAATAATAGGGTACTGCCGCGTGCCACAGCGTAGGCCAGAACTTTGAACGCCTGTTCGCACATTGTTTTGAGATGAATCGACACCGGCGATATAATCCCACGCATGATTTTACTCATTGATAATTATGACTCCTTCACTTACAACCTGGTGCAGCGACTGGGAGAAATTGACAGCACCCGCGTCATTAAGGTGGTCCGCAACGATAAAATTTCCCTGGAACAAATTGCAAAGTTGCAGCCGGAGAAAATCATCATTTCCCCCGGCCCCTGCACCCCGCGCGAGGCCGGCATCAGCAATGATGTTTTGAAACATTTCGCCCCGCTTCTTCCCATACTGGGTGTTTGCCTGGGCCACCAGTGCATCGGCCATACGTTTGGCGCCGTGGTGGAACGCAACTATCGGCTTATGCACGGCAAAACTTCACCCATTCACCATAATAATCAGGGAATTTTTACCGGCTTACCCAATCCCTTTGACGCGGCGCGGTACCACAGCCTGGTCATTCGCCCCGGTACTTTACCGGATGATTTTATGGTCACCGCCTGGACTGCGGAAAAAGAAATCATGGCGGTACAGCATAAACTTTGGCCTTTATACGGAGTGCAATTCCATCCGGAAAGTTTTCTGACCCCGGATGGCTACACCCTGCTGACAAATTTTTTAAAAATTCAGGCTCCAGTGCCGGTTCCGACAAGTTCGTGATGTGACCAAGTGAGAGTTTTATCTCATTGCGTGTCAGGAACCAAGCCGCGTGAAAAAGAGGAAGGTTAAATGAGACGTTTCCCCCTATTCTCCGGTCGTTTATGGCTCATAGCGTTGACAGCCCGCACCGCACCGGTAGTATGCTTCCTGCTGACGTGGAATCGGCACGCAACCCTGCCACAAAAACGGTGGTGTGCGTTATTGGTTGGTCGTGGTATACCTTAGCAGTAATAGAAGAAGGATTTCATACCGGGCCAATTCAGCGGCCTGCATTTGGTGTGCCTGATGTACGCAGCCTTCAAAATCATCAATCCCAGTCTGGACATCGGCATGGACTTTGCGAAGGAGTATCAGATGGCGAAAACGCTGCACGGGAAAAAGTAACTAATTCATACGGTCGCCGTGGGCGCGGGGGTTGCACATTGGGCACCAATCCAACATTCGCGCTAAGCTTTCATGCTCTACCATCCACGACAATTCGGGTTATACTATTGGTAAATCTGTTTTGGGAAATTATCTGTGGCTGATCCAACCATTATCTGTCCGAAATGTGGTACCGAGATAAAGCTTACCGAATCGCTGGCTGCGCCATTGGTCGCGGCGACACGGCGGGAGCTGGAAGAAAAGATTGCTCGCAATAATTCCGAGGTTGCCAGGCGCGAGGCCGCGATTAAGGAAAAAGAGGCGGCAGTTCTCGCGGCACGGACGTCCATTGATGAACAAGTGGCCGCCAAACTGGAGAGCCAACGTACAGCCATTGCCGCTGAAGAGGCGAAAAAGGCCAAGTTGCTGCTGTCTAACGAACTCAAGCAAAAGGCCGATGAGATCACCAATCTTCAGGCGGTGATGAAAGAACGCGATGCTAAGCTGGCGGAAGCACAGAAAGCCCAGGCGGACCTGATCCGCAAGGAACGGGAGTTGGCTGATGCCAAACGGGAAATGGAACTGAATATTGAAAAGCAGGTGCAGGCGAGTTTGGGGCAGGTCCGGGATAAAGCTCGTAAGGAAGCGGAAGACAGCCTGAAACTTAGCCTTACGGAAAAAGAGCATACGATTACTTCCATGCAAAAGACAATTGAGGAACTCAAACAGAAAGCTCAACAAGGTTCCCAGCAATTGCAGGGCGAAGTGCAGGAATTGGAATTGGAAAGCACACTCCGCGCTAAATTTCCCCGCGACACCATTGAACCGGTGCCTAAGGGCGAATTCGGCGGTGATATAATGCAACGTGTTTTCAGTTCTGGCGGGCAGGCCTGCGGCACGATTCTCTGGGAAGCAAAACGCACCAAAAACTGGAGCGATGGCTGGCTGGCTAAATTGAGAGACGATCAGCGAGCCGCCAAGGCCGAACTTGCGGTGATCGTTTCCAAGGTTTTGCCAAACGGGGTGGAAACCTTCGATTTCATTGGTGGCGTATGGGTTACATCAACGGCATGTGCATTGCCGGTCGCCATGGCATTACGGCAATCGCTGATGGACTTGGCTGCCGCCCGACAAACGGGCGACGGCCAGCAGACCAAAATGGGCATGGTATACGGTTATTTGACCGGCCCACATTTCCGGCAGCGTGTGGGAGCCATAGTGGAAGCATTCACCTCCATGCAGGATGATCTGAATGCCGAGAAAAAGGCCATTACCAAGCAATGGGCGAAAAGGGAATCGCAAATTGAACGTGTGATGCAGGCAACAGTTGGCATGTACGGCGACTTGCAAGGCATTGCCGGGAAAAGCCTTAAGGAAATTGAGGGGTTGGATATGAAGATGCTTGCTGGAGATGGACAGCAAGATTAGGGGGCGACAGAACCATTGATTTCGGAGAGGTTAATGAAGGCACCGACTTCATTCCACACCTTTCCAGGTGTATCTCTTTCTCCAAAATGAACACGGGAGATTATTCCTTTCTTCCAATAGAACAATTCCCTTGCAAACACATGGTCTGCTGTTCTGCTCGCTCTCGCTTTTCCGCAATATGCACAGGTTTTCCCCTGAAACTTTTTACTCATAAGCACACTCGCTGGCCTCCATTGTCGGCTAGGCTTTGGCTCGTTCGCGCCTGGCCTATGGCCGCTTGCCTCTAAGGCTATTATCGCATGGTTATGATAGTCAAATCTAACTTACGGCTTCTTGCGATAAACGTTCAACCCGATTTTCTCATCCCGGTCGGGCACGGCCACGTTGCCCTCGGTTGAGGCGATGATGATCGTCTTGCCGGATGCGGAAGGTCCGAACTCTTTACTCAAGTCCACCTTGATGGTGAGAATATTGCCTTCAACCTTCATGTCTACGTTTTTCATCTAAAACTCCTGTTGTCTGACTGTATTCATCATCATCGGGACCGGCAAGCCACCGTGATGGCTAAGGAAAAAATTCATTAATAATTGTTTCAATTTGTTGAATGATGGCTTCGCTTGGCTTAAACCGCTTCGCCATGGCTTGCAGTTGTTTAAGGTGTTTGGTCATAGCTTCGTTTGACTCAATTTTCTTAGCCACCAATTGTTTAAGGTGTTTCACCATGGCGACACTTGGCTCCAGCCGCTTGGCGGCTGCTTCCAGTTGTTTAAGGTGCTCGATCATGGCCTCGCTTGGCTCAAATCTCTTCGCCGCCGCTTCAATCTCTTTGAGGTGCTTAATGAAGACTTGATGTTCCTGAATAACGTGTTTGGTAATTGTTGACGTTATCGCCGCCTTATACCGTTGAAAATCGCTGCTGTTCATTTTTAACTCCTTGCCTGCAACCATGATTCTATTAGTTATGTGGTTCCACTGCCGCCTGCCGGGCCGCTGCCAGCACCGGTCCGTAATGCGGCGGGTGGGCAATGTTCGGCACCAATTGCACATATACAATTTTTCCGTTTTTTCCTACCACCACCACCTGGCGGGCCAGCAGGCCGTTCTGTTTCATCAGTACGCCATAGGCCTTGGCAAATGAGTGAAAGCGGTAATCGGAGACGGTCATAATGTGCTTAACGCCCTTATCTCCGCACCATTGTTTTTGGGCAAACGGCAGGTCCATGCTGATGGTGATAATTCCGACATCCTTACCGAGCGTGGAAGCCACCAAATTAAAATGTCGGGTTTCCAGGCTGCACACCGGAGTATCCAATGACGGCACCGAAGAAAGAATCCACACTTTGCCGTGTCCGGGGTGGAAATGAAAAACCGTCATATTATTGGCGACAGCCTTAAATGTCGGTGCCATTTCACCCACATGCACCGGATTACCCAACAGCGTCATCGGCTGGCCATTGAGTGTTACCAACCCAGCGCGTTGGGTCGCCGGCGAGACCGCACAGCCGCCAACAAACAAAAACAAGAGTGACATTGATGCGACGATTGATATTCCGGACAACTTGATCATACGTTCACTCCTAAACCTCCGGACAACTACTACATTAACATCATAGTCGCGGATTGGCCCAGATATTGCAATCGTTGTTCAATGATTTGCGAAAGTAAATATTGTTTTTCCGTTGTCATTTCTAACCAGAAAAAGCCCTGCCTGTGAGCCGTGCGCAATCACGACCTTGCAACTTCGGGGTCATTGGTACGTTTGGCCAAGATGCAGAAATCGTTTTCGGACTGTTTTTAGATGGTTTGGTCAGCGGCATCGATACATCTTCTGTTAGTTTAAGGGGTAGGTAAATGCGTAAATATGGCATAGCGTTGTTGGTGCTTGTATTGTGCGGAGCGGTTGCTTTCGTGGTATTTCGGGCACTGTCCAAATCCAGCCCGACCGGCACAATGACCGGCAAAGTCCTTAGCCCCACCGGTGCTCCGGTTAGTGGTGCAATCGTCCGCGTGATGCGGATCCAGCAAAATTTCCACCGGAGGCGTGGTGGTTTTGGTCGCCCCGATTTTAAAAATGTACAGCCCGGTCAGACCGTTTGGACTAAATCAGGCACGGGTATGAGTAAAACCGCAGCTAATGGGACGTTTACCATTAACAATGCTCCCGTTGGCCAATATCGCATTATGGTTTTTGATCGTGCCGTCGGCTTCGGACGGACTCAAGAACCGGTCTCGGTTGCTGCCAGGGCTACGGTGGATGTGGGGACGATTACGTTGCAGAAAATGCGTTGGGCTGGCGGTGCCCACAGCCGTGGGCCGCCGCCAAGCCAGTAACTGCCGCCTATAATACTATAGTGACAAAGAGGGGGTTAGACATATTAAAGTTTTGCCATCAACCGAAGGAGTGTGTTATGGAAACAGACGCCCCCAATACCAGCCGAAAACAGGGCGAAAGTGCCGCCGATCAATCAGGCCGCAATCTAACTGAATCTTTGATTACGCATTCACCGGCACCTTCGGCAAAGGCAAAAGAATGGTCAACGCTCCCACCCCTTGCATTTAATGGATCCGAATCCCCATGGCGACAAATAAACGACCAAACCGTGCCGTTGTCCGACGAAAACATGCCGCCTGCATCGCATATTCCATCAGATATATTTTTGGGTTGAGACATGTTGTTTTCAAGCCGCCATTTAAGCCGCACGATTGCCATCGCCCTCCTGCGGTTTATTAGCCAATGAAGCCCTTCCAAATATGAAACGGTTGCGGATTTGGATTATGGTGGCGGCTGCAATAACTTTTCTCATGGCCTATAATCAGTCCAGCGTGTGAATGAGAACCTGACGTGAACAATGACCGCCAAACCATCCGCTCCATCCTCCACCTTGATATGGACGCCTTCTTCGCGTCCATTGAGCAACTGGATCATCCGGAACTGAAGGGCAAACCAATTTTAGTGGGCTATGATGGCCCCCGTGGCGTGGTTGCCACTGCTTCCTATGAGGCTCGCCCTTACGGTTGCCATTCCGCCCAGCCGATGGCTGTGGCGAAACGGCTTTGCCCCCATGCCATTATTATCCCGGTGCGGCATGATCGGTACCGACAAATTTCCCAGCAGATTTTTGCCATTCTTGATGACTTTTCGCCAGTCGTTGAACCCCTGAGCATTGACGAGGCTTTCCTTGATCTCACCGGCACCGAGCAACTTTTTGATTCAGCCGAATCCGCTGCCAGGCAGATGAAGGCTCGCATTAAAGCCGAAATTGGGTTGACTGCCTCGGTGGGCGTGGCACCGAATAAGTTTCTGGCTAAACTCGGTTCTGATCTTCACAAGCCCGATGGTTTGACCATTATCAACCCAGAAGATGTTGATGCGCTACTGCCGCCCATGTCTGTAATGAAAATATGGGGCATCGGGCCAGCCATGGCGGTACGATTGAAGGCTCTGAGCATCAATACTATTGGTGATCTTCGGAATTTTCCCTTGGACGTTTTGCGTGGACAGATCGGCGATGTAGCGGAGCATTACCATCAGTTCGCATACGGACTGGATGATCGGGCAGTGGCGACGGATCGAGAGGTAAAGAGCATCGGGCAGGAACAGACATTCAATGTGGATTTAGATGATCCCGATGCCGTGCGCAGGGTTTTATTGGAACAGGCAGAGCAAGTTGCCCAACGGCTAAGAAAACATGGTCTTTTGACCCGTAGCATGACGTTGAAGATTAGATTCGGCGATTTTCAGACCATCACCCGATCCTGCACCCTTGCCGCCGCCACAAATACCACGGCGGAACTGGAGCAGCTTGCCACGGCCATCTTTGACCAGTGGGCCAGCAGATCATTCCAGCCGGTGCGGCTCATTGGCGTGAGCACAATACCATGCGGCACCGGCAACGGACAGATGGGGTTATTTGCTGATCCAGACCGGGAAAAGCAACAGCGGCTTGATGCGGTGGCTGATGCAATCAGCCAGCGGTTCGGTAAATGTGCCATTAAGAGGGGCGGCGGCCTGAATCGAGAAAGAGAAGTAACTTGAAACCGTTACTATCCGAACGCTCAATGGTGCGCGTGATCGTTCCTCTTCTATTTCAATATTCGGTTGGTAATTCATCGGGGTATGGCACTCTGCCATCGATGACGGACAAAAATACCAAATAGTTCTTTACGGCCACGTAGAATTCGCGCCAGTCGCCTATATCGTGATCCCGGTACGAATGAATGGCATTCCGACGTTTTTGCACTAACTCAACAAACTTATTCCAACGGGGTTTCTGTCGCTTGGCCCAAAAATGCTGATTATAGAACTGCTTCAAATATTCCAGTTCTAGAACGTCGGGGTCCAACGGCGTCTTCACCTTGCCGCGTGTTACCGGCGTGGCATAGTAGTTATTCGCAAATACCGACAAACCAAATTTCATCGTGCCTTCCACAAGACTGCCCAGATTTGCCCAGGCAAGAATTAACCGACCATCCGAGTGCCCTAAATCTTCGGCCTGTGTGTCCGGTTTTTGCCATGGATATTGCGGGGGTTTTTGTGTCGATTCTGGCAGCGGCTCAAGCCAGATACTCAGGCACTTGGAAAGCGAAACTTGTCTATCCAGCCTGGCACGGATGAGAATCTCCGCGGCTCTTTCAGGTGCCCATCCATGGTGGTCTGACCAAAAGTCTCTGATCTTCTCATTGCGACGAGTGATTTCCTCTACAAGCCATTTCGCTGTTCGCTGAGGAATTGGATTCGGCACAGGTTGACCGCCTCTTCGATAAAACATATTGAACGGTTTCGTATCGGTCATGTAAGCAACTCCCCTTGTTGTGTCAATTTACGGAGCGTTGGTTTGGCGCGGAAAAAGCTACTGGCTTCCCGTTATTCTCACACCACCCCCAACGCTTTGAACACTGCATCCGTCGGATCGGAGTAGAAGCTGGTTTGGAATTTGGCGAATAATTCGCCGGGTACGGTGGGGATGTCCGGCACACAGATCCAGATTCATCTGCCCCCGATCACCGTATTCAGCATCTCTTCAATATATGTCGCCTTGTCTTCATCCTGAAACAATACGTGGCGTTTTTCCAGTTCGGATTTGGCATTGCTCTTCCACCAACTCACCGCCTTGGACGGGGTATTGGAGATGATGAATGAATTCAAAATAATGCTCGGATCGTCCAGCCGGGTTTCCAATTCCTTGATTGTCTTGTGGAAGCGTATCTTTGGGTCGCCCATGCCGTCCAGATTTCGCAATCCCTTAGGATCCACAAAGCTCACATATTGCTTGCCGTCCACGAGCAGCCAGAGAATGAAATCGGGATAGAAATTCCCCGCCTCAAAAAAGCCGATGCCCCGCCCCCGGCTCATGTTGCGCAGCAGATACATTTCGCGGCTTTTGAAGAAGTCCTGCTTTTCATTAAAGAACTTACGCAGATCGCGAACAAATTCCATTTCCCCGTCGTTAAGCGATACCGGCATTACTTCCACCAGATCGCTTTTGCAATGCAGCAGCGGCTGATACAGGTGCTGGCCGAAACACAAAGCCTCCAATTGCCCAAAGGGCCAGTCTTTGCTGAATTTTCCACCGATGATCATCTCTTTAAGAATTTCAAGATTTGCTATGACCGCATCCGCCGACTGTTCAACCATGAGCCGATATTCGTTGATAAAATTCGGATCGTCTTCGGCCAGTTCATGATACTCCTGATGTTTGGCCTCCCATTCCTGTTTGCGGTGCTTATACAGGCGGTCGCAATACTTTTTCAGAAGGGCAATGGCGATTTCCTCCCAGTGCCGCACGCGATCAAAGCGGGTAAATTCCAACTCGGCGGCGGGAATGTACAGCTTGTACCAGTCTGAACGCTCCAACAGCCTGGGAACGCTTTCACGCGGCAAATTGAGGTTGAACCATGCCCGCTCGTTCTTAAATTCCTGCAACTGGAAATAAATCCGGTCCATATCCATGAATGCCAGATGGCGGCCTTCCAGACGCCCCTGGTCTAAATTGGCGGTTTCTTCCAAACGATCCAGCCCCCGGCTCTGCTGGGATTGAATTTTCGGGTACCAGTTCACCGTCAGCGGGTATTTCATAAGATAGTCTGTCGGCTCATCCAGCACCGGCTTGGGACCATCGCGTTTGAAATCCACACCATCTTTCAGGCGAATGCTTTTCAACTTTTTGCCATCAAGGTTCTTCACCACCGGCAGAATAAATTCAATGCGATCCTCGTTGGTGGGCAGCCCTTCTTCTTCCAGATATTCCTTGAATTGCTGCATGTACTGTGCCCGGATACCGAAGATGTTCAGTGTTTCCAATAAACCGATCTGATCCGGGCGGGTAATGCCGCCAATTTTGGCGCTGCGTTTAAGGCTCATGCCCAGGCCCTTGAGCCGCACGCCGCGTCCAAACAACTGAATGATCTCCGAACCTTCGCTTTTTCCCACATTCATCAGGCCCATTGTGCTGACCCGCCAACTGTTCCACCCTTCGGTGAATTTTTTCGACCCGATCAGCACCCTGATCGTAGAATTGGGCTTATCCAGCGCGGAAAACAACGAACCCGAAAACTCTCTGCTTGCCACGACCATCTGGTCCGGGTGCGATTCACATAGCTTGCACAGATTGGCGGCGTCACCCACGTTAATAAGCCCGAATGGCTCATTTTCACCGATTCGCAACGCGATTTCCCCGCCCGTGCCGGTCAAATTCTCAACGTGCAGCAGGGCCTTGGCGGACGTGTTGAAAAGCAATTTCAGAATATCATCAAATGCCTGTTCCCCAGTCATCCGGCATTGGCTTAAATAACCAAAGGCGGTCGCGAAAATTTCATTGCCGCGCTGATCCAGCAATCCCGGTCTGCCGCCCAGCAATCGGCTCAACAGCCCAACCGACCGGTCCCGATCCTGCACAAATTCCGCCAGGAACAGCAGAATATCCACCACATCGGATACCTCGCGCTTATTCTCCCTTCGCACGGCGTTCACGCTGCCGCCCACAAACACCCACAATGGATTTTCCAGCAAAAACACACGGAATGCGTCCGCCTTGTCCTGATACAGCCGCTGCTGCTGGTAAAATGCCAACAGGCACGCGGTCAGATAAACGGTGCGTTTTTCAGCATCGGAATCATCCGCCAAATTCAAAATGCGATAATCTTTTCCAAAGCCATCCCGATAAAAATATTTATAGGAATAATCAAAGAGAATGCACTTGGCGTATTCTTTCTCCAAATCACGGTTGCCGCTGGCCTTCATGGCCTGGCCGAAGGTCGCGGAATACTCAAAGGAAAATCCATTTTCACAAAGTCGCCGCCGGGCATCCATCCAGCGGCCCGTTTCCTTGCCGCTGGAACCGCGATGGCCTTCATCCACCAGTACCAGATTGTTGGATTCAAAGGCGTCGATGGCGACGGTTTTTTCTCCGCCGTCTTCACGCAGCTTATGAATGTCAATAATTTCAATAGTCTTACCTGCAAACAGTGATCCGCCGTCCTTGTTGAATAGTTCCGCCTCCATGCCCGCAGCGCGGAATTCCGCGAGGTGCTGCCGCGAAAGCCCTTCATTGGGCGTCAGCAGAATAATACGGTTAAGCTCCCTATTGCGCCCGTACGAGCCCAGATAATGCCGATATTGCAGGATGTTGATGTGCATCAGCAGTGTTTTCCCGCTGCCGGTGGCATTCCAGAAGGCCAGCTTCCGCAGGTCATCGGGCTGGTAGCCTGGAATGCGGTCTTTTTCCAATTTGTCGGAATTAAATTGATCCACGAAACCGTTGAGGTCCGCCAACAGTTTCTCCGGGGCACGGAAGTAGCGATCCAGATAAATTTCGGCGAACAGCAACGTCAGCCACTGAAAATACTTCCAGCGAATCGGCGTGTCCCGGCGTTGATTCAAAGCCATGGAATGTTTAACGATATTCTGGTCATATCCCGGCAGCGTATCGCCGGGAAATTCCGGAAACTCCCACAAGCTCGTCATGGCCTGCAAGAACTTGTGGTTGTTATCTTCCGTCAGGCCCTCCATTTCAGGGGCTTTGAGCGGTTCGGCCAGTTGCTCGAAAGTGTTCTTATCAAACAGACTTAGCATCCATTGTCGCAGCACCAGTTGCTGCTCAAGCCCGGATCGGGATGATTTTGTTTTGGCCATGGTGGAGTTCCAGTATTCAGGAGAGAGTATACAAGCCTTTAGTGTTCAGTTTTCAGTTTTCAGCGTAAGCTGCCTTCGTCGCCTTTCAGGTACTTTGCCAATTTTTCATCAAATTCGGAAATATAAGTTTTGTCCTGTCCGGGCCTGAACTTTTCGTACTCCTCATGCGCCCCCGGTATGCAACCGCCATAACCGCAATACACGTGTAGAATTCCACGACGTGGTTAAGCTGGCGAATTCCCTCGGTTTGAGCTATTTCCATTTTGGAAATAGCTGCCTCCGGAACCAATTCGCCAGATTCAAGGATGTTTTCGGTTTTCGGCGTTTTCATTTATTCTTCCTTTTTTTCTTAGGCCTTTGTAATTGTTTTGCAGCGTCTTCCAGGGCGCGGATCATATCTTTTTCCACTTCGGATGGCACTGAATCGAGTTGGCGGCGGTAGGCTTCGTATTCGCCTTGGGCTTTTAGCCGAGCCTCCTCGGCGGTGATTTTCCCGGCGTGGGTAAGTACGTCGTGGTCGCTTAGTTTGAGAAAGTCATCCAGTTTGGTGATCCAATCCGCCATGGTCATGGGGCGGCGGCTTTTGGCCTGAAGTTCCGCAAATTCCAGATATGCCATGACGATGCGGTTGAGCGTCTCGAGTTCCTCGGCATTGAGGTAATTTTTGGCAATGGCGGCATCCGCTGAACGCGGAGCGGCACCGCTGAAACTGGTCAGTCCCATATTGTGCTGCCGTGCGTCGGCCCGCAGCACAATGACTTCCGCCGCTGTGTGGCCGTGCGCGGCCCAGTGCATTTTATTCTGGATCGTGGCAAAGAATTGTAATGAGGCCGCTGCGGCGGGGTCGTAATCAATGCTGGTGGCGTAAATATCCAGCACCTTGCGCCAGAATACTTTCTCTGATGAGTGAATATCGCGGATGCGTTCCAGCAATTGCTCAAAATAGATGCCGGAGCCGGCGTTTTTGAGCCGCTGGTCATCCAAAGTGAATCCCTTCACCAGATACTCGCTAAGACGGTCGGTGGCCCAGCGGCGGAACTGCGTGCCGCGCAGGGATCGCATGCGGTAGCCGACAGCCAAAATGGCGTTAAGGTGATAATAATTGACACGGTATTGTTTGCCGTCCGCGGCAGTTGTCAACCAGCAGTTGACAACTGAACTCTCCGCCAATTCCCTCTCCGCGAAAATCGCCTTAAGATGTTTGGCAATGTTTTGTTTGCTGGTCTGAAACAACTCCGCCATGCCCGCCTGCGAAATCCAGAGCGATTCCGCAGCGAAACGGCATTCCACACGGGTTTGACCATCCTCGGTCTGATAGAGCAGAAATTCGCCCCGCCTCGGTCCGGAATCCGGTTCTGGCCCGGTAGGATCAGGGGCAGCGGGGGGTGGAAAATTGTTGTTCATAAGGGGATCCGGTTTCAAGTTTTCAGTTTTCAGTTTTCTTACGGCCCGCTGTCAGCTAATGCTTCCAGTGTGGAAACCCATGCGTTAAATCGCGGGCATTCGCGACGAATGGTTTCCAGGCCCATGGCCTTGGCCGCAAGAACACCGTGCAGGGGCTTCTGGTAAGGTGGATAAAATTGCAATATCCGTTTCGATGGGGCGGTTTGCGGGCTGTCATTAATGTCTTCGGGCGTTTTAAATTCCGCCCGAATATCTTTGAATTTATTTCTCAATTGTGGTTGGAAAATGCCTTCTGCCAGTGCCACCGGGTCGCTGAAAAGCAGGCCTTCAAATTCATATTGCTGGATATAGTACTACAACGCTACAAATGCTCAAGAAAATATACTTGGCTGACCGATGAAGCCTTTCAGGAGCCGTATTTTTGA
>JBMFGW010000059.1:0-24338 GCA_049977145.1 Phycisphaerae bacterium
GCCACTGGAGTATCGATGTCAGGGTGACACTTCTACTTCGGCTAACAGGGTGACATTTCTACTTCTTGACAACAGGTCTTAACGCCGGCATTGCGGCCGTCCGCGTCGGTTTTTCCGCAAAAATAATAGAATCGCATCAAACCGACGTGGACCGGCGAAAGGGATTTAACGGCGCAACCGATTTCAGTTATCATAATCATCGAGTGTTGCGAAGTGTGAGGAACGCGTCAATGAAAAAGCTGCTGGTCGCCAATCGCAGTGAAATTGCCATCCGTGTGTTGCGTGCTGCCACCGAGTTGGGGATAGCCACGGTGGCCATTTACACGTATGAAGATCGCTATTCTTTGCACCGGTTTAAGGCCGATGAAAGCTATCAGGTTGGAGGGCGGGATGCGCCGGTAAAGAATTATCTCAATATTCCCGCCATTATTGATGTCGCCAAAGCCCATGATGTGGATACCATTCATCCTGGTTATGGTTTTTTATCGGAGAACGCGGAATTTGCTCTAGCCTGCGCGCGGGCCGGTATCACCTTTGTTGGCCCAACGCCGGATATGCTGCAAGTCTGCGGCGACAAAACTGCCGCCCGGCGTATCGCCCAGCAGGCGGGAGTTCCGGTGCTGCCGGGAACAGAGCATGGCGTAACGGACCCCGCACAAATTAAAAAGATGGCCAAAGACATCGGCTTTCCATTGATGATCAAGGCCAGTTTTGGCGGCGGGGGACGCGGCATGCGCGTGGTGCGTGAACCAGGCGAATTAACCGCCAAACTTGAAGAAGCCCAACGCGAGGCGGGGGGAGCCTTTGGTAAATCGGAAGTGTTTCTGGAACGTTACATCACCAGGGCCAAACATATTGAAGTGCAGATTCTAGGCGATGCACACGGCAATCTCGTACATCTGTATGAACGAGATTGCTCCGTGCAGCGTCGCCATCAGAAAGTGGTGGAACTTGCGCCCAGCATCGGGTTGCCGGAAGAATTGCGAACCGCAATATGCGGCGCGGCGGTGGCCATCGGGCGGCGGGTCCAATATCGCAATGCCGGTACTGTGGAATTTCTGGTGGATGTCGAATCCGGCAAGTTTTTTTTCATTGAAATCAATCCGCGCATTCAGGTGGAACATACCGTTACGGAAATTATCACGGGTATTGATCTAGTAAAAGCGCAAATACGCGTGGCCCAAGGATATAACCTGCACGGGCCTGAAATTCAGATTCCCATCCAGGATAAAATCACCCTCCACGGTGTAGCACTGCAATGCCGGATTACTTCCGAAGATGCCGCGAATCATTTTATTCCAGATTATGGCCGCATTACCAGTTACCGGTCCCCCGCCGGCTTTGGGGTGCGGCTGGATGGCGGAACCGCGTATACCGGCGCGGTCATCACCCCATATTTTGATTCGCTGTTGGTCAAACTGACCTGCTTTGCGCCCACGCTGGAGGAATCCGTGGCCCGTATGGTACGAGCCTTATCGGAATTCCGTGTGCGCGGCATCAAAACCAATATTCCGTTCCTGGAAAATCTAGTGCGACATCCCACTTTTGTTGCCGGGCAGGCCACGACAACCTTTGTGGACAATACTCCGACACTATTCCGGTTTATAGCCCGCCGGGATCGCGCCACTAAGCTGCTGTCCTATCTGGGCGAGGTGATAGTTAATGGCGCACCGGAGGTAAAACGCACTCCAGATATCGCGGCTATGACACCGCCGCCAGTTCTCCCTATCGACCACACCCAGCCCATACCTAAAGGTCTGCGCGATCGCTTCCAGGAAATGGGCGCCAAGAATTTTTCCCGGTTCCTGACCAGGCAAAAAGCCCTGCTGTTTACCGACACAACGATGCGCGATGCCCATCAATCGCTGTTAGCCACGCGCATGCGCACCATTGATATGCTTCCGGCGGCGCAAACGATGGCCCGGATGCTGCCGAATCTGTTCAGCCTTGAGATGTGGGGCGGCGCGACCTTTGATACCGCGATGCGGTTTCTGCATGAAGACCCCTGGCAGCGCCTTGCAGAATTGCGCACCGCCGCGCCCAACCTGTTGCTCCAGATGCTCTTACGTGCCAGCAATGCTGTGGGATATACCAATTATCCCGATAATGTGGTGAAGTTTTTTGTGCGGCAGGCGGCGGCTAACGGCATTGACGTGTTCCGCGTGTTTGATTCACTGAATTGGACAAGCAACATGCGCGTAGCCATGGACGCGGTGCTGGAAAGCGGTGCCATTCTCGAAGCCGCAATTTGTTACACCGGTGATATACTCAACCCGCGCCGGGAAAAATATTCGCTGAAATATTACATTCGCATGGCCAAAGAACTGGAAAAAATGGGCACGCATATCCTCGGCATTAAGGATATGGCGGGCCTGTGTCGGCCTTTGGCCGCGCAAAAGCTCGTCAAGGCGCTGAAAAATGAGGTGGAACTGCCGCTTCATTTTCACACGCATGAAACTGCGGGCGTGCAGGCGGCCAGCATCCTTTTGGCCGCCCAGGCCGGGGTGAACATCGTCGATGCGGCCATCAGTTCCCTCAGCGGCATGACCAGCCAGCCCAATATGAATTCCCTGGTCGCCGCGTTGGCCAACACCCCGCGCGCCAGCGGGCTGGATCAAACCGTCTTGGCCCGCCTGGCCGATTACTGGGAGGCCGTGCGGCGGTTCTATCAGCCGTTTGAAGAAGGAATGCTGGCCAGCACCGCATCAGTGTACGAACATGAAATGCCCGGCGGCCAGTACAGCAACCTGCGCGTGCAGGCCCGGAGTTTGGGACTTTCTGAGCGCTGGAATGACATTGCCGCTATGTACGCAGAGGTCAATGAGCTTTTTGGCGATATTGTCAAAGTCACACCTTCCAGCAAAGTTGTGGGCGACATGGCACTGTTCATGATCACCAATAACCTTAAACCTGAGGATGTGCTGGACGAATCCCGCCACATTGATTTCCCCAAGAGTGTTGTGGATATGTTCCACGGCGATCTGGGCCAACCGCCCGATGGCTGGCCGAAAAAATTGCAAAAAATTATTCTTCGTGGTAAATCTCCGCTTACCGTTCGCCCGGGAGCTAAACTGAAGGCGATTAATCTGGAAGCCACGCGTGCGCAGTTGGCGCACAAAGTGCATCGTGAAATTAGCGCTACCGATTTGGCGAGCTATCTGATGTATCCTGAAGTGTTTCTAGAGTTTGATCGCTTCTACAAGCTCCATGACCAAGTGGCCGTCATACCCACCCAGGCCTTCTTCTATCCCATGGAGCCTTATGTGGAGGTTCCTATTGCACTGGAGCCGGGCAAAACGCTGCTGGTTAAATTCCTGACCATTGGGGACCCCGACCCGGATGGAATGCGAACTGTGTTTTTTGAACTCAACGGCCAACCGCGTGAAGTGAAAGTTGCTGACCAATCATTAAGTGCCAAGGCCCGCCCCCAGATACCCAAAGCGCAGCGCGATAATTCCGCCCACATCGGAGCGCCCATGCCCGGCAAAATTTCCGCGCTCGCCGTGAGTTTGGGCCAAAGTGTTGTCCGTGGTGATAAACTACTGTCCATTGAAGCTATGAAGATGGAAACCGCCGTTTACAGTCCGCGCGACGGCAAAATCGGCGCCATTCACGTGCAGCCAGGCATGACGGTAGGGTCCAACGATCTGCTGCTGGAGTTTGCGTAGACCAACCTTAACCGGATCAGGCTTTCGGCCTTGGCCTGGTCACTTTTTTTATCCGCGAATTTTAGCGGCGCTCGTCCCGGATTGTTGACATTTCTTATGTTGCAAAGACAGCCATTATTTGGCGTTCCGGCTTAGCACCTGACAGGACGTACCGAGACGCGTTATCCGTTGTGCGCCATTGCATGCCACACGCCCGCCGCGCTCAATGATCCACAGTGTTTTCCTCCAGCGTTAACGCTTCACCGGACCGCATTTTTAACTGCTGCGCCGCGGTATGTCTCCGCTTGGCGAGATGGGACGGTAATTGCCCATGCGGCACATGCTGTCCGCAGATGCTACAGCGATCCGCCTTTTTAAAACACTCCGAACACAACAGTTCCCCGGTTTTTTCAAACTCGGAGAGCCGCTGCCGATCGGATTTGGGCATATTCTTTATGAGCTTCCGCAGTCGCGGCATGACCGGTAACGCGGCGTGGCAGCCCGTGCAGGTTGCAAATTCAAGCTGTTGCAGCAGCAGTTCAATTTCGTGACTGCGATTGGCGGGGATAGTGCCCTTGCCTTCACACAACGGGCAGAGGTGTCCCAGATATGCATAGACCGCATCGCGTATCAATTCGCTCTTGTTTTTGACACTCGCCAGCAACTCGGCAAGTTTCGCATCCACCTTAAAAGCCATCACCTGATCTTTAGGCATCCTTTCGGATCGTTGAGTTTTGCGCATCGAAGATTCCTTTGCCTTCACACCTATGGAATATCGGCCTTACTCCCGGACGAATTTATTATACAAGGTATTACAATTGGTTGTCAAAACCGCAGCGTCGCGGCGGTTGCCGCAGGGCCGGCGCGAACATTTTACCGCAACGCCGGGGGTATCCTGAAAGTTTGTAATTTGGGCAGCAGTTGCGGTGAAATGGCCAGCGGAACCTTGGCCATGGACGGGTCGAGACGGATCGCATGGCGATAGAATTTTTCCGCGTACCGCCGATGGCCGGCCAGATAACTGACATGGGCCAATTCCATCCAGCCGATGGCGAAATCCGGTTTGAGCCGACAGGCCATGGCGAGATCTTTTGCGGCAGGCTCATAAGCCCGCAGGGCTATAAGACAATTGGCGGCATCGGTCCAGGCATCAACTGATCCCGGATCGTGCAGGAGATACCAGCCATAATAGTGTAGCGCGCGATGATAGTGACCCGTGAGCATATATCCAGCGGCAAGATTAAACACAACCGAGACCACATGCGGCTGCATGGCATTGGCGGTAACCAACTGCGTCATGGCCGGAGCGTATTCCTGCCGCTCCAGCAACGTGGCTCCAAACAAGGCCTTGACAATAAAGGAGTGCCGATTGCGCTGATAAATATAATGCCATAGTTTATAGTCCGATTGATACAACTGGCACTGGTTGAAGGATATCCAGCCAAGCACCAATAGTAACATCGCGGAAATAAGCACCGGAAGCACCTGCTTCCATACCGCGGTGTGGTCCGCCACCCAGTAAATCAGTTCACCCACCAGCACCATGGGGCCGATACAGGCGAGGTATTGATAGTGATCGGCGACAAAACTATACAACTGCGTGTAAAAAGTGATGAAACCCAGCACCGGGCCGATCGTAACGAGGTAAAATAACATTGCCGCCATCGGCCCGCGGCCAATCCGGTCCGCCAGCAGACCGAGAAACATAAATAGCACGGCGGCGGCAATCAGCCAGATATAACCAATCGTGTGGCCGAGCGTCCAGCGCGGATAAATCATCAAGAGCGGATGCGGCCAAACCAGTTTGCCGAGATAAAACCAGAAGGCATGACCGGCAATTAGAAAGCGTTGGGCAAGGGAAAAATGCCAATCCGGGCCATGGGCGCCAACGCTGGTATGTTCCACATGAATGGTGACCAGGCCGAGGAGAAAGGCAATGATAAACCAGGGTATCAAGTGCAAGATAATTTCCCGGTCGCGCCAGCGGTCTTTCCACCAGAGAAGCACCACAATGGCCACCGGCAGGGTGCAATCGGCGGTTTTGCTAAGCAAACCAAAAAGAAAAAGAAGTGTGGAGACCACATAAAGCTGATGATTGGAGCATGGTTTTTCCAGTGGTTTCGCGGGCGGGGATCCGCTACCGCCGGCACCGATCCCGATAAACCGTAGAAATGTCAGCAGGGCGAGAAAATAGAAAAATCCAGATAACAGATTTTTCATTTCCGCCACCCATGCCACCGTCTCCACCTGCACGGGGTGAATGGCGAACAGAGCCGCCACCAGCCAGGCGGACCGCAGCTCCAGACGGCGCAAGACCAGCCACAGCAGAATCGCATTGACCGCTTGCAACAGGACGTTCACGAGATGATAGGGCAGCGCGTGCAAGCCCCAAATATGATATTCAAGTGACAGGAAGCTGAAGGTCATGGGATAGTACTGGGCCATGGCTTCCGGATGCAGCCAAAATATATCAAAGCCCCACCAGTGATGCACGATCGGATTATTGGTTACCCATTGCCCATCGTCCCAAAGATAGATACCCATGTGCAATGGATAATATACCGCCAGCGTAAGCAACAGCAGCCCCCCCCCACCGAGGATCATCTTCCAATACCGCCGGGCGCGTGCGGCCAGGGCAATAGTATCATCGGGTACGGAAACTGGTTCCACGGGCTTGGCACGATTATTTTTCTTCATGCAGGATCCTTTTTCCGGGAGGGCCGACGGTTGTTTTTTGCTTCTTCGTCCATTGTTTCTCACGCCGCAGCAACGCCATGGCCAGCGAATTCTCAATAGCGGCTTGCTTGGGATGATGCAGCGCCATGAACGCTAAAGCCAATTGTTGATGCGTCTCAATTCGCCACGGTTCCGGCAATAAATGTCGGCCCAGGGTGTGATGTTGCAGCCGTAATTGTCGCCCCAATTTTAAAACCGTCTGAAACTCGGCGGCGGCGGCGGCCGGATCGCCATGTTGCAATAAACCGACTCCGTAAGCAAAATGGCCTTGTCCAAAGGCAGGTGACGCTTGCAGCGCCCGCTGATAATAAGGAATGGCTTTGGGCCATTGCCCGAGCTGGGCCAGCGCCTGGGCCAGACCAAACAGCGCTTTGGTGTTTTCCGGCTCGTATTTTATGGCAATGCGGTAATGTGGGATGGCGCGTTTCGGATGCCGCGCTTGGGAGAGCATATTCGCCAATTGCGTTTGCAGTGCCGCCGAATGTGGTAACAACTTAACGGCGTGTAACAGATCACCGTACGCCTGACGCCAGTTGCCCAGCGCTTCATAACATTGCACCAAATGCCGGATTGTTGGAGGCTGTATGGTGGCGTCAGCCAGGGAACGACGATAATACGGTATAGCCTTGGCATACTGCCCCAGCGCACGATAGGCGTCGCCCAAGTTGGAATTGACCACAAGGTCTTCGCCATGGGAAAGCTGGTTGGCTTTATGCAACAACGCCAAGCCCTCTGCATTGCGACCATGCACAAAGTCGTGGGTGCCAATTTGCTCCATGGCCACCCAGCAGGTCGGATTGTATTTCAAGTCATGCTTCCAGACCCGCAAAGGCGGTGTATACACTTCACTTTGCGCCCAGGTCATCGTTCCGAGCGCCAAAAGTACCAGAGCGGAAACGGATACGGCCGGCCACGGGAAAATTCCCGCCATCCCCCCTTTTACCGACACGGCGGGATTAACAGGTGTGCCATAGAGAGCATTGGCCACCTGATCCAATATCCGCGCGACGGCTTGTGTTACCAGCACAATAATTCCGATGCAGGCCAGGTACTGATAATGATCCGCGACGAAGGTGTAAATTTCCGTGTAGAATGCGATAAAGCCCAGCAGTGGAGAAATCAGCAACCCATAAGTCGCCACCGCCACGAATGGTCCCCGTCCGATCTTTCTGGACAACGCCAGTAGTATTAACGGCACCGCCAATGCGGATAGCGGAAATAGCCACTGCCACAGCGCGAAATGATTGATGTGCCAGCGTGGGTATACTTCCATCATCGGCCAGGGCCAGAATAATTTGATGGGATAAAACCACAAATCCTTGCCCGCAATGATAAGATGCTGCGTAATTGTGTAGTGAAACACATGGCCATGCGCGCCGACTTGTCCATGCTCAAGATGAATCGTCATCAGGGCCGCTAGAAATCCAAACAACACCCAGGGAACCAGCAGCAGCACATCACGCCGGCGCAGTCCTGCGCGCTTCCACACCAGAATAAACCATAGAACAACGGGAATAACGCAGGCATCGGTTTTTGCCAGCAGTGACAACAGATACGCCAGGGTGCCAAGAATATAAAAACGCCATTCCCGCGCGGTCAGAAATGGGGCAGCGGCCGGGCGCGTTCCCGGCAAGTCGGCAAAACGAATCCACGCCAGTATCGCCGGGAAAAGAAATAACGCCGATAACAGACTCTTCTGCTCCACGACCCAGCCCACCGTTTCCACCTGCACGGGATGGATGGCCCAAATGGCCGCCGCGATCCAGGCGCTGCGGAGGTTCAGGTTCACCAAAATACGCCATAGCAGTATCGCATTAAGTCCCTGCAAAAAGATATTAACCAGATGATAGCCAAAAGCATCAGCGCCCCACAGGTGCCACTGCACCACAAACGCGGTGTAAACCAGCGGGTAGTATTGAATCGAGGCTTTCGGATTCAACCAGATACTCCACAAGCCTCGCCAATGATGCACAAAATGATTTTGTACCAGCCAGCCGGCATCATCCCAGATATACCCTGCGGTATGAAGCGGCCAATAGGTAATTTGTGTCAGCAACAGCAACGCCAACGCGGCCACGATGAACCGGGGCCATGCAGACCATCTTCCAGCTTTCGCGGCTGCGGTTACGGTGGGGTCGGAGAACACCACAGGATCAGATGGTACGGGCGACAGTTCAGACATAGGGTCTATTTGAACATAACTTGCCCGGCATGGCAAAGAATAATCCGGTTTTTATAATCTGTCGCGCCGCGTAGGAAGCGGCCCCGCCTTGTAATCCGACTATTTCTGCGTAATCGAAGGCCGATACAGACTGGTGCTAAAGGCTTTCTTATACTCGGTCCAGGTGGAATCTTCGGTGGGGGCGGCCACGGCATCCAGCGCCATTTGCGTTTTCGCATCCAGATTATCAATGAGGTTGATCAAAATGGCCTCCGGCGTTTTCGGCAGTACCGCCGCGCCAAATTCCGGTACGCCATGATGGGAAAGGATAATATGCTCCAGAACCATCAGCAGGTCGGGCCGGAAAGTCCGCCCCTGTTTTTCTGAAATTGCTGCAGCTCGCTGATTGATCCAGAGAGTCCCCAGAGCAACATGGCCCACCAGTTTGCCCATGTCGGTGTAATCAAACATAAACTCATAGGAAAGTTCCGCGGTCTTGCCGATGTCATGCAGGAACAGCCCGGCCAAAACCAGGTCCTGGTCAATATCCGAATAGCGCGGGCAGATCAGCACCCCAAGTTCCAACAGGCTTAAGGTGTGTTCCAGCAATCCGCCCAGCCAGGCGTGGTGCATGGATTGCGCCGCCGGCGCCAAGCTGAAACGGGTCATGAAATCCTTGTCATTGAGAAATGAATCCAGCAGGGCGGCCAGATCGTTATCCTTGATTCCGGCAAGGATTTCTTTGACGCGCGCGACCATGACGGGGATATTTTTCTGGGTCTTTTTAATAAAATAGCTCAAGTCCAGCTTCGTGGTGTCGGTAATTGGGGAGACGGTTTCGGCCACCAGTTGCAGGTGGCCCTGATAGTTTTCAACGCGGCCCCGCACCTGAACAAAGCCCTTGGCGGGCAGTTTTTCATAAACATCTTTGGATATATTCCACATCCGGCAATGCACTTCACCGGTGGCATCGGTGCAAGTCGCTTTGAGATACAGCTTATTGCTGACGGTATTTCCCAATTGCTTGCCGGAGATCAGAAACGGCTGATCAATGACATCGCCCTCACGCATTTGCGCCACGCCGATTCTTACCATGTTAAATCCTCTCCAGGTGAAATCATTCTCGCAACACCGCGAAAAGTAAGCCGTAGTGGGCGACGGAAACCCAGAACATCATTGAATTTACAGTACTCTAAACGAACTGGCAACTCCAAAGGTGCGTAGAGCGCTTTTACTTTTACCGGTTATATAACGGATATTCCAGCAAAAGCCGCTGGTTTGCAGTGCAATAATGCGCCGTAAAATCAACAGGTTTTGCGTCTTGGTGGTCAACATTCTTATTTCTCCTGTGAACAAGTGCCCAACCCTTTGCCAAGAGGCGGATTGTGGTGTACGCATAAACTTTGTATCCGCATGAAATTCGTGATCCATCTATTTAACGATTCTGAATCCCGGCAGCTTACCTTGGTCGATAATTTCCCAGAATTCCTTTTTAACACTGCGGTATGTCCCCACGACCCCCCGCACATGATTCAATCGGATGGGAATCCACACGTTCGGCACGGGCAGCGGCCGTGGGGCCTTCATTTTTGCCGCGAACGTATGGATGACATACGTCACCGGACGCCACGAGCGATCCGGATTGATAATGCCAAAATCAGAGCGTTCCCCGCAACGGTATCCGCCCGGGAACCACCAGCAGATGGCTCCATTGGCACCAGCCTTGAGCAGTGCCTGATAAAACCGGGTGTAAACACGGGCCACATGCTTTTCCATGGAAAGATCATCATGGTGCGTAATATGATTCCACGCGGATCGGCCGAACTCGGCATAAATCACCGGCAACGCGGGATTGACCGCCCGGGCATATTGAACGGTAAAAATGGCCTGGTTCGCGATGTGGCGTTTCGCGCTCATAACGCCGTAACCTTCGGGCTCAAAGAGGTCAACCGCATTCTTAAGCCCCGTAAAATTGTAAAAGCCATAATCATAATAATGGTTCGCGCCCGGATCACCCGCCATGGACATGCGGAAGCTCACCAGATGATGGGGATCAACGCGATGGATCAGATTCCGTGCTTTACCATAACACTGATTCAATAATCCGTTGAGGAAGCGGTCATAGGCCAGAACCATGGTTGCGGCGTTTCCGCGGTGGCCGGCGATAATCTGCTGGTCCAGAGGATTGGTGATATGGCCATTCTGTCGCGGCACCGGACAGTGCCAGCGTGCCTCGGCTTTTTTTATGGAGCCATAATGATGCACGATCCACTTTTGCCAAAGAGAATCAAAACGGCTGCGGTTGGTATGGGTGCCCCAGTGCGGTTCCCACGCAATATCATAAGCAAAGAGCGTATCATTTTCGGCCAAACGAAATTTATTGATGAACTGCTTAACAGGATTCCACCGAAATTTTCCGGGGCCACCCGTCGCACCGGGCAGGCCATCAATACCGGCGATTGCCAGGTTGACTTTCAGCCCCAGTTCTTTGGCGCGGGCCAATACATCCAGCAAATTCCAGCCATTATCCGCAGAAGAGGTCACGGCGACGGAGATGGTGTTGAAACCCATGGCTTTAACATCCTCAAGGTTCCGCTCCACCGTCTGGGGATCATAAGACTGCCGGCTGAACCAATTGAGAAATAATCTCCAGTTTTCCTGGGCCATGCTTGATTCGGGCCAGAAATTCACACCATAAGCGTACCAAGGCTTGCCGCGCAGATAAAATAGACCGTTCTTTGCGGTCACAAAACGGGGATGCCGCACGGACCCTAAAACCCGAAATTTGCCGGCCAGACGGTCGATGATTTTTCCGCCGCAGTACAGCATGGTGGTGACGTGAAACACGCTTTCCCACTGGGATGACGCAGAGGGTGTCCAAACGGTGACAAATTTTTCCCTGCCGGCCGGGGCAATGGTTCCGGCAAAGGCGTGCTGGAAGACAATTTTTCCATCGACATTGGTAATTATGCTTTTTAGCCGCACCGTTTGCGGGGTGGTCCTGCGGTTCACCACCACCGCCCCCACCGGCATGGACATGCCGGAAAAGCAGGTGGTTTCCTTTGTACCGCCATCAGCAAGATAAACGCCTTGATTCACCCGCTTGATTACCGCGGCCAGCCACTGCTGCGTGGCGGAGGAGGCACAGAATGATGGATCGGTGATCGGCACGCTCAGCGTGATGGCCTGCCGCGGCAATGCCGCCGCGGATGGCAGCTCCAACGCGGCCGCGACCGCCACAAAACGCCCGCGCTTCCCGCGCGCTGCCAACAGCGGCACGTAGCGTTGGGCCATCTGTTGATTCAGACTGTTGGCCTGGGCGCGCGGATAAATGCCAAGAATTGATGCGGGCGTCGGTAAATTTGCCGTCGGAGCAATAGTCTGCACGGCGCTGACTTTCAATGTTTTCATATCCGTTACGGGAAAGAGCTTATAGGCCGGAGAAATGGTGCCGATTACCGGCAAATTCACCCGGCCAAATATGTATTGATCCGCCGCTGCCCCCAGTGAGGGCGGTACTGCGGCGGTGCCAATGTCCGAAACACAGAAAACATGTTTCCCGTTCACCGGTGGCGGGAGCATGTTGCTTACCAGCCCCAATATCAGTGTACGGGCAAGGGAAAGTTGCAGGTGGGAGCCTGGACCACTTCGGCCCGGTGGAACCGGTTTAGGCCAACGGGAAAACGCACTTTCCGGGATGGCGTAACGTTTCCAATGTGGCGTTAAACCAATTGATGTTTTCCAGCGCACGCCATTACGTTCATCCCATTCCACATACAACGCCTTGGTTCTTTTATCTCCTTTGGCCCAGAACACAGTCAGCGTATTATTTTCGGGCGGCGCGAGAGTCCGCACTTGAAAGTTATCCCATCCCGTTTCAAAGTTACCATAGGTAAATCGATAACCCTTCATACCCTTGGGGCCGGTTATCGCCGCAACATCCGCTGACTGGGAAGCCTCGCTGGTCAGGCGCTGCCAGTGGGCCGGGTACTTTTGAAGTTTGAGGGGATTGGATGCTAACCCCACCAGAAGTTTCTTCAGCAACTCCGGCTTGGCATAGGAAACGCCGTGCCATCGCCATTGCAAATTGGAAAAGGCCGGGCCACCAAGCGAAACCAGAAAACCCCCGGAATGAGCATATTGGCCGATAGCCGCGACCGCGCCGGCGGGGACGGTGGTCGCATTTACCACGATCAGCACCGGTAACACACGTCCATTCAGGATGGCGGGATTGGCCAGTTCTTCGCCGGTCAGGCGGCATACTGTGAAACCAGCGGCCCGCAACTGGTGGCTTAATCCGGCGGCAATGTTTTGCGGCCAGGAGCCGGCTCGGCTCTGGTACAATCCGATGCGTTGGCCACCGCGGACAGCACCATATTTCGCCAGAAAAGTCCGCAGTCCTTTCAGATCAAGGGCCTTTAGTTCACTTTTTTCAGCAGATGCTTTGGATGTTGCTTTGTTTATCACGGTATTGTGCGATGGTGTTTGCCCAAATGCCAATGCCCCGGACACCGCCCAAGCCGATAACAACAAGGAAAATATCCATACGTTTTTCATTCATATACCTTCCAACCAAATGTTCCGGCAAGTTAATAAACTCCCGCGATAATCACCAATCCCAACCGTCAGGCGTCACGATAAACCCAATCCTCATCCTCCACCCATTGGCAATCGCGACCATCGAGGCCGAGGTTCCAGTCCTTAATCAATCCGGCGTTTAGCAATGCCAACTGAACCGAACCCGGCACGGGTGCCGGAATCGACCCGATCTTTTGATCCGTGCTTTTACGAATATCCACAATGGATGCGGCCCCTCCGCGCTCCATGTATGGCATATACCCAGCCAACTCCCAGTGCAGTTTTGATAAATCATGCACCCGTTTTGCACCCGGCAATGATTGTTATTTTCGTATGGGTTCATGTTAATATCTTTCATTAAGCAGGCCGCGATATTCTTATTTGAGCCATGGCGCGCGGCACGTTATATACCTCATACATAAACTTCTCAATGTTTTTCATTTCAACCAAATGGTACCTTATAAATGGGCCGTCAGGGTGTTCTGAAAGGCGCCCGGCTCGTGAGGAATACTACGCCACGGCCAGGCATCGTAACCGTTAACCCGTTCGCGGGAATTACATCATGCAATATTTTTGCGGCAACTGGAAATCCTTGCGCATCCACGGGCCGGTCATTTCGAAAATAGCGGTATTCAGTGAAAGTGGAGGTGCGCGTATCGGCCACAATACGCACAACCACGTTTCTCACTATTGTGCTGTCATTGACCAGCACAACGCTGATAACCGGCTTGCCATTAACAATGTGCGTTCCAGCCAGCGTCCTGAACTGTCCAAACCCATGTGGTTCAGCACGTCCCGCCGGTTCATCGGTCACAACGATACGGCTACCGGAAGGGAACAGCCGGGACATCAGCGACCAGGTGTAAAACCACGGGCGGATTTTGAAATCAGCCGGATCGCCCATGGCCGGCCCCTGTGAATTCCAGAAGCCCCATATTTTCAGCGTTAATTTTCCGGGCGGATGAAGAATCGGTTGGCCATTGACCACGCACATGGCATCATCAAGGTCCCATGCGGAAATACTATTCCAACCCGCACGGAATACCTGGGCCGCATAATCCGCCATCAACACGCCGTAATTGAAAGTTTTCACGCGTGGTTGCTGATCACCGTTGCAGCGTCCCTGAATAAGTCCGGATTCGCTGACGATAAACGGCTTATCAGCGGCAGTACGGTCAAGGGATATTACAAAATGTTTTTCCCGCACCAGCGTTGATTCGATGAGGCCGTTTAATATTTCCTTATCTTCCGGATACCAATGAATATCATACAATCCCACCGTATGGCCCGCGTCTTGCGCCACCTGCCGCAGCAACGGAAAATGATAGGAAGGATCGTTCCCGGGATCACCATAAGTATCCGGTCCGATAATTTTTACCGCCTGAGCCATTCCGATTCGGGCCAATGCGGCCTCAAGAGCTTTTGCGACGGAAGCCCAGCGCGCAATGGGAACATTTTGCGGTTCATTAACGAAATTGTAAAAATGTATACATGTAAAACCGTCTTTCAGTCGAAACCGGGCGATACTGCGGACCGTATCGTCCGCCCAACGACGTAATGCGTCAGGAGCCATGGGTTGGAGCGAATACCGATGATACAGCGGCGGTGCCCACCAAGTTCCCAGGATCACTTGGCTATGATGCTTTTGGGCCCAGCCAAGAATCAGCGGCACTTCCGGCTGCAGCCTCCAATTACCGTTATTGGCACCCATTATCCGTAAAAAGCCCGGGCGCATGAAACTAACGCGTTGCAGAATGACGCTCCATTGCTGCGCGGCAGGCGGATAGACATATTGTTCCCACTGCACACCTAATCCGAATATGCCGCTATTGATCGTGCGATGCGGGTGTACGACAACCTGTGATACCTGCCTTGCTGCGGCCATTGTGGCCCCGCAACCAGCCATTGCCGGCACCAGAGTCGCCAAACATATCCATACGCAAGAAAAACAGCGGCCCAATATCTCTAAAGCAGTTATCTTCATGGAATCGTATCGCACCATCCGTTGGAAATCCTTAACTACCGCGTACATTATAATCTATGCTGGTCATCATTACCTGCAAAAGACCATTGCTTTTTCGTAATCGCTATTGCCAATGGCTTTCGCAGTGCGTAAACTTCTCATCATGTCTGATCAACGCGCAAAAGATGAATCTCTGGAACCGGCAACTTTTCCCGGAATTACAATGGTTCAAACTCGGCACCGCCACGTTCTTCTGGCATTAGGATGGTATGCAGAAGAGCTGCACGCCGGAGTCGCAAAATATGCCAGAAAAGCAAACTGGGCTTTGGACGCCTCACTACTGCACGCATTTGAACCGTCCCAAAGCTGGAACGGTGACGGCATTATCTGGGTAGCAGGCGTAAACCCCCGGCTGGATCGCTTCATGCGGCATTGGCGTAAACCGGTGGTCAATATCGGCTACACGCCGACGCCGGGAGTTCCCCGCGTGGTCTCGGACCCTGATGCGGTCATGCAAATGGCATTGGAGCATTTCCAATCGCGGGGCTTTGAGCACTTTGCCTTTTACCTGCACGTTGATCGCCCCGGACCACGGGCCAAGATGAATGCATTTGCGGCGGCCGTTAAGGCGGTAGATGGAACATTTCATTTAATTGATCTACCTTTCGCCCAGAAACACCAGCAGCATCACGCGCAACGTGATCCTTATCGCTGGCTGGCGGATACCATTCGAAAATTGCCCCAACCGCTGGCGGTGGTGGCGGAAACGGATGATCCCTCCATTCAGGTACTTCATGCGTGTGTGGCGTCGGGCATTCGCGTTCCTGAACAAGTGGCAATATTGGGGATAAATGATGATCTGCTGCGCTGCCTCTGGGCCTCCATTCCTCTTTCCAGCATTGATGACAACATGGAACAAATTGGCTTTCAGGCGGCGGAGATTCTGGACGGCCTTATGTCCGGCAAGACCGGCAAGGCCGCCGCGCCTCCACTGACTTTGATTCCACCACGCGGCTTAACCGTTCGTCAGAGCACGGATGTCTTGGCGGTGGATAACCCGGCGATTGCAGCGGCTCTGCGGCTTATTAAAACGCGGTTCCGGGAAACGGTCAGCGCCCAAAGCATCGCCGGTGAAATACCGATGTCCCAACGTCAACTGCACACCGAGTTCGTACGCATTGTTGGCCACAGCATTGCGGACGAACTGGCACGACTACGCGTGGACCGCGCCGCGCGTCTACTGTTGAATACGGATTGGAAAGTTTCAGCCATTGCGCGTGATTCCGGTTTAACTAACGCCAACCGCCTTTGCCGCACTTTCAAAAAGATAAAGGGGCAAACGCCTCTGGCCTTCCGCCGACAGGCCTCAACGTTGATCAAAAGTGTATAATTTTCAGTATGTCAGGCCCGTTCATCGGATTTCACTGATTAATCGCCATGTTCAAATAACGTAGTGATCCCGCTTGAATAGGTCCGGCGTGGCCATCAAAAAACACCACATTGGCATAACCGGACACCGGGCTGGAGCCACCCGCCTGTCCACCCGCACCATGACGATAACGCAATTCGGTCGGTGCCCACGCGGTCAGCGAATCATTATTGGTAAACCCTCCGGGCCAGCCGGCAGCGTACTGCGTGGTTAACGATGGATTACCCAATGAAAATGCATCCCAATAATTAAATTGGTAGCTGCAACCGCCTTGCGGCGACTGTTGGTTTGAGTCGCCAAAGGCGATCACATCCGTAGGATGCTGGATATTGGAAATCAATACCCAAGTCGGATTAAATGGATCCCCGGAAGGCGGTGCCGCCGGTACGATGGTTCCCACTGTCGGCTCCCACGTAGTGATGAAAGCGTTCGGGTTGGCCGCGTATTCAATAACCAGAGGGTATGTCGGTGTAATGGTTGCCGCCGGGCACCAGAAAAGATGTTGAAATTTAGCAGTGTCATCGGCGGTTTCCGCCGGCGTGCCGTAGCCATTCCATCGCGCCTGCGTGAGCAGGTGGGATGGATCGGTATTGCCAATATAAAAATCAAAAAGCAAATCGGTCCACCCGCTTTGATCGCTCGTGCATACACCGTAAGGCAGTACGCCGCGGTAGGTATCCGTATATTCCGCGAGAATCTGGCCTTGCGAGCGCAGGTTCGCCGCACACTGTATGGCCAGCGCCAGCTTGCGCGCACGGGCCAGCGCCGGTAACAACAACGCTATGAGTACGGCGATGATGCTGACCACCACAAGCAATTCGATGAGCGTAAAGCCACTGCGTTTCATGGGCTAACTCCTTTTTGGTTCCCGGCGGAAAGACATTATTGTCATCAACCGAACCATACGCCACACCCACATGTTAAGTATAATCCATCGAAAAACTCATTTCTCGCCAATCCCTCTCGATATTATGCAGGGGTGGCATTCCATGATTCCGTCACTTGAACAGCGCACTCTGGTCTTTTTATAATTTTCGGCCGTAACCGGCAGCGCCGCAATACGGGCATTATCGACCTACGCCAAATGCCCGCATCAATCATTGGGTCACTTTACCGCTACCGCATCGGCAAGGCTCTTTTCCGAAAGGCCAAAGGCACCAAATTGAACGGTCAGCCCATAACTGAAAAGCGACACATAACTCGCTTTCCCGACACGGGGATACACCTGGGGGGTAGCATCACGGAGCGTGGCCATCTGCGTGACCGCCTTGGCGGCGGTACCGATGGGGGCCGCGTTCAACACCGCCGCCGTCAGATGGTTGCGATAGTGGGCAAATTGTGCCGCGCTAAGTGTCCACGCGGATGCCACCACTGGACCGCTGGTGGCATTAATGCCCGAAATTTTAAACAACTCAAGGTACGTTGTATTCAATTGCAGTGCCGTGCCAACCCCGAAAGCATGCGCCCCATTACCACCCACCCCGGCGCGAATATAACCGTTGCTGGTATCATAGGCCATGTCGGCAATATCGATATTCGCATTAGCGTCCGTGGTGGTTTTAGGCCCCAGCAGGAGTGCTGAAACCACATATCCCGCCACCCCATTGAGAGCCTTATTACGAAACACGTAGGCACCATACAAGGTTGAACCAGCGGATATGGCGATGTTGAGCCGCGCGGACAGTGTCGGTTTATCGGTTCCACCCGTGGACTTTATCGTGACGGACCCACCTGACCGGGGCAGGCCCTTGACAGCCAAACCAGGGGTGGTAAAAACCGCCTCATGGACTGGATTGCCACCGGTACCGCCGGCGATGCAATATCGTCCTTTAAGCCCAACGGCATTAACTTTTACGCCGTTCATAACGGTGCCATTCGGCAAATGGTAATTAAATGGCTCATATACCAGTGGCTGCCGTCGTGCCACGGGCACAGTAGCCGCCAGCAAGACGGCAACTACGGTTGCTCCCGCCAATGACAGACCAATTTGATATAAACTGCGGGTTAACAATGCAAGCATCCTTATCCAGATAATCCCGCGCCATTCGCACGTGGCCTGTGTGCCGACACATACATCCCATCGGCTTGGCCACCGCACCACCCATCCCGCCACCGCGTCAAACCGCTTTCCGGCGCTTCAGCAGCAGCAAGCCCAAGCCGCCAATCGCCACCAAGCCCAGCGTGGCCGGTTCGGGAACCGGCGATACATCCGACAGGCTGGTGGCGGAAAGACGGACCTCATCATATTGGTTGGTCATGTTGTAACTGAAAAGCGACAAATAACTTGAACCGTTAATGATGGGGTAGGAACCGGGACTGTTATCAGTAACCGTCGCCATCTGTGTAACATCAGTGGCCGCGGTTCCGGTGGACGCAGCATTCAAGACCGCCGCCGTCAGGTTCCCCTGGAAGTTGGCAAATTGCGCGGCACTAAGCGTCCATTCCGAGGCACTTATCGGACCGCTGGTTCCGTTGATTCCAGAAACCTGAAATAACTCCATGTATGTGGTGTTCAAACTCAAAGCGGTTCCGGTGCCGGTGGCACTGGTAATTCCGGGCATATTCAGATATCCATTATTCGTCCCCCATGCTTCAGGCAGGATGGAAATAACACTATTGTTATCAATTTGCGTTTGCGATCCCAACAGCAACCCCGCCACCGCAGATCCAGGGTTCAAATTGGCACTGCTGTTAAAAATGAAACTGCCATAAAGCGTCGAACCGGCGGCTGGGGAAATATTCAGTTGTGCGGTAAGACTTGCTCGCTGGTTACCCGTTGACGTAACGACCACCGAACCACCTTGGGTTTGAATATCTCCGAAGGTTAAGCCCGCCGTGTCGTAGGTCATGTCGCCGGCGGTGGCACCAGCGGCATTACTGCCGGCACCTAGTGAATAGGCCCCAGTGAGGCCGGTGGCATTCGTCGTCACCCCGACCATGGTGGTACCGTTGGCCACAGTGGGGTAGTTAAACGGCTCATAGACAGTGATCGCCGATGCCAGCGACGACACGCCCAATACGCCAATAACCGCCGCTGCAGCCGCCAAGGCTTGGCCATGAAAACTGAAAGAAACTTTGGAAAACATAAAAAACTCCTCGCTCTCTGTGAGAGCCCTGTTACTTTCCGCCAACCGGGCGGATATCGGGTCCACACGCCAACGCGGCGGCAGACTTATATTTATCACTAACCTAACTATACACCATTTGAAAACTCATTGCTTGCAAATCGTACTTCATTTTTTGCAAAACCATTCCCGCCGGATTACCCGGTGTTAATGCCAGGGAATCTTCATCCGCGGCAATGCAGCGCCAATTCGGCCGGCGATAACCCCTTGGGATTTCATTTCTCTGGCATACAGACTATGGGCGGTGGTGACATACAGCGTATGAAAACTACCGCCGCCAAAGCAAATTCCGGTAATCCGTCGGCTATGACCTTCTGGAACCGGTAAAATTGCGGTGCAAAAGCCGTTGGCCTGATCGAGCACCTGTACGCCCATTCGCGTGGCGGCATATAGAAATCCGCCGCGATCAAAACATAATTGCCCCACGCCGCTGTTGGCGGCCAAACCCGGCTGGTAAAGCCAGTAAAATGGAATACCGTAGCGTAATGTTCCGTTCGGCTCAATGCGGTAGCTCATGGCGTAATGGCTGTTGCTTTCCGCCACGCACAACCACTTATCGTCCGGAGTAGGTTCCACACCGGTGGGGCCACTGAGGCCTTGGGCGACTTTCAAAACCTTGCCGTCACCGTCCACAAGCCATAAGGTTCCATTTTTGGGATCAGTGACATAAATATTGCCATCGGGCATAACGCAGAGATTATTTCCATGTATACCGGTGGCGATGATCCGGGTTTGCCCATGGGAGTTAATCTCGGTAATGTGGCCGTGGGTCGCGTCCAGTGTGTAGAGGCTCCCGCCCGGCCCCACGGCCAAGCCTTGTCCGCCGGGATTGATCGCGGCGTAGGACCGAACCACCCCGCGGCTGAGGCAGAAAATTTTTCCAGTGGTGGAACTCTGGATAAAAATCCGGCCCTGACTGTCAGATGCCAGGTTGCCAAGCCCCGCCGGATTGGAAAACACTTTCTGCCAATGTTCCGCGGGAAGATATATTTGCCGAAGCACAGGATTGCCGGATATACCGGCGGTGATCGGTTTGGGATGCCGCCCCTGCCACAGCCAGCGCAAAGCCTGCGGATAGGTCGCAGCCGCCAAGGATCCGCTATGGGTATTGTAGCCCCAGATATGATGCACTTGATAGCCCGCGAATTTCAGAGCGCTTTCCATAGCCCGTGAATTGAGCCACCAATTGCCCATTTCCGCGCCTGGCCACCATTCATCATGGCACCCATCGCCCATGAAAATGCGCAGCGGCTCGGGCACGGTTTTACGCACCAGCGACGGATAATCCTCCGCTCCCCGCATATCCACAAATGTTCCATTATAGATCAGTACACGGCGAAAAACATTGGGGTTGTCCCAGGCTACGGTAAAAGCGCTGGTGCCACCGGAACTGCCTCCCATGATGGCGCAGTTATTTGGATTTTTTGACAGCAGAATTGGCAATCCGGACGGGGTATGCTGTCGTTCCACCGCTGGTAATACCTCCTGGATGATAAACCGGCCGACGTTGTCATTAAGCGCGTCAAATTCATAACTGCGTTCAAACCGGGGGCTGGTATTGGCCGGAACCGAGGGTGTGACCCCAGCCGGCAATCCAATGCCGATGGTGATCGGTATCTGTTTTTTGTAGATCAAATTGTTGAACGTCGCGAAGGACCACGGGCCGAACGCATCAAGCCGCACATAGACGCACGCCGGCTTTTTACCCTTATATTCGGCGGGAATATACACTTGGATCTGGCGCTGGGTACCGGGAAAAATTTTAGAGTTATTCAGCGGGAAGGTAAAAATAATACCTTTGGGAACACCGGCCTGCGGCAGAAGGTTTTTGGCCGCCGGATAGCTGTCCCACCAGCCCGGTCCGGGCGGCAATAGTTTGGTTACGCCCCGTGCGGATGAGACAACCAAAGTCATTGCCGACACAAGCTCCGCCACCATGAATAAATATGCAATTTTCCAGTTACGTTGATACATTATTGAAGCCTTTTTAAAGAAATAACCGTTCACAGCCTTTCGGCCGGTCAAGCTCACCACGAGTCTAGCTGTGAATAGATTATATCATCAATACCGCAACTATTGGCTATTTACATCAGGATGGTGTAAATTTAGGATTTTTATAACAAGGATGATAGGGATATGATTAAGGACACATCGGGAACTAAAATAGAAACTGTCGAAAACCCAAAACGATCGGCGACGCCCAAGTTGCACAAATATTTCGAAGTGGTCACGAAAGTGGAGGGCAGCGACTTGCATATCAAGGCGGATGTGTTGCCGCGCGTGCGCAAGTCCGGGCGGCTCATGCCGACCACCGGTTCCCCGCTGACCAATGTGGAAATCGAGGCCATGGTCAAGGAAATTCTCACGGACGAGCAATGGCACGATTTTTTACATCGCGGATCCCTGGATATCGCGTATGCCGTTACGCCGTCGGAACGCTTCCGAGTTAATATTTTCCGTCAGCGCGGCATGGTGAGTCTGGCGGCCCGGCGCATCAACCCGAAAATTCCCAATTTTGCGCAGTTGCATCTTCCGGAGGTTTTTGAAAAAATTGCCGATAATGAACAAGGCTTGGTCATGCTTGCGGGCATCACGGGCAGCGGCAAAAGTACGACGATAGCGGCCATGCTGCAGCAGATTAACGAACGGCGTTCCTGTCATGTCATTACCATCGAAGACCCGATTGAATATACATACTTGGATCAGAAAGCCTTCATTAACCAGCGCGAAATTGGACTGGATGTGGAGAGTTTTGAACTCGCCATCCGGTACATGATGCGTGAAGACCCGGATGTCATTTTGATTGGAGAAATGCGTGACCGTTTGACTTTTCAGGCGGCAATTCAGGCCACCGAAACCGGCCACATGGTATTTTCCACCATTCACGCCGCCAGCGCCCCCGGCGCGATCACCCGCATTCTGGAACTTTTTCCGCCGGATATGCACACGAACATGCGGCAGGCTATCGCCAATAATATGAAGGCCATTATTTTCCAAAGACTCGTGCCGGCGATTGATCCCGCGGTCGGACGGGTTCCCGTGGTGGAGGTCATGCTCAATTCGCCCTCGGTGCGCAAATATATTCTCGAAGGACGTGAAAATGAACTCACCCAGGTAATCCGGTCAGAACGGGGAGCCGGTATGATTGACTTTAACGACATGCTTTGTGATCTGGTGGCCAGTGAAACCATTACGCATAAAGAGGCGTACATCGCCTCACCGAATGCGGATGAATTGCGGATGCGGATGAAAGGCATCAAAACCGGTTGACGGCGGGCCACGGGAAAAAGCATTATATGAAATATACTGTTATCAGCATCGGAACCTTGGCGAAAAATCCCCTGTGGCGGGAACGCACGGCCGTGCGAACCAGCCACAGCACCACCACTCTGATTCGCGCGGACTCCCTGGTGCTTTTAGTGGACCCGTCGCTGCCGGGGCCGATATTGGAAGCCCGGCTTTTTGAGCGCACCGGTCTAAAACCGGAAATGATTACGCATGTTTTTTTGACCAATCTTAAACCTGTACATCGCCGCGGATTGAATTTATTTTCCCGAGCTATCCATTGGGCTACGGAAACGGAGATGACCATGGCGCAACAGGGACTTGATGCGGCGGCGCGGCATCTCGGCAGCGCAGCGCACGCACTTGATGAGCTTACTGTGGAACGGAAATTACTGGCGGCGATTCGTCCCGCACCGGATCAGCTGGCGGATGGTGTGGACTTGTTTCCGCTGCCGGGTTATACCCCGGGACAGGCGGGGTTGTTGCTGAAATTTCCGAGCCGCTCGGTGATGCTCACGGGAGATGCGGTACCTACCGAAGAGCATTTTGAGAATGGCCAGGTTTTTCCGGATTGCTTTGATATTCAGCAAGCGAAGGAATCGCTGGCCGAAGTGTATGAATTAGCGGACATCATCATTCCCGGACACGATAATGTGTTTATAAACCCGCGCAGCGCGCTATGAAAAGCATTCCGCTTTTCTTACCGCATAGCTTCGCATATCATGTTGCATTGTTCACTCGCCGGAGTGGCGGAACTGGCAGACGCGCTGGACTCAAAATCCAGTGCCCGCAAGGGCGTGTGGGTTCGATTCCCTCCTCCGGCATGAGCAGTGGCGTTTTTAGCGTGTTTTCCCCCGTCGCACTCCAGCGGTATTTATCCGCGAAAAAAAGGCCTTTTCGCGGTAAACATTCGAGGCGTCGGCGGCATTGCCACGATTCTTGGCGCCGCCGGGCTATATGCCCTGCTGTTTCTGGCTGGGGTTGCTCTGGCGATTGCCGGCCTGATTCTGGGCATCGCCGAGGCGCTGTTGCTGGCGGCGTTGGCGCTGCTGGGGGCATGGGTGGTTGGCAAGGTGCTGACCAATCTCGTGGCGGAAGATCGGAAGAAGCGGAATCGCCACCGGTGAGGCTCCGATGGCACGTACTTTATATCAAGCGATGAGGAAGTTCCTCCCCATCGCTTTTTTTTAGCTATCCAACGGCTATTGCCGACCAAAAAGACCACTTGACTATATCCGCCGTAGCCGACGGAATTCTTTTTCGGGATTTTTGCCACAGGCGATGCACCAATCCAGAAATTCGGTAATATCCACGCGCCGTTCCCCAATCTCGCTCTTGTGTACGAATACATGGGAAGTCTTCAATTTTGACGCAAGTTCCCGTTGGGTGAAGTTGGCTTCCTGACGCATGGCCC
>JBMFGW010000060.1:0-24289 GCA_049977145.1 Phycisphaerae bacterium
GCCACTTGTTTGGAAAGCTCCGCGACCTGTTGCTGCAACGCTGCAATGGTGGCATCACGCTGGGCCAGCTGCGCACGAGAAGTGAGACGGGGACGCGACTAGTTAATGGAATGGGTGACGGATTTAACTGTTATTGGATGGTGTCTGGCGCGGCGGCAAAATGGGCGGTGTTCGGATGCCGGAGCAAATGTTGTGGTCGCAAGAGATGAAATAAGTATGGAGGCCAAGATAAAAACGGCGGCTGGGGATCCCGATGTTTATCGGGACGGTCCCAAGGCGACATATTTCCACAACGGAGGCGGCAGAGGTGATCGGAGGGTGCTTTTGCCAGTGGTGATAATACGATTTCCGATACGGTAAATGTAACCGTCGCCAGCCTGCAATTGGTTTATACCGACGTGACCGGCATCTCGCACGCCAATCCAACCTCAGCCTTTACCACCAACATGGACCAGAACCGCATTGCGCCAAACTTGCAGCCCGGCGGCATTGCCGCTGATTGGCAGAATGGTGTCGATGACGGCTCACTGTTGCTGGTGCGGGCGGTCGGATCGCTGTCGCTTGAAAATCTGATCCAGAAAGGCAACCTCACGCTTGATTTCGGCCAACTTTTCCCAGATATTGGTACGGGTATTTATTCGTTGCAATCCGATGGCAGTAATGGAGAATTGTTGCCCTTGAGCACTTGGCAGTCCAATCTCACCGCGGATACAGCGCTGAAGGGCGTGCAGACCAACACCAGCCCCGCCCAAGGCTCAACCCGATGGGAGGGTACCGCAGCCGGAGGGGCGGCGCTGGATGTTCTGGGCGTGTAATTCTACGAACCGCCGGCGGAATTTCTGCCGCAGGGCGAAAGCAGCAATGCCTTTTTCCGGCAAATCCATGTCGGTGTATCGCTGAATTATGCCAATGCTACTCTGCCGCCTCGTATGCCGGGGCCAAGCCCGGTGCCCTGATGCTCACCCGTCCGCCGGTGGTGTTTGTGCATGGGATCAATAGCGGACCGAACGTGTGGGAGGGCTTTTCAACAACGGGCCAACCGAATATGGCGGCCGTGCTGCAAAGCCAGGGGTACATCATCGAAGCAACTTCTTTTGCCGATCACTCCACGAGTGACGGCGGTATGGGACCGCTGACCACCGACTGGACCTATGTGCAGAGCGCCGTTGAGCACACTTTACAGGCGTTCCGCGCTGGCGGCGTCAAGTATTCCACCGATGGACCGGGTAACGCGCTTTCCACCAACCTCGCCCTGGGCACATTGATTGCCGTGCAGAAAGTGGATGTCGTGGCCCACAGTTATGGCGGCCTGTTGACGCGCTGGTACATGGAACAGGCGACGGGTACCAGCGGCGGCAAGCTGTTTGAGGATTTCCGCAATATTCGCACGCTGGTTGAACTTGGCACGCCGAATCTTGGTTCGCCGCTGGCAAATATGATTGATGAGATATATAAGAATCCGCTGATTGCCAATGCGGACATCAATTCCAGCACCTTCGCGGCGCTTGCCGGCCCTACTGAGGTGGATTTGCTCAAATGGTTGGGGCAGACGCACTACTTCGGTCTCCTAAGCCCGCCTCCACTTCCGACCAGCGCGGATGGCTCAACCGCCATACCCTTTCTTTGAAGATGCGGCCATCAACAGCCCGCTCTTGACGCAGCTCAACGCGGGGGCCACGGTATTCAGTAACGACGTGTCGTATGCTGCGGTCTACGGGACGCAAACCAGCCTCTATGGCAAATTTCCGCTCTTTGCTGACATCCAGCCCTTGGCACCCAACGGAAGCTCCTATTTCCCGTGGCCCCAAATTCTGGATGGAGCCGGTAATGATTCCGTTGTGCCGACATGGAGCGCGAAGCTGCCCGATTTGGGCTACGATCTGCCCGTGTATACAGACCACGTTGATCTTGAGTCTAATCCCGCGGTCGAAGCACAGGTTGTCGCTTGGTTGAATAACCCAAATCTTCCGCTGGGTTCGATCCAACGCAACGCAATCACGGTTAGTAACTCGACATCCTATCCCCAAGGAATCTACGCTCCACCGGTTTGCGCCATGGCGAATTTTCAATGCCATTTGAAAGCGACTATAATATTACGGTTTGGTTGTGGCGCGCCGTGCGCCGGTTCGGGTACGTGAACCTCGCGGAGATGATTCTGATGCTTCCTGTTGATACAGCCACTTTATCCACTGTCGGTGGCTCACGCGGAGCGGCTCTGCCGCATTTCCTGGATCCCGCGGACATCGCTGACCCGGCGCTGCGACCCGTGGCGGAAAAAGTATTGTCCGCGGTGCGGCTGGATTTTGATGATGGGATGGCGCTATGGAATTCGCGCGACCTATTTACTATCGGCGCCTTGGCCAACGCCATGCGGACGGCCCTGCACGGGCGTATAGCCTATTACAACATCAATCGGCATATTAATTATTCCAATATTTGCGCGTTGTCCTGCAAGTTCTGCGAATTTCAGCGCAAACGCGGAGAAGTGGGCGCTTATGAATATGATTTGGACGAAATTTACCGCATTGCCGGACAGGCCGCCGCGGGAGGGGCCACAGAAATTCATATTGTCGGCGGTTTGCACCCCTGGTTGCCATTTGCATGGTACTTGGAGATGCTTAGCGGCATAAAGAAGCGTTATCCGCGTTTGCATCTGAAATGTTTTACCGCCATTGAAATTGACCATTTTTGCCGCATCTCCAGTCTTTCGATCCGGGAAGTGCTGGAGGCCTTGCGGGAGCATGGTCTGGGTTCGATGCCTGGCGGTGGCGCGGAAGTTTTTGATGATCGCGTACATGATGACGTCTTCAAAGGCAAACTCCGCGGCGACGGCTGGATGCGCATTCATCGCATTGCGCATGAATTGGGAATTAAAACCAATGCCACCATTCTTTATGGCCACGTTGAAACACGGGCGGAACGCGTGCGGCACCTTCTCAAACTGCGGGAATTACAGGATGCGGCTCCGGGCTTTCAGTGCATTATTCCACTTTCATTTATTCCCGACGGCAGTGCATTGGCGCACCTGCCCGGTAACACCGGCCTGGAAGATATCAAGATGCTGGCGATATCCCGGCTTATGCTGCCCAATTTTCCGCATGTCAAAGCCTTCTGGATCATGCAAAGCATGAAGCTTTCACAAGTCAGTCTGAACTTTGGGGTTGATGATCTTGATGGTACGGTGATGTGGTATGACATCACCAAGCGCGAAGGTGGATCAGGTAATAAACATCAGGAACAAACGGTGGAAGACATCCGCCGCCTGGTGGTGGAAGCGGGCTATATTCCCGTTGAACGCGACACCCTGTATCGCCGCATAATCCGCAATGGCAGCGACTGGCATGTTGAAAATCAGGTTCCGACCACCACCGCCTCGTAGGAGAGTGGTACCGCCGCGGACGGATACCGAATTTGGCAGGCCGAAAGGCCGGGAAAGGTAACGCCGTTTCATTATATCCCTTCCCGGTCGGAACATGATTTCCGATCATTGAGACTGTGGCTGATAACCGATGGAATAGCGATAAAACATCCGCGAAATCCGGCGAGCCAGGATCGTTACCATGGCATTTTGCACAGCCTCCGGGCTTTGGCTTACGGTGGTAGCGGTTGGAATCCGGGCGGTGACGGATAATCCTGGAGAGCCGTCCTTCGGCCAGAGCCGATTGCCATTCTTATCCACAACTTTCACCATCGCGTCGGCGTTACCCTTGGTCAGTTGTCCGGCGCTTTCCAGCGTAACATCAAATTGCTTCACAAATACATACACCACGGCATTGGCGTTAACCGCCTGGGCGATATCGGCAATGCCCATGGAATGATATTGCACCGGATTTTGCCGCTGCAAAGCCACAATACGATACGCCGGCACAAAATTATTGGCGCATTTGTGTTGATAGAGAATCTGATTTACCAGCGTCATTAATGTCGCCATGGCGTGAATGGTCAATTGGCTGTTAGCGGAGGTATCCACCAGCACCAGGAGGCGATCTTTCTTCGGCAGTTTGTACAGCGCCGCATGGGATCCATTGCCGGCCAGCAAATACGCCAGTTCACAACCACCCAGTGAAAAAGAGGTCGCCAGCATCAGCGCGGCGACAATCGCCGTGTGCAACGTTTTTCGTTTAATTTCCAAAGCCCGCCTCGCGATCATGCCAGTTATAGAAGCAATGCGCCAGCTTGGTACTGAAGCGCTGCAGGGTATTCATGCGGACGGTATTGGCATCAGTGTCATAACCCGCCAACGGTCCACTCTTCGGCCACAGTGCGTCGATAGTTGTATGAAACACCTGGCCGCTCCCGGGCAATTTGACATTATAAACCGCAACATGCGCCGCGATGTGACCCTGTAAAACAAAATTGGTTTTCTGGGAATGTACGGTGTAATCCAGCAGTTCAATATATACCACGCGTGCAACCGCAAAGTGCCGCCCGATGGTTTTGATCGGCAGCACATCCCAGTTAGGATTGGCGTTCTGGTAATCCAGCACCAGATGATAATTGAGAATACGGGCGGTGGGAATGTGTTTTTTCAAGCTCGCGGACACAAACGCCGACACCTCCTGTGGCGCCTGCGGATAAGTGAACATGGTGGAGGCATCCTCATATACCACAATAGCCACACTCTGCTTTTTCAAGCCGTTATATTGTGCCTTCACCGGCACGCCGACGGTGTTCTGTACCGCCATGCCCAGAAACTCGCATCCCCCGGCGCCCCATGTAAAGATCCCCAGTACCAACAGTGCCGCCCAGATGCCGGAACGGTTTGGTTTGTAACATTCATCGCTCTTGATAACTACACTCATTACTTATTCCCAGCTCTCTGAAACACCCTGCTTCGGTCCGGCTCCCCGGCACCTTGAATACTCCCGCCGCGCTGTCGCCCAACTTTCGCCAAGCTGCGATTCTACCAGTGCCGACGAAACCATGCACTCATAATAAGAATTTTATAGCCCCAGGCGCCAAGAATAATGACCAGCACCCAGATCAGAATCTTCCAGCGATTCCAGGCAAACCAGAAAAAGGATGGCCCGTACCATTTACCGGTAGTCAGCCCTATGGCCCCAAGAACAACGCAAACCACTGCCAAAAATCCAACCATTGCACCGCCGGGCTGCGTAGCCAATGCCGTCAGCCATTGCCCGTGCGCAACGTGGGATACCGCTGTTGTGTAACCACAGGTGGGGCAGGGCCAGCCGTATTCCGTATAGAAGCCGCAGGGGGGCAGGCCCAGTTGCGTGTGCGTTGCCAAGCCCGCGGGACTGGGGTTCAGGTACAGGCCGATTCCCAGCATCGGCACAAAGAGTAACAAAAGAAATGCCGACCATAGCCGCACGCGATGTCGATACGCCCAAGCATACGCTCCGGTCAGACCGACATGAGATTCTGCTTGTTGCACTATTTGTGACATGCACAACAGTATAGCAAAACGTTGCTGTATTGACAGCTATGGGACGCTTGCAGCGAGCCGCTCACAGCTTGGCCGCCAGGGCCGACTTTTCCGGAATGAACTCCGGCCAATCGGCGTTATCCCAGCCGACTCGGCTGCCCACAGGATAATCCGCTGCCGTCTGTTGCGGCGGCAACCGCACCGTCACCTTATAACCGGTTTGCACCAGCAATAAATTATTTCCGGGGTTCTGCCGTAACACCAGCCCCTGCATTCGCCGCGGCCGACCGAAAAGTGGTTCCACATAATTTCCACCCTGGCTGACGGCCTCAATTTTTCGCGCTGCCGCATGAATCTCTCCCGTAATCCGCCGACCGACAGCAGTATCCCCGGCGCTGCTACACTTAAACGTGTTGCGGTAATTTGCGTTCGGCGCTTTCAGTGTAAGCAGATCGTTTTCAATGCTCTCAACAATAAATTTCATCGCGGCATACTCCAATCAGCAGCAGAATTATAAGCTCAATATACCCACTGGCCAATACTCGTAGAGACTCCTGGTGTCAGCGTTAGCGCGAAAAAGGCCTTAGTACGCCGATGACCACGCCCTGAATTGTTATGTCGGAATCCACATAAATGGGAGCCATTGCACTATTGGCCGGTTGCAATCGCACACGATTTTTTTCGCGGTATAGCCGTTTGAGTGTCGCGGCTCCATCCGGCAAAAGCGCCACAACCGTCTCTCCATCATGGGCGGTGGAACGCTGTTCCACAATGACCAGATCTCCATCCGTGATGTGATCTTCAATCATCGAATCGCCGCGCACCCGCAGGACAAAGGTGCCAAACCGGGAGGAAAACATATCTCCCAGGCTGATGGTGTCCGGATTTTCCACCGCTTCAATCGGCCGCCCGGCCGCAATGGAACCCGCCAGCGGAAAATCCGTCGCTTGGCTATGCCGGTTCCATGGTTCAGGCAGCTTCACTGCCGGATGCACCGTCAAAGAGCGAGCCTTGTGCGGTTGCCGCTGAATGAGTTTTTTTTGCTCCAGCGCCTGCACGTGCTCGAACACGGTGACTTTGGACACGCCGAGCTGGTCGGCTATTTCCTGCATCGTCGGCGAATAGCCCTGGCGCAGTCGAAAGTCGCGGATAGTGGTAAGAATCGCCAATTGTTTCGGCGTTGGGGTCATCGGTATTCTCCATACTTGGATGATTGCTCAATAGTGTCGCTGTGGACCGCGCGGCCGCTGGATCGTCGTGGCCCGCGGTATACTTCAAGTGCGGAGACATACTGCCAAAATCGGTATCCAGCCCCACGGTAACCGGTACGGGTCGCATATACTTTTCGCAAGTTGGGAGCTGTCCGCGCGCAGTTCGCTGCGCTGCGGCCCACCGCAAAGCCCGCGTCCAAGGAGAGTATTGGTCGCCCTGTCCACAGGCGGGGCAAGGCTCCAGCAGTTCCGGCCGCGCTTCGCTGCGGTAACGTCGCCCCGGATGAATGCCCAGAAATACATCCCGAATTTCGCGGAACAACAACTGCAATGGAGAAAATATTTCCGCGACTTTGGCTTCCTCTTCCTCCTCCAACTGCTGCGGTCGATAGCGGTGGCCGTACCAATCCACCATATATTCTCCGCCGGGACCGAAGCTGCACAGCGGCACTTCCATCTGCCGTAGAGAGCGCGCAATGGCCGGCTCGCCATTGGCCAGAATTTTTCCGGTTCGAATGCGATAAATTTTCAACCGGCCTGGATCTTTGTGCCGGGGTGGTTGGGATGGTTCCGCCATGTTGCGTCTGGCAGTTATCAGATCTGAACCCATGGCGGCAACTGATGCTGGAATATCTATGAGGCTTGTGGCCATGATAAAGGACTCCTTTCCATTCCAAACTGATAACGGCCGGATGATCGCACAGTTGCACTGCCGTTACGGAGTATCTCAAAGCGCCTATCCCGACACTCTGCTGTATCTTATATCGGATCATACCAGCCGTTTCCTTTAGCAAATCCGTAAGGATTCTGTTTGGATAATATACATTAACATTTTACGAACGTCCAGCAACTCGGATATTGTCTCGTCTCCGGCGTTTCGTGGATCGGTAATTCCATGTATCATTTAGATTTTCCGGCATTGCTGCCGGTGTTGGAATTGACTTTGCCATGCTGGCATTCCGGGAGCTTTCGCCATGGATTTAATCTGGATGAATGGAAAACTTGTGCCGCCCGACAAGGCTGCGGTGAGCATCTTTGATCATGGTGTGCTTTATGGAGATGGGGTGTTTGAGGGGCTGCGGCAATACCATGGACGGGTCTTCCGGCAGGCCGATCATCTCAACCGATTGTATGCTTCGGCCCGCGTGATCCGGCTGGAAATTCCGTATTCCCAGTCCGCAATAATGGCCGCGATTGCCCAGACACTGCAGGCGAACAATCTTCAGGATTCCTATATCCGCCTGGTGGTGACGCGCGGGGCCGGATCGCTGGATATTTCACCGGCGACCTGTGGCACCCCGGCAGTATTTATTATCGCCGGGCGCATCGCCATGTATTCCCAGGAAACCTATCAAAAGGGTATGGCTATTATCACGGCCAGTACCCCTCGGGTGGCGGCGGCGGCATTATCGCCGCGCATCAAAAGTCTCAATTATCTCAATAATATCATGGCGAAATGGGAAGCCATTGACGCCGGCGCGGCCGAAGCGGTCATGCTCAATCATCTGGGGTTTGTGTGTGAATGCACGGCGGATAATATCTTTATTGTGCGGGATGGACAACTGCTCACACCCGCGGAAGAGAGCGGCATTCTGTTGGGGGTCAGCCGGGCGGTGGTGTTGGAACTCGCGGCGGAAGCGAAAATTCCAACACGCCAGGCCAATTTGACGCGCTATGATTTATACACTGCAGACGAATGCTTTCTTACCGGCACCGGCGCGGAAATAGTCCCCGTGACCAGCGTGGACAAACGCACGGTGGGGGATGGCGCCGTCGGCCCGATCACCCAACAATTGACTACAGCATTTCATCGTTACGCCCGCGCTGGTTAAACGCACTATATCCCCACAGCATGGCGGCAATCACCCTATTATTTTGGCAATCCTTCATTCCCTGCATCCAATTTTTGGGGCACAGTACCGCGCTATTCCGTTTTAGCCGCGTGGCCTTGGCCCACGCGTTTACAGCGGAGCTGCCGACCGCCCGAAAATTTGGCCGCACCCGCAATGCGGGCGGAACACGACGCCGAAAACTTTGGGACCGCTGCGGTTCCATATTTTCCGCGCCCGAGTCAACAAACGCTGCCCGGAAAGATGGTATTGTTATGCGGAATTATATATATATTCCTTGAACCGGCGGGATTTCCCGGTGGTATTTCCTATTGAAGAAGCGGGGGAGATGCGCGCCCCACCATCGCGGGCGCGTGCGGTTCGCGGTGGTAGCCACCCCAAACCTTGCGTGCCCAGACCGGAGTGGATATGTAAGTGTGGAGCCGGTTGCCGTGCACTACCTTTTGGCAACGTGCCAGGTGTTGAAAATCTGTTATAATCCGCATTAATGTTGACACGGAGTTTTGCTGATGCTGGATAAATCACAATTAGCCACGCGGATTCGGGAAGTCGCCTATCTGGAAGGTGATTTTACGTTGCGATCCGGACGGAAGTCCAAGTATTACCTGGATAAGTATCTCTTTGAAACGCAGCCGGACATTCTCGCCGCTCTGGGCGCACGGCTGGCTGCGGGAAGATCGCCGCTGACCACGCGTATCGCAGGGGCGGAACTCGGCGGGGTGGCGTTGGCAGCTGCGGCATCACTGGCGGCGGGATTGCCCTTTTTTATTGTGCGCAATTCCAAAAAGGATTATGGCACCGGCAAACACATTGAAGGGGCTTTATTGGCCGGGGACACCGTGTTGCTCGTGGAGGACATTGCCACGACCGGCGGACAGGTGCTGGAGGCGGCGCAAGTAATTACGGCGGCGGGCGCACAGGTGGAAAAAATTATCGCGGTCATAGATCGCGGCGAAGGCGCACGGGAAAATATTGAGTCCGCGGGCTATATGTTCGAGGCTATTTTAACCCGGCAGGACCTCGGAATTTGATCCGCAACCCCGCGGGACGTAGTGGACGGCATGACGCAGGCAAAATCGCATACCACACGTAAAATTATCATCACCCTGATCAAACTTTTGATTGCGGTAGTTGGTCTTTGGTACGTGATTTCCCATATTGCCTGGAATGATCAGGTGGTGGTGAAAAAAGGAGCGGTGATCCGCAATGTTACATTTATCCGTAACACGCGCCTGACGCTGCTGGCGCATCACGGCAATCTGTATACACTGAAATTTAAGGATCAAACAATATCGGTACGCCTGCCACATGGACAGGTGGCAACCGCCATCGCGACCAAGGTCCCTATTGAGTTTCCCGATCTGCTGGCGGTGCCGGCGAATTATCTCGTGGGCGTCCATGACAAACCCGCGGTGGCGCTGGGCTTTCCCCATCTGCTGGATCACGCCAAACCGCTGCCATTGCTGGCGGCACTGTTATTGCTGGGGTTGCCATTTGTTATTACCGCGTGGCGCTGGCGGCAACTTATGCTGGTGCAGGGGATGAATCTGCCTTACGGCAAATGCTTGACGCTTACTTTTGTGGGGCAATTTTATTCCACATTCCTCCCCGGAACCACCAGCGGGGATATTGTTAAAATTATCTACACGGGCCGGATCACCGGGCAAAAAACCAAAAGCGCGGTGACGGTTATTCTGGATCGGGTCATCGGCTTAATTGGCTTGATGCTGGTGGCGGGTGTGGCGGCGGCGGCGCAGCTTACGGCCAATCATTTTTCCGCAGAGGGCCAAAATGTTTCCGATCCGGTATTGGTGCACGTACTGTCTCTGATTGCCGGGCTGCTGGGACTGACGATTGCCGGTGGAATTGTCTATTTCTCGGTGCGCCTGCGCAAACTGCTGCGTGTAGACGCACTGCTTGAACGCCTGCCGCTGCCGGAATTTTTGAAACATGCCGACCGCACGCTGCGTGTATACCGCGATCACCCCGGCGTCATTGCGCTAACGCTGGGGGCCAGTGTGCTGTCACAGGCGGTTTTGCCATTGGCCGGGTTTTTAGCGGGACGGGCCTTCGGCATGCACGCATCGTTCGGCTGTTTCATGGCGTATATTCCCGTGGCGGCGCTGGCGGCAAGTCTGCCCATTGTTCCGCCGCAGGGAATTGGGGTAATGGATGCCATTTTGCTTCATTTTTTTGTCACACGCGGTGTGGATACCGCCAGCCAGGCCTTCGCGCTGGCGCAGGCCATCCGCTTTTTGCCGATATGCTGGAATATGCTCGGAGCCTATTGGGTGGTGCGCGGCGCCTATCACCGCCAACCTGTGGAAAGCCTGGCCGAACTGCCTTCGGAAGCCTGACGTGGAGATGGCGTCGTGGGCGGGATCGTGGTGCATTGCGGCAATACTGGTAACCGTTCACGGCCTTTCGGTTTTCCAAACTCGGTATCCGTTCACGGCGGTACCACTCTCTTACGGTTCAAGTTTATACACATCTTAGCACTACAGCGCGACATTGGCTTTTGCGGGCCACAGACGCCCTTCCGAATTCTGCTTGTCTGCGATTAACGCAGGGGGCGATTAGGAAGTCGCGCTGTAGTGTTAGAAATTCATACGATCATGAGCGGGTATGACTTCTGTTGGGCATTGGCCAAAACGACGGGAATTTCGTAAAGCGCACTGTTGCGGGATACAACACGAGAAAAGCTCGGCCTATTAAAAGAGTGGAAAAAGGATAAGATAATATAAATTAGGTAATGAGCCGACAAAATAGGACGCATGTCGGCGTAAACCGACGTAATGATAAGAGGAAACCTTGGCGATATCAGCAACGTGGATTGATTCAATTTCTCAGCTTGATCCGGTGTTTGTTAATCAATGCTTTCCAGCACCGCTGGAGGGCGGGTGGTGGTATGCCGCGCTGGAGCAGGCGGAATTGGGTGATCAATTTCAGTTCAGCTATCTGATCCTCAAACAAGACGGTCGGAATGTAGGGATCGCGCCGGCCTTTACCATGGATGTACCGATGGAACTCGTGGCCCCTCCCCTGGTAAATCGGGTGTTGCAGGCTGGTGGCAGATTACTGGCGGGGCTCCGGCATCAGAAAACTTTATTTGTGGGTTCGCCATGCTCAGATGAAGGTACGGTTGGATTTATACCCGGCGTCAAGCTGGCGGATTTTGTTTCCGTCATCGCGGTAGAACTCGAGCAGCGGGGAAAAGCCAGCGGGGCTTCGCTTCTGGTATGGAAGGATTTCCCCGCAGCTTACTGGCCGACACTCAATACCTTGATACCAAACCGTAAGTACTTCAAAATTCCCAGCTTTCCCGGCACCACCGTGCCGCTGCCGCCGGGCGGGTATGACGCTTATTTGAAGCAGTTGGACTCGGAGAATCGTTATAAACTTCGCAAAAAACTGCGCAAAAGCCATGCCATGGGCGAACTGATTGTAAGCTGCGTGCAACAACCCGACCCACAAACACAAGCGGAAATCTTTACATTATTTATGAATACCTACCATCGCGGTAAGGTAAAATTTGAACGTCTGACCCCACAATTTTTTGCCTCCATCGCACGGGCGCCGGATTCCTGGTTTTTGATATTACGCGATACAACCAACCACAACATGGTGGCCTTTATGCTGCTGTTTGTGTCCAATGGCAAGGCCATCAATAAGTTCATCGGTTTGGATTATAACTATGGCGGTGACTGGTTTATGTATTTCCGGTTGTGGGACGAAGCGGTGCGCTGGGCGACGGCGATGGGGGCGAACCAATTGCAGAGCGGCCAGACGGGTTATTTCGCCAAGCGGGATGTTGGGCACAAGCTCATTGAGCTTTGCAATTATTGCCGCCATCGCAATGCTCTGCTCAATGCGATACTCGCTGCGGTGGGCAAACGAATCACCTGGGCCACGCTGGATCCGGACTTGCCGGCGCGTGCTTGTGACAAGTGATTGTTCCACTGCCGTGGTGAGTACGTGACACCGGGCTGCTAAAAACCTTGGATTTTATCGCATTTTAGCAACGCGTCCAAAATAACTTCCCAAAAACCTGACGCGCTGCGGCACCGGCGTGGACATTCCGGCGCACCGCCCCTTAAATAGCTGCCAGCTCTGGCGATGGCGGCGTAGTCGATGGCAACGCAAATCGGGAAGTTATTTCGTTTCCGGTAACCGTTCACGGGCCTGATGGAAGAAGCGAAGGTGTAGGCCGTCCCGCGAAGTGGTTGTGGATGGTCTGATACAGGAATTCAAAGACGCTGCGTTGTTGCTGCGTACAGGTGGCGATGGCCGTCCAGATTCGCTCACACCACTGCTGCCCACGCTCGCTGCGTGTCCCTTGCGTAACATGGCGATCCAGCACAACAAAGCGGATAGCTTGTTCCGCCAGATTATTGGTTGGCTCAAGGCCTGGTGTCGTGGTAAATCGAAAATAGGAGTCCCTGTTTTGGCGGAAACGTCCGGCCATATTCCGGGCCGGTTTGTGTTCCGGAGCATCCAAGCCGGTAGCAGCAAGACATCGCGGCAGAACTTGCGGATCGTGGAAAATGAACAATGGCAGGATCCCTTGAGGTATGCGATCCAAGCCGTGAGACGTGGGCCGACCAAGCCGCTGTTCTGAATTTCCGGTGGTAGCGGTGCGTAATGGACTTTTTGGCAATGTGGACAAAAGTATCCATGGCGGCGATGTTCCACTACCGCCACCGGAATTTCCGGAATCTCTACCTGCTGGAGCTTGCGTGGTGGCAGGTCCATGGAGCGAACCACGCCACCGCAGTCCGAGCAGCGGCGTATCCGGTCATCCACCACCCGATTGATCTGTTTTTTATTACCGGACGGATTGTGTGCAACGCTTAAATTTTACACCAAACTTTATCATAGAAATACATTTTATTTTGTCATGGGGAAGGGTAGAATCTGTTTTCATGGTCCGGCTCATTGTGAGCTTGGCAGGCCGAAAGGCCGTGAACGGTTACCTTTTTTTCAACTTATTACAACGGAATCATGGCATTAGGGAATGTCGGGCTGATAAGGGATTGCAGTTGGCAATTGCCGCAATCCGGTGATTCCAACGGCCTCATCGTTGATGGTTATGCCGGCGGAATGACGGTGGATAATGCGGTGATGTATGTTCCTGATGTAACGCCCAACAGCGGGATAAAAGCTCTGAACTGCGGCGCGCTGCAGATAGCCAATAGTACTGACCTTCAGCCTGTCTGGTATGTGAAATTGTTTGCACGTTCTTCTTTGTCACCGTTCTCTATTTCACGGCCTTCCAGAATTTCGATTCCACGATCTGAAATTGGCTGAAGGTGGTGTTGAGTTGCCGCAGAAGTTGATGCAATTGCGCGCGTTGGGCGGGCGTTTGCGGATTGACAGCGGCGGCTTTCAGGACAGCGGCGGCGTGCTGGAGATGACGGGCGGCATGATCAAACTGGCGCACCGCGTCATACACTTCCACGTTGTCAATGTCTTTTTTACTGGGTTTGTACAAAAGCCGCCAGGGGCTGTGGCGTATTTCCACGGCAAATGTCCGCAGATCCACCGCAGCACTATGCACAGCACGGATAATGCCATTGACGCGATCCTGGTTGGCGGCCAGAAGTTTCTGCGCATTGGCGGTCAGCGCGGTACTGTTGGTGAATGTGGCATGAACCTCATCCAGATCGACCTGGGCCTTGGCCAGCAATGCGGGAATGGCCTTTCTGATTTCTGCGGCGGCGACATTGAAATTCATTACCGCTCCCTTGCGTCCGGAATGCAGCAGCTTGCCCGCCTGATCCATGGCATACGCGGTCTTGTCGGCAGCCAGATCATACTTGGCTACCGCCGGTTTAATTTCGCCATGGATGGAATTTAATACGCCCGTGGCGCTGGTGGCGGCGGCATGGATGGAATCCGCGGCGCGTCCCAGCTTGGTCAGATCGGCATTGACCAGGGGTATGGTGGTAGTACGAACCTGCGTCACCATGGATTTTATCTGCGGTGTCAGAGAAACAATGGTAGACAGGGCATGGCTGATGCCGCTGGGTTGCCCGGTCAAAACATAATCGGGTGGCAACGCCGGGCCGGTGCCGAGACTTTCAAAATTCAACCAGCTTGTACCTGTGATCGTTCCGCCGATGACAACCTTCGCGCCAGTGCGCAAGGTATATTTTTTCGGCATGGTAAACGTAACGCGGACATAGGGTTTTTTTACATTGGTCCGCAGACTGATGGATTGAATTTCTCCCACCGTAAAGCCCGCCACACGCAAATTATCTCCCACCTGCAGGCCTCCGAGATCATCGCGCAGCGAAAACCGCGCCGCTCTTACCTGCATCGGTTCAAATACGCGGGCGAAGCCTCTGATGGCGACGACCATCACCAGAATCAGCACCAGGCTAAGCAGCATAAATACGCCGGCCCGAAAGGCGTTACGTTCTTTTTTTGCCATGCGGCGTCTCCTTGATATTGCACCCCAGAAGAGCCGCTTTATAACCGGTTTGATCTGCGGGATTAACCAGCGGCCCTTCCATCCCGCCATCAACAAATTGGCGTACCATGGGATTGGTGGTGGTACGAAATTCATCCGCGGATCCAACGGCAACAAATCTTCCGTCAAATAATAAAGCCATGCGATCGGCGAGCTTGAAGGCGGATGCCATGTCATGGGTCACGACCACACTGGTGGCATCCATTTTTGTTTTCAGATCCATCATCAGGCGGTCAATGTGCGCGGTGTTCACCGGATCCAGGCCCGCGGTGGGTTCATCATAAAATAGGATCTGCGGCTGCATCATCAGCGCCCGGGCCAGGCCGCCGCGTTTTTTCATTCCGCCGGAGAGTTGGGCCGGCATTTTGTCAATATGCTCCCGCAATCCCACAAGTTGCAGATAGATTTCGACCATGATGTCGATGGTCTGCTCGGCCAGATCGGTGTGCTCGCGTACCGGCAGCGCCAGATTTTCGCGCAGGGTCATGGAGTCGAATAAAGCTCCGCTCTGAAACAGCATCCCCACGGACTGACGCCACGCATCCAGTTCGCCGCGATCCATATTTGCAAGGGAATTCCCATGAATCAAAACCGTCCCCGCATCTATTTTCAGGTGGCCCATGAGCACCCGCAGCAGCGTGGACTTGCCGCAACCGGAAGGTCCCATGATCACCAGCGTCTCACCGGGCATGATGTCCAGATTCAGATCATGAAAAAGCATCCTCTCACCGAAGCTTTTCCCGACGCCCTTGAGTTGAATCACCGGTTTCGGCATTACACGCCCAGATAAAAGAACAACGACGTAAAAATCAGGTCCACCACAATCAACGCGACAATGGTGAAGACCACCGTTTTGCTGGTATTAAGCCCCACACCCTCCGCCCCGCCCCGAACTTTCAATCCAAGAAAACAGGCGATGGCGCTGATCAGCAGCCCGAACACCGCCGCCTTGACCAGTCCGGTCAAAAAATCCCCCACCTTCAAAATCGTCAGGGCATGATGGATGTATTGCATGGTTCCAATATGCAGCAGCAGAACCGATGTAACCAGCCCGCCGAACATTGCCGCCAGGTCCCCCACCGCGGTCAGGCACACCATCATTACAATGCCGGCCAGCACGCGCGGCACGACCAGAAAGCGGATGGGGTCAATGGCCATGGCCTCCATGGCTTCAATTTCCTCCCCCACCACCATCGTGCCAATTTCCGCCGCTATCGCCGCGCCTCCAAAACCGGTCATGACCACCGCGGAAACCAGCGGCCCCATTTCCCGGAATGTCGCCAATGCCACGATATCCGCGGTCACCGGCACGATGCCGAACTTGGCCAATTCCGGAGCCACCTGCATGGCCAATATGGCCCCGATACACAACATCACCAGGCACACAATTGGAATGCTTTCCACACCGATGCGGTTCATCTGCACCCATAAATTATGCCAGGCCAAGGTTCGCCCGCGCCCCGTCCATAAGGCCGGCCTGATGGCCCGCAGCGTATCAAGCAGCATGTAAAAAAAATCTCCGAAGAATTCAATGGCCTGACGCATCGGCACCTCCGGTAGCACGACGGACCGAGGTCGCGCACGCGGGTACATCACCCTTTGCACAACCGGGCGGGATCGCACAGGAAGAACCGGCTAAAAGTTCCATCGCTTCCTGCACGGGCATATCGTCCACAATCTTCACCATCTCATCGAGATGCCCGATTTTAATGATCCCGCGAAATTCTTTATTGACGTGCGCAAGATAGAGCTGCGCCCCCGCCGGCAGATGCCGCAGCACCTCCACCAGCGTGGCCAGGCATGCACCACTGAAACAGCTCAACTGCTCCAACTCAAAAATCATTTTCCGCGGATGATAATGTTCCGCAATCTCCAGCAATTCCGTCCGCAAAAGCGGCACGAGCGTAAAGTTCATACCGGCCTTTAGCCGATAGAACACTCGCCCGTCACCAAGATCCTCCACGGTTCCCAGCGCGCGTTTATGGATCGGCTTGCGTCGGAATATCATGCGGCACTCCGCTGGGATTCCAATGAGACAAATCGATGGCGCGGCCCGCTGTCATGCAGGCATCTTGCCCGCATCAGCGGTATGGCGACCGCAGATGGAATTGCGGCGCGACAGAGCGGTAGTGCTCGGTCACACTTGCCGGCCGGCTCCCCAACCCGCCGATTGAAAACCGCGGCATGCGTACGGGCCGGTTGTTGCGTGGCCAGCCATTTTTTCCAGCGTCTGATGGCAATTTTTCGGCGATGTTCAGAAGCGTAATAGATATATCCGAATTCATGCCCGGTAATCTTTCGCAGCGCATAGATGGCATAAAACCGGATGGCCGAATCCTGACTGGATAAGGCCTTGATTAACAGCGGAATTGCCGATTGATCATGATGGCGGGCGGCAATTTTCATGGCCGGGATTTTAAGAGCGGGATCATCACTGGCCAGCGCCGGCCGCCCCAACGAAAAAAAGCCGCAACCAGTCAGCGACAGCAACGCGAGAAGCAGAATTACATATTTGAAAACCATGATTGCCGCATTCCTGAACAGCACGTTAACGTACTATCATACCTGAATTATAGCGATACTCACCCCTCGCGTTGAGTTAAACGTGGAAAATCTGGATTCGGATGGGCGTTTTTGACACTCAAAGGCCTAAGTCGCGCTGTCACACGAAGCGGCAACTAAATAGAATGCCGCAACTCCGGCCTTACGTCGGCAACGATCACCAAGGCGAATACGGATTGGTTAATTTCCACCCGGCTGATTTGGCCAATAGAACAGCCAACCCGCCCAATTATAATTCCATACATTGAGGTAACTATTGGCACCGGTATAGCCGGAAAATAGCGACGGACGACCATTGAGCGGCGGCATGTGGGCCATGGCCCAGTTATAGTCGGTTAGATTGTTCGAATTCCTGCCCGTTGAGTAATCATAAAACGTCGGATCGCTGATGCCATTGACGTGGCCATCGGCGTACAATATGTTCTGGAACGAAGGCTTTTCCGGATTGCTGTAACTGGGATGGTTAATGAGGTACATATTGCCCTGACCACTCATGGGTACACCATTTTGCTCCTGCTGATTTCCGCCCCACGCGATGGCATCGGCCGCAAGAATAGACTGCGGCGAATCTTGATCGGTGGTAGCCGGCTCATTGATACGATTGCCCCAAACAGGCGTTAAAGCACCATTGTATCCGCTGGTTTCAACCATTCCCTGCCCGGCGAACAAGGATCCCGCCGGAAGATCGGTGGTAAGCTGCGCAAAGCTATGCTGCGTGCGATCCACGGTGCCACCAACATACATATACGTATCGGTGATCCAGAAACCCCAATCGCCGGGCTGATCACCCGCATATAGAGTGCTTTGATAATCAGAACTTGGGCAGATCATCCACGGTGCCAGACGGACATACATGCTGGGCTTGGGGGCCTTACTCAAACCATTATCCAGCCCCCAAGTGGTCAGATCATAGCCGGTGTAACCCCAATTACTGGAATTAAGTCCGGAAATATAGGGAATTTCCAAGCCACTGATGGCACTGGCGACCGCCGCGCCAAATCCCGACATGACGTCTACTGAGCCGGTACCGCCGTACTGCAAAAATGTGGAATAGGGCGTGCCAAAGCGTCGCCAGTCAGCACCATATTGGGCGTTGGTCTCATCGGCGGAATCGTTATTAAGAATCATCGGGAAGATACATCCATTGACCGGATTTCGGGAAATTCCATATTTGGGATAGGAACTCTGGACGTTGCCATTGCCATAGCCCCAAGCCGCCGGGAAAAAACCCTGGTGATCTTTTGCAAATAACAGCGACGCCTGACCCCACGTAAGTAAATTTGCGGCACAGGAGGTGCGATTAGCCAATTCCCGCGCCTTGCGCAACGCCGGCAAAATGATCGCGATGAGCATTAAGATGATCGTTACGGTCACCAAAAGTTCCAGTAAGGTAAACGCACGATGTGATTGCGGCAGCCTCATGCTAATGTCTCCTGGCGGTAACGTGGGCGAATTAGTCTCCCCCGAACCATCGCCGCAAAACGGACACGCTGCCGCAACATTTCCCTTTTTTCCTTCGGCTCGACTGATAATGGGGCTTCAGACATAACTCCAAAATGGACGTTGCCGGCGGAGTCTCATAAATACATACATCCGCGACTAATTAAAGGGACATAATGTTAAAGGAATGGCTGACTGCCGGGCTGCTCTTTCCTTCGTAATTTATTGTGTTGTGGTAGTCAGTATGTACGTCGATGAAAGTCTTTATCCCACGGCGCGCACGGCGCAGCGTTCGGTGCCAAGCGGCAGGGCGGCCAATGATTCTACCATGGCTTCCGGCAGCGGCTCGGGTTCACGTCCCGCGGCAATTTCCTCGGCCGCGCGGTTTAAACCCGCTAAAATATCCCGGGCCGAACAGTATTTTACGTTGTGCTCATCGGGCGGCCGGAGAATTTCATCGGTCAGCCGTTTGAGATGCCGCGCTTCGAGGCTCTTGGCGTTAAAGTGAATCAAACCCTTGAAATCGGGATTGGAATGCGGTTTGTTGATCTGTACCGCCAGATAAAATAAATCCACCGCTTTATCCACCTTGTGCAAACCGTGGCGTAAAACATCGGAGGTCACCAGACCGTTCTCGCTCATGTGATACAGCATCCGCTGAATCTGTGAGGTTTTCATCATCTCTTCATAAAGCGTATGCAGCAGCGAATTGTCGGAGAAAGTTTCACCCACACGCACGGCGGAGCCAAAGTCAATAAATCCGACGCCCTGTTTTGTGATCACAAAGTTATCCAGACGGAGGTCCAGATGGATCACGCCGATTTTTTCATGCAGGGCCGTAAGCAATTCGCAGGACTGCCGCGCGAACTCAAGCTGGGAAACGCCGGCGCCGCCGTTGCGCAGCCAGTTCATATAAAGCGTGCGCACAAACCCTTTGGAGTCATGTTCCACACCCAGACAGCGCGGCACCCGGTCGCAGAAGGGCTTGGGCAGATCGCGCTGGAGAATTTTGAGCATCGCCGCTTCCCGCGTGAGGAACACGGGGAATATTTTTTCGGTGAATTTCATGGCGCGGCGCCGGATGTCATCCAGTGACGCATCCGGAAATTTAGCACGCAGCCGCGACACCACCCGATCCACCGTGGGGACCTGCTTGACGACAACATATTTCTCCTGCTCCATATCTTTCCGCGCTAAATGCACATGGTAGGTGAAACGCTCCGTGGATTCGCCGGGCTTTAACAATTGGACTTTGCGGGCCACCAGATAGTACACGGGTTTGCCGCAGCCGGGAATCGACAAACCCAGAATCGGCATACGCGCGCTGCGCGGCGGTCCTTCCAGGATAAAACCTTCCCAGCGGGTAAAACGCTGGGCGATTTCCTGGACCAGCAATTCATTGGGCGACACCATAATGGCCCGCCCACCCCAGCGCAGATTGGGGAATACATCCTCCGGGGCCAGTGCGGTCTCGGCCGGCAAAAACAGGTGATAGGGCAAACCGCGCTGCATGTTTTCCATGTCATGGGCAAGGCTTTCACGGTATTCCATATCGCGCGAAAAAACTTTTTTCTGAATCAACTGCACCGCTGCGGATTTATCCGCCAGCACGCGAATGCGTTCCAGTGCGGCTTTCCGTTCTGTGATTGAAGCCATTAGTTCACCAACCTTCCAGGGCGTTGTCCACGCGCCGCGACACATTTTCCACCCCCCGGCCCCATCTCCACCGATAGCCTCATGCGTATGGCGCGGTTATCACTACTTTATCGGAGACCAGCCCGTTAGCCATGAGTTTTTAAACGGGAATTGTCGTGGCACGTCCGAATATAAGTTGTCGCGTGGTTATCGGAATAAATATATGGAGAAGCAGCACGTTTGTTGCGGGCATCTATTTTGCCGCCGCGGCAATAAAGGCCCTTACCTGTCGCGCTAATTTTATCCGCATGGGCGCGGGATGGTACACCATGTGCCCACCGCGGAAAAAGACCTCTTGAATATTCTTCTGGAGCTTGCGGCTCAAATCCAGATGGTCCATGGTGTAAATAGTTCCAAAGAAAGGAGTGGCCAAATCGAAATAGCCGCTGCAAACCAGCACTTTCATGAACGGGTCCCGGATCATCGCCCGCTGCAGATTATCCGCGACGTCGAGATAGCCCATTGCGCCCGTGCCAAAATGCCATGGATAAACATCATCCGATAACGTTTTATAGGGCAAATTATTCCGATACTTCAGGTCTTCCCGCACATATTGGTCAAAGGCGCTGGTGAATGGCGCGATAAACCGCGACATCGCCGGATCATACGGCGCCGTGCCGGCGGTGGGGTTGGGATTGTACCCTGTTAAGCGCGTGTCCATACGACCAATGACCCGCCGCTGCTTACGCAGCAGCGCTTGTTCGAACAACCCCGGACCAATGCGTAAATTCGCCAGCAGAATTTCACGTGGTGATAGTCCGGTATAACGGGCCAGCTTGGCGGCTACCGCGTGGCGCTGTGTGGTGGTGAGATTACTTCCCTGCGCCAAGGCGGAAATGTAATCGGTGATGGCCCAATGCTCAACTTTTTTCAGAGTGCGATGAAAATGTTTTTCCAAATCCGGCGCCAGCTTGTGGTGATACCAAGCTGCCGCGGTATAGGACGGAAGAAACAGGGGATAAGGTGTATCATTACCGAAACTGGGCATTAAAATTTGGAAATTCAAGGCGCAGGAAATGAGAATCACGCCATTGAGCGTCATGCCATCATGCTCCGATAGATAATCCGCCAGGCCGCAGGCGCGGGTGGTGCCATAACTTTCGCCCGCGAGGAATTTGGGCGAACCCCAACGCTGATACATGGTGGTATAAAGACGGATAAAGGTGGCCACGGATGCAATGTCCTGCCGCACCCCGTAGAAGTCTTTCCCCGGCACGCCCGGCGCCATCCGGCTGAACCCGGTGCCAACCGGATCCACGAAAACAAGATCCGAAGCCTGCAGCCAGGTTTGGTGATTTGGAACAAGTTTATACGGTGGCGGGGTGACGTTGCCATTGGGCGTCAGCTCCACCCGCATCGGACCGGCACATCCCAGATTCAGCCAGACCGAGGCCGCTCCCGGTCCCCCATTAAATAAAAATGTGATGGGGCGGCGGTCCCGTTGGACCGCGGCGCTGGTTCCCGGCATCGGGTCTTTGGTATAGGCAATAAAGAAAATATCAGCCTGCAGTTTTCCATGGCTTTTGATGGGCATGTAGCCGGTGGTTGCCGTGTAATGCAGCACCTTTTTATTAATCGTAATGTGCCCATGCACCACCGCTATGGCCTTGGGTGCCGCCTTGGGAAGATGCGCGGGCGGTGGAACGGGTTTGGCCGCAGGCTTCACCGGTTTAACTGCCGGACCAGCTATGGCCAGGCCTGAAACCATGGTCGCCCCAACCAGAAATAATACGCCGCATACCGTTGCCATTCGCATAACATGTAACTCCTGATTCATTAGAACCTCTCGAAAGTAATACGTTCCCGCTTACCAGACGTGCGGAAAACCCTGGTGTGGGAATGGTAATGTTAATACTTGCGATCCAGCAATCGGTAGCCAATGGCCTCCGTCACATGGGTTGCCGTGATGTTGTCCACACCGTCGAGATCCGCAATGGTGCGCGCCAGGCGGCGAACTTTATCAAAGGCCCGGGCGCTTAAGCCCAATTCCTCCATCGCCTGTTTCATCAATAACATGCTCGTATCATCCAGCGGACAAAACTCTTTGAGTTGTTGTGTTTTCATATTAGCATTGGTGGTGGTGGCGTTGGCCCCAAATCTCCGGGCCTGCAAGCTCCGGGCCTGTTCCACCCGGCTCCGCATAACCGCGGAACTCGTGCCGACAATTTTGCTCGTTAAATCACGATAGGTCACCGCCGGTACTTCCAGATGAATATCAATACGATCCAGCAGCGGACCGGAAAGTTTGCCCATGTATTTATCCATGGCTTCCAATTCGGTTGATTTGGCCTTGCGCCGATCCAGTGTGCCCTTGCCGCTGGCGGTCGGATTCATCGCCGCCACCAGCATAAAGCGCGCCGGAAACGTGACGCTGGCGTGGGCGCGGGCGATGGTAACGGAACCGGATTCCAAGGGCTGGCGAAGCATCTCCAGCACATGGCGTGAAAATTCCGGCAACTCATCCAGGAACAATACGCCATGATGCGCCAACGAAACTTCGCCGGGACGGGGAATCGTCCCGCCCCCCACCAGCGCTGGGGCACTGGCGGAATGGTGCGGCATCCGCACGGGCCGAGTGCGCATCAGGCTGCTGCCCTTGGGTAATAAACCGCAAGCCGAATAAATCCGCGAGGTTTCCAGCGCTTCCTGCCGGGTCAACGGCGGAAGTATGGTTGGCAACCGCTGACACAACATCGTCTTGCCGGCGCCTGGAGGCCCCAAAAGTAGTACGTTGTGTCGCCCTGCGGCGGCAATGGTCAAGGCCCGCTTGGCCATTTCCTGTCCACGTACATCCGCAAAATCCAGCTCATAGGCATCCGGTGGCGCTTGGGTGTCCGTTTCATCCACCTGCTCCGGAGCGAGTTCCAAAAGCCCATTGAGAAAGCCCACCAGTGTGGCCAGTGAATCAATAGGATATATGTCAATATCCGGAACAACGGCCGCTTCCCGCGCATTGGCCGGCGGTACCAGCAGCCCGGTATATCCTCCTGCCGCGGCCAGCATGGCCATGGAAAGTGCGCCTTTGATGGGCCGTACCGAACCGTCAAGGGCCAATTCACCGGCCACTAAAAAATTTTTATGCCGGTCGGAATTAATCGCTTTACCGGCATGAAGAATGCCCAAAGCGATGGGCAATTCCAGAGCACTACCTTCTTTTTTAATATCCGCCGGGGCCAGATTTACCAGCAATTGCCGATCAGGAAAGGTAAAACCACTGTTGACCATGGCTGTACGAATACGATCCAGTGCCTCCTTGACCGCATTATCCGGCAATCCGACCAGCAGTGGATCGCCATATTCTTTGGCGGCTATATTGACTTCAACTTCACATTTGATAGCCTCAATACCTTGCAGCACGAAGCTATGCACTTTGGCCAACATTCAAGTTCTCCCATTAACAACGACCGGTAAGGGTAAGGGGGACAAGCCAAATTGCCAAGCGCACCACAAAACTTCAATTATTTTTGGAAAAAATTCTAGACTGTAGCCGTATAATATGGGAATCTTTTGAGTGCTAATGGCACATTTATTCCGTTTTATCGGATGTTCCAACGCCGTTTTGACGTAAGTCGTTGTATTACAATTAGTTAAGTATGCTTTTTCGCATTTGCGTGTAGCCACTAAAGTGTTTTGTTTTATTTGATATTGTACTTGCATTCTGTTTTATTCATGT
>JBMFGW010000061.1:0-23640 GCA_049977145.1 Phycisphaerae bacterium
TTTTCAGTTTTCAGTGTTCAGTCTGGCGTAACGACTGGGGGGGGAATTCACAAGGAGGCGATTTTAATGATCAATGAGCAACGACGGGGGGAACCGCAAAGCAGCATAAGAACGCAAAGACGCGATCGATGATCAATGACCACTGATCACTGACCAATACTAACCAAAGGGACGACGGAAATTCACAAGGAGGCAGGGGAGGCGGCGGAGGAACGTGACGGAGTGACGAGGGGCCAACGAACGATGAACGGTACTGATATTACTGGCCAATACTGATAATACTGACCAATACTGACCAAAGGCACGACGGAAATTCACAGGAGGAGGCGATTTCAATGATCAATGAGCAATGACCAATGAGTAACGACGGGGGGAACCGCAAAGCAGCATAAGAACGCAAAGGTACGACGACCACGACGGTATTCACCACAACGACACAACGACACGAAGGGACGACCAATGATCAATGATCAATACTGTAATGGAATTGATCCGTGATCCGTGTTCCTTGATCAGTGAAAAGGACTCCTGAATACTGAATGCTGATAATACTGATCAAGGCTGCGGATTTTGGGAAAACTGTGCCCCAAAAAACGCCACTAAGAAATCTTTGTCCCGGCGCACCGTGGACGAAGAAATTGACAAATTGTGGCACCTGGAATCAACCTTCCGCCGCCTTGGCATAATCTTGCGGCACGCCTTGCCCGTGGGCGTACAACAAGCTGATCTTGTACATCGCGTACCCGCTGCCCGTCGCAGCTTTTCGGTACCACGCCATTGCCGCTCGGATACCGGCCCGTCGCCGGTGACTTCCACCGAGGCCACCACGCCTGTAAAATAATATTTGTATGACCTGTGTATTTTTTGGAGATGGTTTATGACAAGCGAGCAAAATCAGCGACTTAAGATGCTGCGGTTGGGAAAATGCGTTCCCTTGGACTACGTACGGAGTTACTACGGACTTACGTGGCCGTTAACTGCCTCCGATCCAACTGCTAAAACTTTCCAGATATACACCAGTAAACTGCGCCGACGCGACCAATGCCTGGAAGGCTACGTCCCACGGTACGAGATTGAAGGGTTTATGTCTCTAAATGATATTGTCACAAGGAAGTGGATGGGGGCCAGCATGGGGATGACAGTGAATTCATTGGACACGCTGCTTTCACATCTCGATGACTTGGGAATGCAGGCGAACCTGTATACAGCCGGTTCTGAGTTTGTACGCGAATCGCTTTCAGAAGATTTGGCACGGCATGTTCCGGGGATGCGTTTTCGCACCTTCGGCGACCATCAGTCGTTTTGCGCAAGATTACACGTCGAATTGAAAAAAGCGATAAATCTGGATGTTGAACCGCTCTTTTGCGCAACCGCAGAGCGGCTAAAAGAACGGCCCCACCGGTTCGCCGCGTACTTCGATTGCCTGACACTCGAGCCGCTGAGCATCAGGCATTCTGTCTGGTTGGATTTCGGTAAACCCTTGAACCTGCCGCCCGACCGTTGCTCCAAGCTCCTCTACGTGAAAAACCCTGAAATACTCAGACCCTTCCTTGCCGGAACGGGGGAGCCAGATCACCTTGATGAATATAAGCGCCCCGCGAGGATCGCCGCGCATGGCTAATCCAATTTCTCAAAGGCAAACCGGGCCTCAGTCCTTTTCAACTGGCGTTGATAAATTATTGGACATTATCCGACCCTATGGCCGGAGTGAAACCCATTTCCCAGCCCAGCTGAATAACGCAGGCCCGCGACAGATGACCGGTGAGAATCTTCACGCCTGGTTTGTGCGGCTGGTCGATCAGTGCTGCGACGGAAATCCAGCGATCGCGGGGATTGAGGGGAACATTGCCATACTGGCAACCCTCAAATGGAAGGAGGACCGGTTGGTCTATGCAAGCGTTCAGGCTCTTGTCGCTGAACAGACGCTCGAAGACTATTACCTTGATGGAGCCGGGCACGCAACCTATCTCCGCATGGACTTGTCTTATGAAAAGCTGGGTAACCCGTTTTCCCACCCGCTGCCGCATATTCACGTAGGAGGGGACGAAAGCACACGCTTTTCCCTTGACGGCGGAAGCAGTGGCAATGTAATTATGGATTTCCTTGAATTCATATACCGCAACCATGCTCCCCAAAAATGGCTCGATTGGGCACGGGATCAATGGTTATCGAAACATGGTGGTGGCGACCAGCATGGGGGAAAATTTGACCGGATCGTCAACGCCTTTCGGGAAGGGCAGTTCCCGGTACTTCGTGACAACCTCCCGCTGATCAGGCAGATCAAGCAGGAATTGCGAAGGGCCAAGGATTCACTCTTCAAATCGCACATGGACGGGGCCGACAGGGAGATCATGGAATATCCGCTCGCCCGATGAGAGATCTCAAAACATCGACTTCCACCGTTCGCTCAAAGGTACGACGGAAATTTACGAGGACGCAGCAGAGGGGGCGTTCAATGACCAATAATCAATGAGCAATGCGGAACAACGGGGGAAACCGCAAAGCAGCGTAAGAACGCAAAGACGCGACATTACGACGACCACGGCGATATTCACCACAACGACACAGCGACACGAAGACGACGGAAATTCACAAGAAGTTAGAAAGTTTTCAGTTTTCAGTGTTCAGTCTGGCGTAACGACTGGGGGGGGAATTCACAAGGAGGCGATTTTAATGATCAATGACCAACGACGGGGGGAACCGCAAAGCAGCATAGGAACGCAAAGGTACGACGACCACGACGGTATTCACCACAACGACACAACGACACGAAGACGACGGAAATTCACAGAATACCAGGGACAGTCACCTATTAAATGCGGAGTTTGCGGCAGGCTGTGCCCTTGTGGATCAGGTTGTGGTATCTTTTCGTGGCCTTCCGGGAGGTAGTGCCCGCAGACGTCGCCCGACAAGTTTCTCGAATTTGCGCATGGTGCTGTCGCCTGCCAGCGGCCTGCCGGTTTGCGTGGCCCGGCGAAGAGTGGTGATGTCCCTTGATCATCAACAACGAAAAAGACGGCTTGGCGGTTATTGCCACGCCGGGTAACGTGGTGGGGTGCATCGGAGATGACAATGCACGCAGTTCGAAGCATAAAACACAATGTACCATCATCCGAGCCGGATGTCAAGAAACAGGCGACTGTCCCTAGATTCGTCCGTCCCTAGATTCGTCCCTAGATTCAATCGGATTCTTTGAGGGTCGTAAACGGCAACGCCGGTAGGATATCACTATTCATCAGGTTCGGTACGGCGATGTCGCTCCAGGCAAATCGTACCGCCGTCGGGTTGGGTATTTCCGGCGATTGTACCACCACAGTTTTTCCCACAATTCTGGCGTTGGCATTAACAAATTTGCCATTGGGGCCGGAGAGCTGAAACCAGTTCAATGGCTTGCCATCGCGCGAACGCAGCCCGCGGCCAACTTGCGTAAAGTGAATCACCACTTGATTTCCGGAAAAAGCTGCCGATTTGAAGACCGGTCCGGAGTAGATGCCATCTTGGAGCGGCACATGGTAGGTCTTGGCCAGCGCAAGCAGCGCCAGACGATCACCCACATCCACCTTATCCGCCGGATGAATGTTCTTGATGTTGCCTATATCCATAGTTGAAGCGATGCCGCAATTCGGAATCCGCAGTGCGGCCTTTTCTTCGGCCTGCCAGATCAACGGCTCATATCGGGCATCCTGGCCATAGTTAAATGGCGCAATCTGAACGATATAAAAAGGAAAATTCCCTTCGTGCCACAATTTGCGCCAGGATCCAATCAGTGCTTTGAGGTGATAATAATAGAGCAGATCATGCGAAGATACATTGGTTTCGCCCTGGTACCAGATAGCACCGCGAAAGGCATACGGAATTAACGGATTGATCATACCATTAAAAAGCGTGGTCGGATTCTGGTGCGGGTCGGGCTGCCAATCGTCAGGCGGAATATGATAATTAAAAGCATGGGGGCTGCCGATGGCATCTTCTGGCTTGGCTGGCTGCGGTGGCAGGGCCTTGCGGACAGCCACAGATTGTTTGGCTTTGCGTAACCATGCGGACATGGCCGCAAGATATTGCGAATTGAGCACCTCTTGGCGAGTGGCCATCGCAGTCAGCCAAGCCTGATCGGACTTAAGTTGCGGTACGGCAAAAAAACCTGATCTGGGGATCCAAGGTTCAATGTTGGTACCACCCCAATCGGATTCAATTAAGCCAATGGGAACTTTAAGCGCGTTGTGCAGAGTCAATCCGAAGAAATAACCCACGGCGGAAAATCCGGCGAGATTTTTTGGTGTACACCGCTGCCAGACTGCGGGAGTCTGTTTTTGGGGCGTGCCGGAAAAATTGGATTCAATCATCGGCACATGATAAAGCCGAATATTCGGATGCGTTCCATGGGCCAGCGCCGACGCCAGATTGGTGCGGTGAAACCATCCCGCCATGGGATATTGCATATTGGATTGTCCGGAACAAAGCCACACCTCCCCCACCAGCACATCATGGAGCACAATGCTTTGCCGTCCGGATGAAATGGTTAAATTCCGTGGGATGGAACTGCCCGGCATCGGCGGCAATTTGGCCATCCAGGCACCGCTGGCATCGGCGGCAACTGCGACCGTCCGGCCCGCAAAACTTACCTTGATTTTCTGTCCGGGTTTCGCCCATCCCCATACCGGATCGGGCATGTTGCGTTGCAGCACCAGATGATTGGTGAACATGTTGGAAAGCGTAATGGCTGCCGCGACGCGTGTGGTCGACAAAAAGCCGATGAAGGCCATAAGGGCAATGGGAACACATAACATGGATCGCATCAACGAAACTCCATTCCATCAAACGTAACCGTTCACGGCCTTTCGGCCTGCCAGGCTCACCACGAGCCTGACCATGAAAGCGGATTATACCCCCCCACGGAAAACCACAAATATATTTCCATAGGCACGCAGCCCGTTGCGCCGGGACTAAATATCGTTCATTTCCGCGTAGTATTCCTGAATCGGTTTGACCGTCCAATCACCCTTTTTTAAGCTTATTATGGCGTCCGCGGCGGCTTCGGCTCCAGTGACCGTGGTGATAATGGGTATGCGATGCAGCACTGCGGCCGCCCGAATGCGGCCTTCATCCGTGGCAGGCCCCTTGTGCGTAGGAGTGTTAATAAGCAACTGCACCTGTTGATTTTTTATGGCGTCAATGATGTTGGGGCGTCCTTCCTGAATTTTATTAATCCTCCGACACGGCACACCCGCATCATTAAGCACCGCACAAGTGCCGGCAGTGGAAATAAATTCAAAGCCCAGCCGGGCGATCTTCCGGGCGGATTCGATGATTGCCTGTTTATCCGCATCGCGCACCGAGATATAAACTGTTCCGGAGGTGGGCAGACTTCCGCCCGCCGCCATTTGCGATTTGGCGTACGCCACCGGGAAATTGGAATCAATGCCCATGACTTCACCGGTGGAACGCATTTCCGGGCCTAAAATCACATCCACACCCGGAAATTTATTAAAGGGAAATACGCTTTCTTTCACCGCAACGTGTTTTCGGGGAATAATTTCTTTGCGTACGCCAAGTTCGGACAGCGTTTGACCGCACATGACTTTGGCGGCAATTTTAGCCCACGCCACACCCGTCGCCTTGCTGACAAACGGTACTGTCCGGCTGGCCCGCGGATTGACTTCCAACACATAAACTTCATCATCCTTGATGGCAAACTGCACATTCATCAGGCCGCGCACGGACAGTGCTTTCGCCAGCGCCATGGTATGGGCGTGGATCCGCGCCACAATTTCCGGCGGCAGGCTGAAAGGCGGCAGGGAACACGCGGAATCTCCAGAGTGAATGCCCGCCTCTTCAATGTGCTCCATCACCCCGATGACCAGATAATCCGTACCGTCGCCCAGCGCATCGACATCCACTTCCGTGGCCGCATCCAGGAAACGGTCAATGAGGATCGGATGATCCTCCGCCACTTCCACCGCATGGCGAATGTAGTAATCAAGCTGCGTTTCATTGGAAACAATTTCCATCGCCCGACCTCCCAGGACAAACGATGGCCGCATCAGCACGGGGTAACCTATTTCCGCAGCCACCTTGCGCGCCTGCTCGGCACTGCGGGCGATACCGCCCTCGGGCTGTTTGAGTCCCAGTGTCCGGATCAGATGATTAAATTTATCCCGGTCCTCCGCGGCTTCAATGGATTCCACCGCGGTACCGATGATCGGCACGCCGGCATCTTTAAGCCCGCGTGCCAGATTCAACGGGGTCTGACCGCCGAACTGAACAATCACACCCTGCACCAAGCCGCCGGGCCGGCCTAAGGGACGACCATTGAGTCGCTCCACAATATTGAGCACATCCTCATGCGTCAGCGGCTCAAAAAACAGCAGATCGGAGGTGTCGTAATCGGTGCTGACGGTTTCGGGGTTGGAATTAATCATCACACTTTCCAAGCCCAATTCACGGCACGCGAAGGCCGCCTGCACGCAGCAATAATCAAATTCGATGCCTTGACCGATACGGTTGGGGCCGCCGCCGAGAATGATGATTTTCCGCCGCTCCGTGATGCGTACTTCGTCATCAACCTGTTGACGGGATCGCCCATTTTCCAGGCGGGTGATGGGACTTTCATACGTGGAATAATAGTAAGGCGTGGCCGCTTCAAATTCCGCAGCGCAGGTATCGACGAGCTTATACACCGGCTCAACGCTCAGGCGCTTGCGGATTGTCCGGATTTCCGCGGGTTGCAGTGACCATATTGTGCCAAGTTGTACATCCGAGTACCCCATTTCCTTGGCCTGACGCAATAGCGTGGCAACCTGGCTCCGATCCGCCGCGGAGAGTTTCCCCGCCGCCAGTGCCGCCGCGTAGGGACGCATCTGAAATAAACGTTCTTCAAAGTCCACCAATTCCTTCATTTGCGAGAGAAACCAGGGGTCAATACGGGTCAACTCCTGTAACTGCTGGATGGTGTAGCCCATTTTGAAGGCGTAGCGGATGTAATAGGGACGCCCCTGCGAAGGAATGGAAAGTTTGCGAATCAGACGGTCTTTCGGGATCGGCCAGGTCTGCGCCGCTTGCTCCATAACCGCAGCGCGGGTAACAAACGCGCCCCGATCTCCGAGACTGGAAGGCGTCGCCGTTGGCTGCGTATCAAGTTCCAAGGCCTGCCAGCGCCACCACTTATCAATACGATCCAACCCCAAACCGAAACGCTTGACCTCCATGGAACGGATACCCTTTTGCAGCGCCTCCTTAAAAGTTCGGCCAATACTCATGGCTTCACCCACACTCTTCATTTGCGTGGTAAGTGTTTCATCCGCATCGGGGAACTTCTCAAAGGTCCAGCGTGGAATTTTCACGACGACATAATCAATAGAAGGCTCAAAGCAGGCCGCGGTACGGCGTGTAATGTCGTTGGGTAACTCATCAAGGGTGTAACCCACGGCCAGTTTGGCGGCAATGCGGGCAATGGGGAATCCCGTGGCTTTGCTGGCCAGGGCGCTGGAGCGGGAGACCCGCGGATTCATCTCCACAACTACCAGGTCGCCATTGACGGGATTGACGGCAAATTGGATATTGGAACCGCCGGTCTCCACACCAATCGCCCGGATCACCGCAATGGCCCCATCGCGCATGCGTTGATATTCTTTGTCAGTGAGCGTCTGCGCCGGAGCCACGGTGATGGAATCTCCGGTATGCACGCCCATGGGGTCCACATTTTCAATGCTGCATACGATGACCACATTGTCGGCACGGTCGCGCATGACCTCCAATTCATATTCTTTCCAGCCGATCAGCGATTGATCAATCTGAATTTCACCAATCATGGAGGCGTCGATGCCGCGCTGGGCCAGCGTCTCAAATTCCTCCATATTCCATGCTACACCGGAACCGGTGCCCCCCAGGGTAAACGAAGCCCGGATAATACAGGGCAGCCCAACTTCATCCACCACTTTTTTCGCCTGTTCCAGGCTGTACGCCAGACCGCTGCGGGGACATCGTAAGCCGATGGATTCCATAATGGATTTGAATTTGCGGCGATCTTCCCCGCGGTGAATGGCCTCGCGCGTCGCACCGATCATTTGCACGCCAAATTTTTTCAGGACGCCCGCATCTTCCAGAGCCACGGACAGATTCAAGCCGGTCTGTCCGCCTAAAGTGGGCAGCAGGGCGTCAGGGCGCTCCTTTTCAATGATCTTGGCAAGAGCCTCGACCGTCAGCGGTTCAATATACGTGCGATCCGCCATATCGGGATCCGTCATAATGGTGGCCGGATTGGAATTCACCAGTACCACTCGGTAGCCCTCTTCTTTCAAGGCCTTGCAGGCCTGGGTACCGGAATAATCAAATTCGCACCCCTGTCCAATGACAATAGGACCGGAACCTATGATAAGGATACTTTTTATGTCCGTTCTTTTGGGCATGGCTTAAAAACCTTTTACACCGCCGTCGGAGAATAACTTGTAAATTTGTATCAGAAATCGCGATTTCTTGAAAGCGCCGGACCGAAACAATTCCCGCGGCGGCCATATTATCTGCAGGAACACCACAACGGGCGCCATAAATGCCGGCGCCAAGATAATGGTTCGTCCTGAAAACTCGTGCCGGGGTAGCCAGCCCGGATTTATCGCTGCGCGCCGCGTTTATAAATTCTTTCACGGTAGCTTGATTTATCCGCAAACCTACCGCATACTGATGAACTTTCATCTGATAGCCGGGGTTGCCCGGTGCGGGTGGAATTTGTGTTGAATCAGGGGGCCTTTATATGGCTTACGCAATCGTTGAAGACAGTGGCACGCAATTCAAAGTTGAACCCGGAGATCGGTTGGAAATCGATTTGCGTCCATTGGCCGAGGGCGCCACAACCCTTACGTTTGACAAGGTTCTGCTGGTTTCCAATGATTCCGGCGTGAAAATTGGCCAGCCGGTGGTTGCGGGGGCCACAGTTTCCGCCAAAATCATCGGTGAAATGAAAGCTGATAAAATTTACGTTGAGCGCCATACCCGCCGCAAAGGCTTCCACCGTCGCGTCGGCCATCGTCAACATTACATCGGCATTCAGATTGAATCCATCAACGATTGATACCGGCCTCAAGATTGCAATTAATCCAACAGCGCTGGTGGTCACTATTGCCACACAATCCTCTTGGTCAGCAGCACCAAATTTCCACTTATGGCATCTTGTGTTACCATTCCGGTACTGAACATTCCCGTGGACGGCTCGGACAGGTTGTTCCTGCCCTACCGCCGCGTGGGCGTAAGTTATGGTCGCCGCCCTCCGCGGCACCGTGAGTCTCTGGAGAAATAATGGAAATGCCTTCCGAAATGCTCGTGTATCAAAACCCACTGGTGGCGCGGAATGCCTCAGCGGAAATGCTGGAGGTATTTTCACCGCAGCGGAAATTTTCCACCTGGCGCAAAATCTGGCTGGCGCTGGCGGAGGCCCAGCAGCAATTGGGGCTAGCGATCACGCAAGAACAGATCGCACAGATGAAAGCCCATGTGAATGACATTGATTTTGCGGAGGCCGCCCGGCAGGAGAAAAAACTGCGGCATGACGTCATGGCCCATCTGCATACCTTCGCCCAGGCCGCGCCCGCGGCGAAGTCCATTTTACACCTTGGCGCGACATCCATGGATATTGTGGACAACGCCGATGTGCTGCTGCTGCGGGACGCGCTGGATATTATTGCCCGCAAATTGGCCATTGTGATTGACAACCTTGCGGGTTTTGCGACGCGGTGGCGGGATTTGCCCGTGCTGGCCTATACGCACCTACAACCAGCACAACCCACGACACTGGGAAAGCGCGCGGCGTTGTGGTGCTATGATTTGGTATTGTGCCTGGCGGAAATTGAATTACGCCAGCAAACCTTAATGTTCCGTGGAATTAAAGGTACTACCGGCACCCAGGCCTCGTTTCTGGAACTTTTCGACGGTGATCACGAAAAGGTAAAACAACTGGAATTTATCGTGGTGGAAAAGCTGGGGTTCAAACGTGTGCACCCGGTTTCCGGACAAACTTATTCCCGCATCATTGATGTGCAGATAGTCTCCGCGCTGGCCGCCATGGGCGCGGCCGCCCACAAATTTGCGCAGGATATCCGGCTGTTGGCCGCGTTCAAGGAGGTGGAAGAGCCGTTTGAAGATGAACAGGTCGGATCCACCGCGATGGCGTATAAGCGAAATCCGGTGCTCTGTGAGCGTCTGACGGGTCTGGCCCGTTGGCTTATGGGCATTGTCCAGCAGCCACTTTTTACCGCAGCGGAGCAGATGTTTGAACGCACGCTTGACGACTCCTCCAACAAACGTCTGTCCATCCCCGAGGCCTTTTTAAGTGCCGACGCAATATTAGACCTGCTGGTGCATGTATCACGTGGATTGGTCGTAAACGAAAATGTTATTGCCCAACGGCTTATGGCGGAGTTACCGTTTATGACCACCGAAAACATTCTGATGGATGCGGTCAAGGCCGGCGGTGACCGGCAGGATTTACATGAACGGATTCGCCGCCACTCCATGGCGGCGGCGGCGGAAGTTAAACAGCATGGTCGGCCCAATGATCTTATGGCCCGGTTGAAAACCGATCCCGCGTTTAAAGCGGTGGATATGGAGGGAATTATGGAACCACGAAAATACATTGGCAGATCGGCACAACAAGTGGAGGAGTTTGTCCGCCAGATTGTTGAACCTATTCGCGAGCGCTATCAGGGCCGGCTGCGCCATGATGTGGTCATGAAGGTTTAACCATGCCTATGGCATACGCAGTGGATACGAACAATCCGGCACGGATTTCCCGTATGGCGCGGGAAGGAACCGCAATTAAATTCTGTTTGCCGGTGGGCCACGCAGGCCACCAGTTGCTGGAGAGCGAATCCGTCATCATTCCCATGCGCAATTTTCATGGCGATCAGTGGTTTACATTATGCTTGTCATCACAGGTCGGATGCCGCATGGGTTGCGCCTTCTGCCAAACTGGAATGATCGGCCTGCTGGCCAACTTGTCAACGCAACAGATTTTGCAACAATTGCAAACCGCGCGGGAATTGTTGCGCACCGCCACGACAGAATCATCACCCACGGGCGGCATCCGCAATGTGGTATTTATGGGCATGGGCGAACCGCTGGATAATTTTGCAGCGGTGACGGATGCGATCCGTGTGCTCTCCGCGCCGGAAGAATTTAATATTCCGCTTTCCCACATTACCGTGTCCACAGTTGGGCGGGTAGATGGCATTCGCAAATTAGCACAATTGAATTGGCCTTCTTTACGACTGGCGGTGTCGCTCACCGCGGCCACGGATGATTTGCGCGGCCGACTTATGCCTATTAGTCGCGCCGTGCCTCTGGAGAAACTGCGGCAAGCGCTGCTGGACTATCCACGCACGCGGCGCACACGATTTTTGATTGAATATGTGATGCTTCAAGGCATCAATGATTCGCCGGCGGACGCGGAAGCGCTGGCGCACTGGTGTCGGCCCTTGCCGGTGACGGTTAATCTCATTGCCTACAATCCGCAAAATCCGGCGCGTTTTACAGCCAGTAGTGCGGAAACAATTGTCACTTTTCTAAAGCATCTGCGAGCCTTGGGCATTCTGGCCAAACGACGTACCACCGTGGGGCAAAATCTGATGGCGGCCTGCGGCCAGTTGGGTAACGCGGAATTACAGCGGACGTAGGTTGGTGCTCCGATAATCGTGCGTGGCGGTGTAACGGCGGCGACAGCGGGCATTCCAGAACATTGACATGATAAGGCGGCGGCGTGGGGCCTCCTGGCGGGGGTGGGCGGTCGTCAAGGAGACAGCGTCGAGTTATCACCACGGCATGCGGGAAGCATTTTTCGCATTGCTGGGAACGGTTACGTGATCCGGAAACTCAAGGCCCCGCGATTTTTATGACACGCTGATCCGTGAATAGGTGTCCGGTTAACGCATCCTTGAACGTTACATGAAAAGTGATAGCGTGATTCACCGGTGTTTTTTTCCATGGGCAGTTAAAGCAAAATTCATTAAGGCCGAAATTACCATACCATAATTTTTTGACCTGGCGCGGTGTAAAGACCCAGCGGCCAAGCCGTAAAGACCCCGGTGCCGCGCCCAGGTCAAAAGCTTCAATGGTGAAGGTGCCGGTGGCCGGCAAAACCAGATTTCCCGGCATCAGCGTGCGTACAAAGACGCGGAACCCATTGTACTTTTTTGCTCCATGCAGGTGGGCAACGGCGGTGTCGGAGGTAATGCGAATTGCACTGACGGTGAAAAGAGCAGCCAGCCGGTGCGGCGACAACGTGGCGATACGCGGAGTCTTGGCGGCCAGTTGGGCCTGCAAATCGGCAAGAGCGGCCTTTTGCCGCCGGAGGCGAGTCCGCAATGCGGTATTCTGGTTTTGTAACGCCACATTCCGCTGATAAAGCGGCGCGTTGTGCCGATAATTAGCACAACCACCAACCCCAACGGTCAACACCAACGCGCCCAGCAGCGTCAGAATCGTCAGCACCGGCGAGGGCATTGAACGATGGATGAAATAATGTGTCATCAGCCACCCCGCATAATTATTGATCCGGTGCTTCAGTTTCACCACCAGGTGGAGCCATATCGCTGCCGCGGCCCGGCGCCGATGGTTCCAAGCGACCAAGTTTTTTGTCAACGACACCATAGGCAATGGCTTCATCAGCCTCGAGCCAAAGGTTGCGATCACAATCCTTATGAATTTTCTCAACGGTCTGCCCGGTATGGGTGGCAAGAATTTCAAACATTCTTTGCCGCAGGCGAATCATTTCTTTGGCTTCAATGGCCAAATCCGTGGCGGTACCCTGCATCACGCCGCCGATGAGAGGCTGGTGAATCATTACCCGGCTGTTGGGCAGCGCATAGCGCTTACCTTTTTTCCCGGCGGCCAGCAGCCAAGCCCCCATGCTGGCGGCCAATCCAACGCAAGTGGTGGCCACATCACAGCGTAAAAACTGGATGGTGTCATAAATCGCCAGCCCGGCGGTGACGGAACCGCCGGGACTGTTGATGTAAAAATTGATATCCGTTTTGGAATCTTCATTCGATAAAAACAGCAATTGCGCAATGATCAGATTGGCAATGTCATCGTCAATAGTACCGGCCAGGAAAACGATGCGGTCACGCAACAGCCGTGAAAAAATATCGTAAGAACGTTCACCGCGTCCGCTTTTTTCAACCACAATTGGAACCAGCGAGTTGGCGGACGGCCCGTCCGGCAGGCCTTGCCGCAACACTCCAGCCGGATCATCACAATAATTCATTTAATACGCTCCTTCTTGCGTTCCATATACATCCTTAGCGTAGCCGGTCGGACAATTCATGGCAACCCACAGCAACTTGGGTATAATTCAGATAATATATCTGTGTGCCCGTTATAGCTGGAGCAAGACCGTGTCCATTCAGTTTGTTGAAGCCCTGGAACTTTTGCACCACCGGTGCGTGGATATGGCGGCTTTGGTGCAGGGGGCAGTGGAACAGGCGACGCAGGCGGTTATCCATTGCCGCCCGGATATCGCCCAGGGAGTGCGTGATAATGAAGAGCAAATCGACGCGGAGGAAGTGAAAATTGAACGGGCGGCCATTAATATGCTCTCGGAGCATCAGCCCACCGCGTCGGATATTCGCACAGTTTTTGCTATTGTGAAAATCAACAGCGATCTGGAGCGTATCGGCGACTGCGCCTACAACATTGCGCAGATGGCGCCATCATTTTCCGCAAACGCCGCCGCAATTCCCCATGAGTTGAAGACCATGGCCGAATCCACACTCAAACAAGTTGACGATACCACCAAATGCCTCGGCCTAAGCGATTCCGCGCTGGCGGCGGCAGTCTGCCGGGGTGATGATGTCATCGACGCGTTGTATCATCAAATTTATCAGGATATGCAGGCTGGAATGGTGGCGGACACCCAAAATATTCCCGGTGATCTGGCGATGATTATGATCGCCAAAAACTTTGAACGCATTGCCGATCATTGCACCAACATCGCCGAAGAAGTGGTATTTCTGGTGCGCGGCCAGATCATTCGCCACGAACATTAACAGGGGTGTCGGCGCGCTGACCGAGTATCTGAAACCGGTGGGCCACGGAAGTAAAGCCCATTTCTCTCGCAATACGATCCCGTAACGCCACAATTTCCGGGCTGGAAAAAGGAATGATTTTCCCGGTCTGTACATCGACCAGATGATCATGTCCGCGCTGTGTTCCCACAAAATCATAATAACTCTGTTTTCCGGTTCCAAAAAAAATCTGGTTAATGAGCAGACATTCAACCAGATGTTTCAGGGTGCGGTAAACAGTGGCTTTGCTGACCCGATGTTGCTGCCCGCGCAGCGCCAGCAGCAATTCCTCGGCCTCAAATGGACGGTCAAAACTCTCAATAACCTCCAGTACCACGCGCCGTTCCTCCGTGTACTTAAATCCGTGGTTATGCAGAAACGCTTTGAAGATGTCCTGTGCCGACTCCATTAATACAATTATCCTTCCACCGCGAATAAACGGCAAACAGCGCCGTAGCCCACCGAACCGATACAACCTTACCCGACTTGATGAACGCCCCGCAAAATATAGCACAGGGCTTGTTAGCGCGGCGGCGGGAACGTGTCCGCATTACCATCGGGTCCGGAAGACGGTACCAGATTATCATCACGGTGCGCGGGGAGTCATTTTTCGTGCCGCCGCAGGCGATCCATGGTTATTTATCCTGACCAGGTTAGAAATTGTTCCAATACCGGAGGCAGCGTTTTGAGACCGCGTTTTTTAGCGAGGCGAACGTAATGGTACATGCTCCGCCGATAATGCCGCTCCACGCGTCGGTCCACAGGAATAGCGCGTTTGCGCATTTGCTCAAACGCCCATTGCCAAACGTGGTATTCCTCGAGGCAACGCGGGCGAAATTTTCGAAATCCCACCGCGTGATGCCCCACTTCGTGCATGAAGATTCCCGCGCTTACGGGCGAGCGCGGGCGGGGAGCGGAAATCATTCTGCGCACATCACCATTGTTGTAGTGCAATTCATAAGCCACGCCGCTCATACTGGAACGCCATTTGCGGATGGAAATACCGTATTGCGCTTTCATTTCCGCCACTATTTGATCGTAAAAGCGATGGTGTTCACGGAATGGAACCTCGGAAAGCAGGATATATGTTTTTGATTTCCGGTGCCCCACCGGATGCCTTGGCGGTGGTGCCGCATTTATACGCACAGGTTTGGCCGGAAGAATTGGCGGATCAAAAAATGCGAATAAATCAAGTTGCCTCTCAGCCATCGCTTCGTCCAGTTTACAAAAAGGCACCGAAATTCTGTTATCGGTCAGTCGGTGGTGTTTCCGTTAATATTTCCACACGCTGTACGCTTATGGTGGGTTGGTTGGCGCAACCGGGGATTCGACACTCTCCGGCCCGGAATGTGTTTCCTGGGCATCCAATGGCGATGTTACGGTATATCGTCCCTCCAGCCAACGATTTAAATCCACCAACTGACAACGCGTGGTGCAAAATGGAAATATTTCACTGTTGATATCCGTTGGTTTTCCGCAAATCGGACAGCGAAAGGAACGACTATGTTCTGAAGTAGCCATGGGGTCGATTTTCCCGCTTCTGCACACGGATAATGGCCGTGGCGTTTTTCCCGTGCCGATGCCAACCCGCAATCGTGGTTCATAGCTCGGACACTGCAATCGCGTCTTGAAGTCCCCGTTATCCGATCGGACATTTCATCTCCGGCTGAACCGGGGACTAAAGTAACCGTTCACGGCCTTTCGGCCTTCCAAACTCGGTATGCGTTCACGGCGGTATCACTCCCTTACGGTCGCGGCTCGGCCTGCCGTTACGCGTGCCAGGTACGCCAAAAACATCGTGCGTGAACGGTTACGGACTAAATAACAAATCCCGCTGGCGTGCATCCCGGGCGCATTACCACACCCACGCAATCAGGTTCGCAATTTGGGGGCGGTGGATTTTATGGCCTTCGGCGCCACCGCAGCTTTTCCTGAATCCCCGGATGCGCTAGTCACGGGGTTGGCAATGTCCGGTTTAGCTTTCGCGGCGGATTTGCCCTGACCATCCTTGCCGCCCGCACCTTGAGAATCACCAGCAGCCGTCGGCGTGGCGGCGGCAGTCTGGCCGACCTCCGAATCTTTCTTCGCGGCAGCCTGATATTTTTCCGAACGGTAGTCGGTTTGATAAAAGCCGCTGCCATGGAAAATGAACCCAGCGCCGGAAGAAATCAGGCGTTTAACGGATAACTTTCCGCACTTGGGACATTTTCTTATCGGCTTGGCCGTGATAGATTGAAATTCCTCAAATGTGTGACCGCAGAGTTCACAGCGGTATTCATAGGTTGGCATTATTCTATCTCCAAACACAGCCTGAAAATCAGGCCCATCCCCGCCGGGGCTACTCGCGCAGGCTGACTTTAACCTTGGCGGGCCGTAATATCTTCTCGCCGAGCGTGTAGCCGCGTTGAAAAGTCTGCACTACGGTCATCGCCGGTTTTTCGGTATTAACCTCGCGGGCAATGGCTTCATGCGCATTAGGATCAAATGGCTGACCGAGGGGATCAAACGCGGTGATACCGCGCCGCTGCAGGACTTTTTTCAATTCGTCGTAGGTGATCTTCACCCCCTGAAGCAGCGTGCCGGCGTCGGTTTTTGCGGGGTCTACCGCCAGCGCCGTTTCAAAGTGATCCAGGATAGCCAGCAGGTCTTTAGCGAATGCCCCATCGGCATTCCGCCGTGTTTCCAGAATTTCACCGCTGCTGCGCCGCCGCAAATTGTCAAAATCCGCCTGCCAGCGCAGGAGGCGCTCGCGCAAATCATTCGCTTCAGCGATGGCGGCAGCCAAGGCTTCATCCTGCCGGGATTCTTCCGCAGTTGGCGATTCCGGCTGTGCCGCTTCCGTGGGCACCGCAGTACCGGAAGGCCCCTCCGCGGACGCCGCCTGCGATCCGGGAGTTTCGGCAGCGACCGGTTTCACCGTATCCTCTGAATGCTTGTGTTTATTCGTCATAACCTCACCATTATATTGTAGCTGCCATGAAAATCAGCAGCGGCCATATTATTTCTATTTTTTATCCGCAGTGACGCCGTCCGGTTCCTGGGTTCCAACGAGATAATCCTTGAGTTTATCAAAAAAACCTTTTTGCACCGGCAAAACCGCATGATCTTCCGTTGCGGCAAACTCCCGCAGCAACTGCTCCTGCTGTTTATTTAATTTGCGCGGCACTTCCACGGTAATCGCGGCGATCAAATCACCGGTACGCCCGCCGCGCAGATCCGGCAGTCCCAGTGCCTTGACACGCAGCACCTGTCCGGGTTGCGTACCCGGCGCAACGTGCAGCGATGATTTGCCGAACAGCGTAGGGATTTCCACATCCGCGCCCAGCGCCGCTTGCGCAATACTGATCGGGACATCCACGAGTAGATCATCATCCTGCCGCTGGAAGAAAGGATGTTCCTTCACCTTTACATAGACATGCAGATCGCCGCGGTTGCCTCCCGCTTCGCCAGGTTCACCCTCACCCCGAACACGCACGGCCTGGCCATCATGGATACCGGCGGGAATTTTAACAATTATTTTGCGGTTCAAGGCCGCACGGCCACTGCCATCGCAATCCGGGCACGGCTTATCGACCGTCGATCCCTGGCCCATGCAGGCCGGGCATGTGCCAACCATTTGAAACATGCCGCCAAAACCACGCTGTACCACTTGACCACGTCCGCCGCAGGTGGAACATATTTTACGTTTGGTACCCGGCTTGGCCCCGGTTCCGCCACAAGTTTTGCACATATCCTGCCGGGTGAATTCCACTTCACGTTCACAGCCGCGGGCCACATCCTGCAGGGTAATTTCCGTAACGGTTTCCAGATCATATCCGCGGCTGGCGCGCCGCGTGCCGGAACCTCGCCCCGCCCCGCCCATACCGCTGAAGATATCATTAAATACCGAGAAAATATCCTCATACTGCATGTGCTGATAATCATGCATCGTGGTGCCGCGCAACCCATCATGGCCATATTGATCATACCGCGAGCGCTTTTCGGAATCGGAAAGAACTTCGTAGGCCTCGGAACACTCCTTAAACCGGATTTCAGATTCTTTATTACCGGGGTTTTTGTCGGGGTGGAACTTCAGCGCAGCCTTACGGTAGGCACGTTTCACATCCTCCGGAGAGGCGCTACGATCCAACTCAAGAATTTCATAATAATCACGTTTGGTGGCCATCGTGGAGACTCTACAATAGGCGGTACAAATTAAAGCCCAGAGACCATCATGATCCCTGGGCTCCATAGTATTGTACAACAATCGGCGATCAGACGGGATGATGCCACATTCTCACGCCGGACTACCGTACGGCCCCGGCAATCTTTTCCTGTTCATCCTTAACTTCCGTGACCAGCACATCAGTGGTCAGCAGCAGTCCGGCAACGGACGCGGCGTTCTGCAATGCCGTGCGCGCCACCTTAGCGGGATCAACAATTCCCATTTTGAACATGTCGCCATATTCCCCGGTAGCCGCGTTGTAGCCGTAAACACCTTCTTTTTCAAGAATGGCGTCCACGACCACCGTGCCATCTTCACCGGCATTGTCGCAAATTTGGATCGTCGGAGCACGCAGTGCGGAGAGAATAATATCGAAACCAACTTTCTCATCACCGCGCGCCTTGGACTTGGCCGCTTCCACCACGGAAATCGCCCGCAAGAAGGCCACGCCGCCGCCGGCCACAATGCCCTCTTCCGCCGCGGCGCGGGTGGCATGCAGCGCGTCTTCCACACGGAACTTCGCTTCCTTCATGCTGGTTTCCGTAGCGCCGCCGACGCGCAGCACCGCCACACCACCAGTAAGTTTGGCCAGACGCTCCTGCAATTTTTCACGATCATAATCACTGGTGGTCTTTTCAATTTGCAGACGAATCTGCGCCACCCGTGATTCGATGTCCGACTTCTTCCCGGCACCTTCAATAATAGTGGTGTTGTCCTTGTCCACCACCACGCGTTTGGCCCGCCCAAGATCGGAAAGTTCCAATGAATCCAACTTGGCGCCCAAGTCTTCGCTGATGAATTTACCGCCGGTGACCACCGCCAGATCACCCATGATCGCTTTGCGGCGATCACCAAACCCGGGAGCCTTCACCGCACAAACCTGTAAAATACTCCGCAGACGATTGACCACGAGTGTGGCCAAGGCCTCGGATTCCACATCTTCCGCCACAATAAGCAATGGTTTGGCCGCGGTAACAATTTTATTCAGCAGCGGAAGTATCTCACTGATCGTGCTGATTTTCTTCTCAAACAATACGATATACGCATCTTCCAGTACACACTCCAGCGTACCGGTATTGGTCATGAAATAAGGTGACAGGTAGCCTTTGTCAAAGGCCATGCCTTCCACCACATCCATCGTGGTTTCAATGCTTTTACCCTCTTCAATGGTAACCACGCCGTCCTTGCCCACTCGCTCCAAGGCATTGGCGATGAGATTACCGATGCCCACATCGGAATTGGCGGAGATCGTGGCGACTTTACGCAGATCATCCTGACCGGTGACTTTACGCGCGGAAGCCTTAATAGCTTCCGAGGCGACTTCCACGGCTTTGTCCACGCCGCGTTTGACCACCACTGGATTCATACCCGTGGTGACATAGCGTAAACCAGCGGAATAAATAGCCTCCGCCAATACAGTGGCAGTGGTGGTGCCGTCGCCCGCAATATCATTGGTTTTGCCGGCGACTTCATTGACCAGCTTGGCACCCATATTTTCAAATGGTTCCGGCAGTTCCACTTCCTTGGCCACCGTGACGCCATCACGCGTGATCTGCGGCGAACCCCAACTTTTATTAATCACCACATTACGCCCGGAAGGCCCCAGTGTCACTTTAACCGCACCGGCCAGTTTCGAGAGCCCTTCCTGAATTTTTTGACGGGCGGCCTGATCAAACATTAATTGCTTAGCACCCATGATATATACACCTCAAATAACTATGTTTTCGTTATCCATAAATATGACTGCCTGGAGATAACCGGGACATCTCGCCAGGTTTGCGCCGCCACGGCGCGTTACTTCTCCACCACGCCGAGCAAATCGCTCTCGCGTAGAATGACAAACGCCTCATCGTTGATTTTGATTTCCGTTCCGGCATATTTGCCGTAGTAAACCTCATCACCGGTCTTTACGGTAATCGGAGCGCGATTGCCATTATCCAGCATACGGCCTGGGCCGATACCAATAACTTTTCCGCGTGTAGGCTTTTCCTTGGCCGTTTCCGGCAGCACAATTCCAGTGGCGGTTTTCGTTTCCGCTTCCGCCGGTTTTACCACAAGACGATCATCTAAAGGATTAAGTTTCATTTTTATTTTCTCCTAAAACGGTTATTAATTTTCACCGGGATAAACCCGCTTGAACCAAACATTAAATAAAATTCTGGGCAAGACTCGCAGCAATCACATCATGTCCATGCCACCCATGCCACCCATGCCACCCATACCGCCCATACCGCCCATACCCCCCATACCGCCGCCCATGCCTCCACCCATGCCGCCGGGGCCGCCCGCATCTTTAGCCTTCGGTTTTTCAACAATAATGGCATCAGTAGTCAGCAGCAGCGATGCCACGCTGGCGGCATTCTGTAAAGCGCTGCGTTCAACTTTCGTCGGGGTGAGAATGCCAGCCTGAATCATATCCTGTTCATAATCCAGCGTCAGCGCGTTAAAACCAAAATTACCCTTGCCGGCCAGAACCTTCTTCACCACGACAGCGCCGTCTTCACCGGCGTTATGCGCGATACAGCGTGTTGGTTCCTGCAAAGCGCGACGAACAATAGCCACACCCGTGGCCTCATCATCAGTGTCCGTCTTAATAACATCCAAAACCCCCAGGCTGCGAAGCAAGGCAGTTCCGCCACCTGGCAGAACGCCCTCCTCCACCGCCGCTCGCGTGGCGTGCAATGCGTCTTCCACGCGTGCTTTCTTTTCTTTCATTTCTGATTCAGTTGCGGCACCGACATTAATCTGCGCCACGCCGCCAGCCAATTTAGCCAGACGTTCCTGTAACTTCTCACGGTCATAATCCGACGTGGTAATGCCGATTTCCCGGCGAATCTGCTCGATACGACTCTTGATGGCTTCGGTCTTGCCGGCCCCTTCGATGATCGTGGTGTTATCGTTGTCAATTTCCACCTTCCGAGCCTGCCCCAAATCTTGTACCGTTACTTTGTCCAACTCAATTCCCAAATCTTTCATAATGCAACGCCCGCCAGTCAGCGCGGCGATATCTTCCAGCATGGCCTTCCGACGATCCCCATAGCCCGGAGCCTTTACCGCCGCGACGTTCAAAATACCGCGTAGCTTGTTGACCACCAGTGTCGCCAAGGCTTCACTTTCAATGTCTTCAGCAATGATCAGCAGGGGACGTTTCGCCGCCTGAATTTTTTCCAGAATCGGAACGAGCTTGGTGGCACTGGAAATTTTTTCTTCATAAATCAAAATGTAGGGTTTGTCCAGAACCACAGTCATCTCATCCTGATTGGTAATAAAATTAGGTGATATGTACCCCCGGTCAAATTGCATACCCTCCACGACATCCACATAGGTTTCCAGAGATTTGCCTTCTTCAACGGTAATGACACCATCTTTGCCGACACGTTGGAACGCATCGGCCATGATATTGCCAATTTCCTTGTCATTATTGGCACTGACGCCGGCCACATCCGCAATTTCATTTTTATCCGCGACATTCAGCGGCTTGGACAGTTTTTTAAGATTCGCAATTACCGCGGCAACCGCTTTATTGATGCCCCGCGCCAGCGCCATGGCATCAGCGCCAGCAGCAAGGTTACGATAACCTTCCTTAAAGATCGCCTCGGCCAGCACGGTGGCTGTGGTCGTACCATCACCGGCAATATCACTGGTTTTTGTGGCGGCTTCCTTAACCAGCTGCGCGCCGACATTTTCAAATTTATTGCCCAGCTCAATTTCTTCCGCTACCGAAACTCCATCCTTGGTGACTGTCGGAGCGCCCCAGCCCTTATCCAAAACCGCATTACGACCGCGCGGCCCCAATGTGCTTTTTACAGCCGACGCCAATTTAGTTACACCCTCCAACAAACTTTTACGCGCTGCTTCATCAAACGAAATCTGCTTAACTGCCATTGATAAACTCCTTCGCTACATAATCGCGGAATAGGCCCGCAACCCATAACAGACACCGCGCCAGTATCCACAATTACGGCTACCAGCATACCAACACCGACTCGCAATGCCGGCTACGTCCCATTCTTCATGCAACTTCTATGCCAGTAGCGACATCGGTTTTTAACAAATGCTGTAAAGTATTTATTTGTAACACTTTACGTATATTTTATTAGCACGTTGTCGCTCCTGAAATTGAATGTTTTTCTGCCGCACTGGCAGGGTGGTACCTAGCCAATAAAATTCCAAGTTGTCAAAAAGGCAGAGTGGAGAGCGCCCGTAACCTAATGATGTTCATCGAGTCTTTTCCGGTGTCAAGAAGCAAGTATGAGGAGCAAAAACAGAAGACTATCCGCGAGGTGGCAACCGCGCACGGAGATTAGGTCAAGCCCGCTGGGAAGCCTCCACTATCACAGGACTTGTCCACACAGGTAAAATTAATCCTACATCTTGTCAAACCTCGGCAGGCCGGGATGCGGCAACAGGACAATCATGTGGATGTTCTTACCGTGTGGGTGTTATAGGATTTGATGGGAAAGAATAACGTAGCCAATTTACCAAATGTTTGAATTCCGGAGATTTGGCAGAAACTGTCACAGGCTCCGTTTCAGCGTAGTGGGCAGCATTTGTGGGCAGCATTTGGTTGACTTTTTGGGCAATGAACGCTTATCATTAAATGACTCCTTGAAGAAAGTTTGCCGCTCCGGAGTAACGACCGGGCGGCATTCTTTTTGCTTGCTTAATGGAGGCGGTTTTTATTTCAGCGACAAACTTTTGAAATCCGGATAATTCCAGGCGCCCTCCTTAACAACTTCTCACCAATCGCGGCATAAGGTTTGTGCAACATTAACTTCGGGGTTTACACGCAATCTCGGCGCAGCTGCACGGTGGAAACCCGCAGCCGTTGGGGTGCGCGCTGGCTATGAATCCACGAAGTTCTTTTTGCGCCGGCCCTTATTATGGGAACGCGACTACCTCTCATCCCGGCGGATACAACTCAATTTGGCTTATTTGAGCGGCATTGGGGTGCAGCGGGCTGGCGGAATCTCGGATCACCAGGCGGAACGTATCGGTTTTTACCGGCTCAATATCCGCAGTGTATTTACGCCAACCCTGATAGTTGGTGACATCAAAAACCACCCGGTCATGGCCATCCACTTGTACAATACCCTGAAAGCTCGTCGGATGGCCCAACGGATCGGCAAAGTCGATGACCACTTTGCCGATCTTTTCTGATCGCGGCAGTTTTACCTGCACCCAATGCGGATGCGGCGTATTGGCGGAATGCCAGCGGTTGGCGGCAAAATTTGCGGGCGTGGCAATAATGCCGTCAATTACTCTGGCCGTGCAGCCGGGTTCAGACGGTAATTCACTATCCGACGTGGCAGTGGCACCTTTGCTCGCTAATGCCAAATCGTCTGGGCCTACCACTTCGGTTGTATAGGATTCCGGAGTAGTGAGTAC
>JBMFGW010000062.1:0-23561 GCA_049977145.1 Phycisphaerae bacterium
TTTAACTCTTAATGTAAGTGCGGTTCACGACTGTTTTTACTTTGAAAATAAGGCCTTTGGTAGCTATTTGTATTTGTCGCAGGCCCGGCGTACCAGCACGTACCAGCATATCTAGTTCCATTTTCGCGGTGCTGCTTGAACAGTACAACGTCAACTGTCCACGTTGGAACGGGCCTAGAGCAATCGCGCGTAGAAGTTCGGGTGGTACTATCGCTTGTAGAGTTTCCGTTGTTGCTATCAGAAGATTGCCGGACTTCGTGACATTCTTATCGAACCACTGGGGAAGAAAGTCGCTGAGCCTTTCCGGCGGATGACGATCCACCGGTGGAGTCATGGCAATTTTCCGCTGCAGTTTGTGCAGCAGTTGGCGTTCCCGACTGCGGCGCAAATCTTCTAAAGTTAACCGCGCCGTGCCGGACTGACCGACAGTCCGATCTGTTTTTTGTAAGTGGTGGGCGGTGTTGCCGTTCCCGGTAGCAGTTGGATACATGCGGCGATTTTTCGGATTGTGATTATCAGGTGTCATGTTGAAGTTCCATAGCTGGGTTAGTGCTCCCGCTGAGTGCCCAGAACGCCTTGGCCTTCCGTCAAGCTTAATTTGCGGGCGTAACCGAGAACCAGGAGTTTATCGTATTTTGTATGATAGTTGAAACAAGCTCTGAATGTAATGACCATCGTTGATGCGATCAATGATTCGGATATGTCGCCGCGTCTGTTTTGCGATATTCCGGATCTGTTGTTGGAACACCCCGGCATCGCGTGTCAACACATAAATCGGGTCTTTGTTGTGTTCGGCGATGGCAACAAGTTCGTGCGGCGTTTTAAGCGGCAAAATTTCATTCGCATAATACAGCACCCCCAGCCACATTTCATCTCCCTTGAGGGTGTAGATTTTCCGGCCATGCACCGCGGAGATCATCTGCCGCGTTTCCGCCCGATAGCGGCTGACCTGATAGCCTTGACCATCCATATAGGCCCAATTCATCGCCAGCATAAATAGCCAGCCGGCTACTGCATAAACCCAAAAGGACCGATCCCAGTGCCGGCTGAACTCCCAGCGCCATAACAGCACGCCCAAGCCGATAATCACCAATGCAACCAACCCCCAACCAATGGGCGTTAACGCCGCCAAGCCTGGTTGGAGTAACGACGCTGCCTGCATGGCGGTCCAATGGCCGACGTGATTGAGCGAAGGATGATGGGCCAGCATTACAATGGGGATGAGAACTAAAATCAGCACGCCGGCGCCGACAAACATGATGCTTTGCGCCGCCAGCAGAACTTTGGCGGGTGCTTCCAGCCGCAGATTTTTTTTAAGGCGTACAAATTCCTGCCATACCGCCGCTATCAGCAGTGCGGCAAACGGGAAATTTTGCAGGGCATAGCGCTGTTTCTTCTGGGCGGGAATGGTCAACAGAATCAAACCAACAACCAAAATCATCCAGAACATCCAACGGCTGCGGCGTTCCTGCGCGGTGGGCGGTGGATTGGATTGTGTAGGCAAAAACGGCAGAGCCAGCCCGGCGATTAATGGCGGTGTCCATGGGAATACCCATGCGATCATGGCCAAGTAATACCAGCGTGTATCGGGCAGGACCGTAACATAACGTCGGAATTGGCGCACCCAGATTTGCCAGGCGCTGCCGCCATATTGCGCATGATACCGTACCGCTACCGCCAGAAGCCAAGGTGTAAACACGGCAATGGAAACCACCAATGCTAAGAGTATCCCCAGCCAGCAACGTCTGTTTTTGCGATGTTTCCACAGCAGCCAAAAGCCAAATGGCGCCAGCACATACATTGGTGGCACCGGGCCTTTGCTTAAAACCGACAGGCCCAAGGCCACACCGCCCAAACCGGACCATATCCACCAGCGTCGGGGATATTCCGCCGCTGCGAGCAAACCTAAAAAGCCCAATGTGGTGAAAGCGGTACCGTAAATATCATAAGACGCCATCCGCGCTTGGCGGATGAATACAACCATAGAGGCCAGGGCAATAGCGGCAAATAATCCCAATCGTCGATCGCGTGAGGTGATACAACCGATGCCGTAAGTGGCCCAGCAGGTTGCCAGGCCCAGCAACACCGATGGCAGACGCACCACCCACAAGTTGTCGGAATGAAAAAGTACGGCTAGCACGGCGGGAATCCACACCGGCAACGGCGGCTTTTGTAGCCGGGGCGCCCCGCCGAGTGTCGGAATCAACCAATGGCCATCCCGATACGCTTCCCGAATGGGCACGAGATTAAATAATTCCATCATCGCTTTGGCTTGACCATGCCCAAGCAATTCCAGAAACAGCGGCAGCGCAAAAGCGGTGATAATCGCCAACGCGCCCCAATGCGGTATATTCCAATCTGCAACAGGCGCCGACGGATCCGTAGCAACCAGGCTGGCGGGGACTGCATTTGGCGTGGCTTGTGGTTTACTCATGATGATCCATCTGGTCGCGTGGGTAATGAAGTTGCAAACTCGGTTTACCGGGCCGGCCCCGCCAGACCTGCTGCCCATGCCGAATTTCACGTACAGTATATACAGGTTTTCGTTGCGCTTCAAAATAAACCCGGGAAATTAATTCCGCCAACAGGCCGGTGGAAAAAAACATTAGTGCCATCATAAACAGCATCGCCCCAAGTATCAGCAGCGGGCCATGCGTAGTAAGAATGCTGTAGCCCTCAATTTTCTTATAGGCCAGAAACAGCCCGATCAAAAACGATCCAGCCAAGCTGAGCAAGCCAATTTTTCCAAATAGATGCAGCGGTCTTGTTAGATAGCTGTTAAGGAATTTAATGGTCAACAGGTCCAGCAGCACGCGGAAGGTCCGACCCAAACCATAATTAGATGGTCGATAGGGAGCGTTGATATTTTTGATCGGTACTTCGGTAATGGTGGCTCCGGCGATTGCCGCCAGAGCCGGGATAAAACGGTGCGAATCCCCATACAAATTCAGGTGTTCAATAAGATCGCGGCGATAGGCCTTAAACGTGGTGCCAAAATCATGAATTTCCACGCCGGAAATTTTCCGGATCAGCCAGTTGGCGGTTTTACTGGGTATGCGGCGCAGGATCAGGCCGTCCGCACGGCGTTGTCGCCAGCCGGAAACGACGTCATAGCCCTCCGCAATTTTTTCAATAAATTTTGGAATTTCATCCGGATCGTGCTGTAAATCGCCATCCATGGCAATGATAATTTCCCCGCGTGCGTGGTCAAATCCCGCCGCCAGAGCCGGCGTTTGACCAAAATTACGCCGCAGTTGAATCACCAGAACATGCGCATCGGCCTGGGCCAGAATGCCAAGCTTTTCATAGGTTTTATCCGTGCTGCCGTCGTCAATGAAAATCAGTTCATAAGGCTTGGCCAAGGCTGCCAAATTGCGCGTCAAGGCGGCGTACAACTCTCCGATTGATGCTTCTTCATTATACATGGGCACGACCATGGAATAATACGGCGGCGGCGCGGCCTGTTGCCAATCCGCTGTGGTGGGCGTTGAAGGTGCTGAAACCATTTCCATACCAACTCCTGCCGAGCTGTCCGTCAACTTCCGTGCTTCATCGCGGTTCATTGCATCAAGCTGCGGTAATTGTATCGGATTTTTATGCCGAAGGTTAGGGCTGCGGTGGGAGGCTGCCGGAGTAATGGTCGGGATGGCGATGGGCCTGTTTGCGTTACAGGTTCAGGTGGGCCAAAGCCGCATCTTTAAGTTCCTGCTGCTGATAAGCGATGTAGGTGTTGCGAAAGTCGTAATGGCCTGCTGTGCCGTCTGCCGGTAGCGCGGTGGCGGGCCTGTGACAGATTCTGCCAGGCCTCTGGGGGCCAATCCTTAACTTTTTAGCGCAGTGGCTCATTATCCCTCTTACTGCAATCCTATAGCCTGCCAAGGCACCGGAACCACGAATGATTGTTCCGATGCCCTACAGCGCTTTCCCAATTTTTGATCTTTGATCATTGGTCATCGATCATTGAAGCCGGGAACCGGCGCTGTTTGACAAGTGAATATTTCCCGCATCAATGGTTCCGTATGGCCACGAGGATCGCTTTGTACCCGGTAAAAAATCGACGCCCGCGCCCATTCCGCGCCCAAAAAGTCTTCTAACTCCTAAATTCTAGATTCTGAATGCTGGCCCCGTAGGGGCCTTTAAAACATCTTGGACATCTAGGGCAACTTGAACCAAACCCGCTAAAATCAATGCTCCAATCAACTTGCGCATCTTGGACACCTTGAACTTCGCAAAGCAAACCTTTCTGCCTTCTGGATTCCGGGTCCTTCCCCCATCGTCATTGATCCGTGATCAGTGTTCTTTGATCAGTGAAAAGGACTTCTAAATGCTGGCCCCGTAGGGCCTCAAAACATCTTGAGCATCTTGAGCAACTTGAACCAAAACCTCTAAAATCAACGCTCCCATCAACTTGCTCAACTTGAGCACCTTGCTCCTCCAACTTGAGCATCTTGACGCTAACTTGAGCGCCTTGACCCAGCCTGGAACTGAAAACTGACAACTGGCCTGTAACCCGTCATCCGTAACCTGGAGCCTCAGCGGCATTCAGTCTCTACTGATCGTTACTGAACCTACTGACCAATTCTGATAAATACTGTAAAGGAATTGATCCGTGATCCGTGAAATATTGAAACCTCAACCTCCCCATTATCGAATCGCCACCGCGTTGCAGAAACGGTCACAGGCCTGCGGTGGCAAATCGCTAAAGACGTCACTTGCTTTCTGCCAGTCGCGGGGGATATACTTCATTGCGAGCTACGCTTGTGGTGAGTGGCTGGCTCAAAGGCCGAGAACAGCTGCAGAAATCCGCAGGATACATGATTTTGGCGTTGCACGCTGTGGCGGCTTTCCGGTTTGTTGCGGATTACTTTCAAGCCGGGGTTTTTGGGGTTGTGGGGGCAACCAGGTTGGCACTACGTTTGGCCTGACTATTTCCTGCGGATTCGAGAGTGGGAAAAGGATAAGGTGTTTTATAATTAGCAAGTTGGAAAAGGTGAAGAGGCTGATTTCTGGTAAGAGGGTTTCGGAAGTGGTTTCTTATGATCAGACTGGAACTTCGGCCAATGTTGATGTGGTGGTTCTTCCCGCTGGCTTCCGGATCGTTCGTGAGCATAATGAAGGTGGAAATCTTCGGTGTGGGGTGATGTCGGTTTTCTATGGTGATAAGTGGATTGGGATGGTCAGTACGTGGATCGAAAGTTCGACCGGTTTTGAGTATTACCATCGTTAAGCAGGGGGGAGCAGGGCAAGCGTCGGGGTTTAGGGCGGGCGCTAAGCCGTTTGCTCTTGCTGCCCGTTTTGTGTAAATTTCTACTTCCTACTTGGTTCCTCCAGGTCTTCGTGTTCCTACGTTTTCTCCCGCTGGTCTTTGTCTACTCTGGAGTTTTAAAGGGAAAAAACTGTAAGTGCAGGAAGTTTTCATTAGGCCAGTATATATCTTCCTAACCGCAATCGGTGTGTACCCCGTAAATAACGCCACCGGCCGCTTACTAAGCGCGGCGGTTTTCACAGATTCAATTGACGGATACAATAATGTTCTTGGTTGGAATTCGGCGAGGAAATATGCTGCAATCAGAGAATCCAGAGTTCAAGTTTCGGCTGACGCGGCTGGAAAAATGGCGGGCCATGGGTGTTGATCCGTTTGGATCACGTATTGATGGTCTGAGCTCCGCCGCGGCCGTGCGGAAATTGCATACCTCGGAAACGCCGCATGACGGGGGGCCGGAGGCCAAAGTCGCGGGTCGCATTACGCTGCTAAGGGACATCGGCAAACTTATTTTTATTACCATCAGCGACTGGACAGGGTCGCTGCAAATTGGTTTGGCCAGGCAGTTTGTGGCCCCGCGGTGGGAACAGGCCAAACTCCTGGAATTAGGCGACATTGCCTGGTTTTCCGGCAAGGTGGGTCATACCAAAACCGGTGAAATTACTTTATGGGCGGATCATATTGGCCTGGTGAGCAAAGCGTTACTGCCGCCGCCGGAGAAATTTCATGGCTTGGCGGATACGGAATTGCGCTATCGCCAGCGGTATTTGGATTTGGCGGCCCATGCGGAATCGCTGGCGGTGTTTCTGGCACGTTCAAGCATCATGCAATCCATTCGTGAATTTCTGGCAGCGCGGCAATTTGTCGAAGTGGAAACGCCGATGATGCAGGCGATTGTCGGCGGCGCGGCGGCTCGGCCCTTTATCACCCACCATAATGCGTTGGATATTGACTTATACATGCGTATTAGTCCGGAATTGTTTCTTAAACGGCTGCTGGTGGGAGGAATGCAGCGCGTGTATGAAATCAACCGGAATTTTCGCAATGAAGGCATTGATACACGCCATAACCCCGAATTCACCATGCTGGAATTGTATCAGGCCTACAGCGATCTGGCCGGGATGATGGAACTTACCGAAACCTTGTTGGCCGCGCTGGCCGCCGCCCGGTATGCCGCGCTGCAAATGCCCGCCGCCCCGGACGGGCGGATCCAATTACCTTATGGGGACCGGGTTATTGATTTTACAGCGCCGTTTGAACGTATCAGTTACGGGGAGCTATTCGCCCAGCAGGTGGGTGTGGAGATGACCGATGCCGCTGGGGTGCGGCAAGGCGCGCTACAGCATGGTATCCCGGATGCGGACAAAATGGATCATGACGTGCTGGTGGGGCAGTTATTTGAACGCCTGGCCGAGCCAACGCTGCAGAACCGCAAGCAGCCGGTGTTTGTGTATGATTACCCCGCCGGTTTATGCCCGTTGACGAAACGCAAGACAGGTCAGCCGCATCTGGCGGAGCGCTTTGAGCTTTACATCGCGGGCATGGAATTGGCCAACGCGTATAGTGAACTAAATGACCCTCTGGTGCAGTATGAAACATTTTCAGCCCAACTGGCCGGGTTGAAAGAAGAGGATTCCATGGCGCGCATGGATCATGATTTCATCACCGCCCTGTGCCATGGCATGCCGCCGGCGGGTGGGTTGGGCATTGGAATTGATCGGCTGGTGATGCTGCTGACCAACCGAACCAGCATTCGCGATGTGGTACTGTTCCCGTTGCTGAAGGCGCGGAGCGTTGGCGCGGCGGACACGCCGGAACTGTCGCATGACGCCTGAATAATGAGGATGTGGATATTTAATCCGCGATCGGTATCCGCGGTTACTTTCCTGAAATATTGATGTATAAATTGTTTCTCTGTTTCCGTTATCTCACGCGCAAGGGAATTGTCCTGTTTCCCGTGCTGGCGGTGTGGTTATGCGTGATGATGCTTATTATCGTCAACAGCATTATGACGGGCTTTGTCAATCGTGTGCGCGATGCGGGCCGTTCCCTGATGGGAGATGTAGTCATCCAAAGCGATTCCATGGCGGGCTTCCCGTATTACCGGCTGATTCAAAAACAGTTGGCACTGCTGCCGCAGGTCCAAGCCAGTACGCCGGTGATCAGCGCCTACGGGCTATTTAATCTTCCCGAAAATCAGGTGAACACCGGGGTGCAAGTTATGGGGGTGGAAGCGGCCAGTGAATCCAAGGTCAGTTCGTTCGGTAGCAGTCTATGTTCTGGCAATACAAGGCTCCGATGCAGGCGGTAAGGGATTTAAGGAATGTGGGGTTCCCGGCCAGTCGCGCCAAGCTGCTGGCGTATGCCCGGCAACGGCTGCTGGCGGCCGCCAAAGTGGAAAATGCCAAGCAACAGGCGTTTGCCAATCGCAAGCCCATCAGTCCGACGGCCTGGTTTGCGTCAATTCGCCAACATTGGCAGGTTATAGCGCACGAGGATTACCAGCAGGCGGTTTATAAAGAGAATCGGGCCGATCGTGATTTGCGCATGGTGCAGAAACTTCCGAACATCACTTTCGCCAATGCCACCGCGCTGCGCAGCGCTCTGGTACCGCAGGCGCCCACCTTCAAGCCGCCGCCGCAAGCGGCCGATCACTATATGACCGCAGCGGATGAGCCGAAGAACGGCTGTGTCATCGGCGTGGATTTGGGGTTGTATCAGCGTGACCGTTTTGGGCATTATCACCGTCCGCCGTGGGTGCGTTATTCGCCGGTGATTATTACCGTCGTTCCCGTGACGATCAAAGCGACGCTGGCACAACCACAGAGCCGGCGTTTTGTCATTGTGGATGATTCCCGTACGCGCGTGTACGCGGTGGATTCCAAAACGGTCTACATACCTTTCCATGCGGCCCAGAAAATGGCGTTCATGCAACGGCAGGATTTACTGAACGGCGGCACGCGTCCGCCGCGGTGCAGTGAAATTCAGGTGCTGGTGCGGCATGATTCCAGCGAGCGCAATATTCTTGCCGCGCGCCAGGCTATCGCTCGTGTGGTACATCACCTGGAACTGTTGCACCCGCAGATGGAAATCGCCGGTCTGCGCGTGCGAACGTGGGATCAGGTGCAGGCGCAATATATTCGGGCGGTGGATAATGAACGCAACATGATCACGTTCCTGCTGGGGTTAATGAGCCTGGTGGTGGTTATCGTCATTTTCCTGATTTTTTATATGCTGGTACGGGATAAGACACGCGATATCGGCATCATCAAAGCCATCGGCGGCAGTGAAGAGGGACTGGGCGTGATTTTTATTCTGTACGGCATGTTGATCAGTTCCGCCGGGGCGCTGCTGGGGTTGCTTACCGGGGTATGGTTTGTACGTAATGACAATTGGATACATGACCACATATTGTGGCGGATATTCGGTATTTCCATCTGGAACCGGAAAATTTACGTCTTTTCCAAAATTCCCGATCAGATTGATCCCCATGCGGTGACATGGATCGTCATATTCGCAATTCTGGCGGGATTACTGGGAGCGTTGATCCCGGCCATTATTGCCGCCCGGCAGGATCCGGTGGAGGCGCTGCGTTATGAATGATACCGCGAGCCAATCCGATTTACAGAGCCGCAAACCGCTTCTGGAATTACGCAATATCAACAAGACGTTCCGCCTGGGACCGGCGGAAGTACAGGTGCTTTGCGGGGCGGGCCTGACCATCCATGAAGGGGAATTTGTGGCCCTGGTAGGCGCGTCCGGGTCCGGCAAAAGTACGCTGCTTCATATCGCCGGTGCCTTGGAATCCGCGGATGCTGGATCAGTCATGTTCCAGGGGCAAGATATCAGCCGCATGTCCCGCCACGGTCGCCATCGCTTACGCAATGATTCATTCGGCTTTGTGTTTCAGTTGTATCATTTACTTCCGGAATTGAGCGTACTGGAAAATGTTATGCTGCCGGCCATGGTGCGCGCTGCCTGGTATAAAGCTTTAATTCGTGCCCGGCCCTGCAAGCACCGGGCGCTGGGTTTGCTGGAGCAATTGGGGTTGCAGAACCGCTTGCGCCATCGGCCGGCGCAACTTTCCGGCGGGGAGCGGCAGCGCGTGGCCATTGCCCGGGCGCTGATTAACGAGCCGGCACTGGTGCTGGCGGATGAACCGACCGGAAATCTGGATCCCAAGACGGGACAGACGATTCTGGACGTACTGACAGGATTGCACCGCCAGGGCGGCCAAAGCATTCTGCTGGTGACGCACGATGTTAATATCGCCGCGCAGGCGGATCGAATTGTGACCCTGCGGGATGGGAAAATTGTGGATAATGCGTTATCCGTCAATAGCGGATCAACGCGGTAAGACCTAACGGATGCGAACACTATGGCGTTGTGGCGACATTTTTTAGCTAAAATATCACAGTCTCCGGAGGAAGAGGAGCGGATGCCCGCGATGTCTTTTGGCGATCATCTCGATGATTTGCGCAAACGACTGATTCTGTCACTGCTGGGCGCGGCGATCGGAATTGTGATATGCACGCTATTCGCCAATAATATCATTGATTTCCTTTTCCAGCCCTATCTCCTGGCACTGCGCTATTCGGGGTACCCGCAGTCGCTGCTTTATAATAAGCCAGCCGGCAATGTCATCATGTACCTGATGCTGGGCATCAAGGCGGGATTGTTGTTGGCCAGCCCGTGGATTATTTATCAGTTCTGGCTTTTTGTGGCTGCGGGCCTTTACCGGCGCGAGCGGTCTCTGGTGTATCGTTATATCGGCCCGAGCATCTTTCTGTTTATTGTTGGCGTGGCGTTCTTTTTTCTGCTGGTTTTGCCGATCATGCTGAAATTTTTTCTGGCGTTTAATCAGCAGGTGCCCATGCCGCATCTCCAGCCCAATGCCATTGAAAATATGATCTATGGAAAACAATTGGAAGTAAACAGTTGGGCCAAACTTCCCACCGGTAATCAGGTGAAACCTTTACTTATACCGATGGTGCGCAGCAATCCGACGCATTTTCCCAAACATCATATCGCCTTGTGGTATAACGCCGTGCAGGGCCGCTTGCTGATTCATGCCGAAGGTAGAGTCCTGGCGCTCAACGCCCAGCCGGCCGATTCACTATTTGCGCCCTTGGCCATGCTGCATGATTATCTGGGCTTTGTGACCATTATGGCGTTGGTATTTGGTCTGGCCTTTGAGCTGCCTATGGTCATGATGGTCTTGGCGCAGATCGGGGTGATGTCCGCCCGGAAATTCGGGCGAATGTGGCGCTATGCGGTTCTGATTTTGGCGGTCTTATCGGCACTGCTGGCGCCGACTCCGGATATTGTCACTTTTTCCAGTATTTTTGTGCCCCTGGTCCTGCTATATGCACTGGGCCTGATTTTGGCGACTTTCGTTACCAGCCGGAAAAAAGACGACTCCGCCGCCGATACGTCGGCACCAGAAGATCAGACGGTGGAATAAATCGCCGTTCTGGAAATTAAATACCACCGCAACGTGGATATTCTGCCCCATGGGGGAGTGCGTGGTCGGGTATGGCAATTTTTCCGGGCAAGCGGCGAAATCGACGGCATAAATGCCGGCGCTAAGATAATGGTTCGTTCTGGAAACTCGTGCCGCGGTCGCCTGCCCGGATTTATTGGCGCGCCCGCACGGTTTCCGCAAGACGTTGCAGCGCTAAAGCCGCTTGCAACCGAACATAGATGAACGTGGCGTTGGAGTTTTTAGCAGCCGGCTCCCGGGGCCATTCCCGGCAACTTGGTGCGGGTGTCGGTTACTTGTGGTGTGGCACCACCTTTCGTATCCTTTGTCCCATACATGCGGGTGCAGCCAGGTTTCCGGGCGGTCTTGAGTTGCGGCCGGCGAGGCCTTTTCGGTAAAGCCGGAAACTATAGGCGGCCCGCCGCGCCGGCGTGATACGGAAATTATGACCGCGCCCATACATAATTGGAGATTGAAACTCATGGCGGGTTATAACCCAGGCAGCTGCGAAAAAAAATGGCAACGGATTTGGCGGGACCACCGGATATTCGCCGCGGATGTTCAGGCTTCCAAACCGAAGTTTTATGTGCTGGATATGTTTCCCTATCCCTCCGGGGAAGGGCTGCACGTCGGCCATCCGGAAGGATATACCGCAACCGATATCGTGGCGCGCTATAAGCGGGCGGCGGGATTTAATGTCATGCACCCCATGGGATGGGATGCCTTTGGTCTGCCGGCGGAACAATATGCCATCAAAACCGACACGCACCCGGCGGTGGTAACACGGAAAAATATCGCGCGTTTTCGCGCCCAACTTCAGGCCTTGGGATTTTCTTATGATTGGGACCGCGAGGTCAATACCACCGATCCGGAATATTTTCGTTGGACGCAATGGATATTTCTGCAATTGTATGACACCTGGTTTGATGTCCAGCGGCAACAGGGCCGCCCGATTGCGGAACTGGCGGCGGAATTTGAATCTGGGGCGCGGGCGCTGCCGGAGTCAGCCGGGGCCAGAAGTTGGAGGCAGTTGGATGCGTTCCAGCAGCGTCGGGTGCTGGAACAATATCGCCTGGCCTATCAAATTGAAGCACCGGTAAACTGGTGCCAGGCGCTGGGGACGGTGCTAGCCAATGAGGAAGTCATTGACGGAAAAAGCGAAGTCGGGGGTTTTCCGGTGGAGCGCCGGCCCATGCGGCAATGGATGTTGCGCATCACGGCATACGCGCAGCGGCTGCTGGAGGGCTTGGATTCTCTGGAATGGCCGGAATCGCTGAAAATGATGCAGCGAAACTGGATTGGCCGGTCTGATGGGGCGCTGGTGCGGTTTGGTATTGCGGATCGGCGCGATGAGGTGGTTGTTTTTACCACGCGGCCCGATACACTCTTTGGTGCCACATATATGGTGCTGGCACCGGAACATCCGTTGGCAGCCTTGAATTCTCCACATTGTATTATTCCCGCCGCCTGGCCCGCCAACATTCCCGCGCGCTGGCGCGGCGATAAACCGTCGCCGCGGGAAGCGGTGGAAGCCTATCAAAAACTGACCGCGGCGCGTTCGGAGCGGCAGCGCCAGGAAGATACCTCCAAGAGCGGAGCTTTTACCGGCGCTTATGCAGTTAATCCAGTCAACCAGGAACGCCTTCCGATATTTATTTCCGATTATGTGTTAATGGGGTATGGCACCGGCGCCATTATGGCGGTGCCGGCGCACGATCAACGCGATTTTGATTTCGCGCATAGCATGGAACTACCTATTCGGCGCGTGGTCAGTGCGGCGGCGGAGCAACCGGAGGCCGGAAAGCTGCCGCTGGAAGAGCCGGGTTTCGCGGTAAATTCACCGGCAATTAACGGCTTGGCAACGGCGGCGGCGAAAGTCAAAATGGGTGCGCTGCTGGAGCGCCAAGGCATGGGGACCCGGCAGGTAAATTATAAAATTCGTGATTGGTTGTTTTCCCGCCAACGCTATTGGGGAGAACCGTTTCCAATTATTCACCTGGAAGATGGCACGACCGTGCCGCTTGCGGATTCGCAATTGCCGTTGTCGTTGCCGGAAGTCACGGATTTCAAACCCACCGGCACTCTGGAACCGCCATTATTCAAGGCGACCGCCTGGCGCCAGGTGCATGTGGTATTGGAAGGCGCCTTGAGTAATCCGCGCGCGCGTGTGGTTCCCGCCGGCACGCCCGGGGCGGCGGCCGCACGGCGTGAAGTTAACACCATGCCCCAATGGGCGGGATCATGTTGGTACTACCTGCGTTATATCGATCCCAAAAATCAGCAATGTTTCTGCGCTGCGGATAAAGAAAAGTACTGGATGGCCGGCGGGGTGGATTTATATGTTGGCGGGGTGGAACATGCGGTGCTGCATTTGTTATATTCACGGTTTTGGCACAAGGTACTTTATGATCGCGGGCTGGTCAGCACCCCCGAGCCTTTTCGCAAACTGGTCAATCAGGGGTTGATTCTCGGCGAGGCGGAATATACCGTCTTTACATTGGAGAATGGCCAACGGGTATCTGTCGCGGAAATTGATCCGGAGTTTACCACCCGCGTCGGGATGGATGGCCGGCCGGAAATTATCAGCTGTCATAAAAACACGGGAGCCTTGGTGATTGGTAAAGCGTGTGATCCGGCGGCAGTGGAAAAGCGCGGCGCGGTGTTTGTGCTGAAAGCTGATCCGCAGATTGAACTCGATGTCCGGTCCTTCAAAATGAGCAAATCCCGCGGCAACGTGGTGAACCCTGATGATGTCATCGCGAAATATGGTGCTGATTCCTTACGGCTTTTTGAAATGTTTATGGGGCCGCTGGAGCAGGTAAAACCCTGGAGCACCGCCGGCGTGGAAGGCGTATATCGCTTTTTGCAACGCCTGTGGCGAAATTTAGTCGGTGGTGAGGAAGGCGCCTGGCGCGTGGCGTGGGCCAAGACACCGGGGAAATGGACCTGTGGTGGGCGGGATCTTAATGCGACCGAATCCGTGACCGCGGCGCGTGACGCCGCCGCGATTCTCCGCCCCATGCATCGGGTGATTCGGAAGGTTACAGAGGATATTGAGCGCCTGGCCTTTAACACCGCCATCAGCGCGATGATGGAATTTAATAATGTTCTGGCCAAACTTACCTTTGTGCCGCTGGAAGCCGCACTCAATATTGTGCGGATACTCGAGCCATTTGCCCCGCATATTGCCGAGGAGCTGTATCATCAAATCGCCGGGGCCCAGGCCGCAGAATCCATTACCATGTTACCATGGCCCAAGTTTGATGAGGCCTTATGCGTGGATGAGGAACTCGATATTCCCGTGCAGATTAACGGCAAATTGGCGGGGCGTGTTCGCGTGCCAGCGGAATGTCCGGAAGAGCGGGTGTTGGAACTGGCGGTGGCGGATCAGCAGGTGGCGGGCCGGTTGGCACAACGGACGGTTAAGAAGAAAATCTACATTAAAGGCCGCATGATTAATCTTGTGGTATAGGCAACGCGGGACGCGCAGACATGCAGCAATGGTACAATCGCGTAATTACCGGGGAAGCGGTCGGGGTGATTCCGGCCCTGCTGCGTTGGTTTTTGTCGATTGGTGCCATGCTTTACAGCCAGATCGTCCATTGGCGGAATATTGCCTACGACTACGGCTGGAAGCGCGTGACGCGCCTGCCGGTGCCCGTCATTTCCGTCGGTAATATCACCACCGGCGGGACCGGAAAAACCCCCACCGTGATCATGATCGCCAAATGCCTTGCCGCGGCGGGCCTGAAACCGGCGATACTCACGCGCGGTTATGGCGCCAAAACTGGTGAATGTTCAGATGAAGTCATGGTTATGCGGCAGGAATGTCCCGACGTTCCCGTGCTGGCGAATCCGGATCGTATTGCCGGGGGAAAAGAAGCTATCGCCCGGTATCAGGCCAATGTGCTGATTTTGGATGATGGATTTCAGCATCGGCGGCTGGCACGTGATTTGGATATTGTATTAGTTGACGCCACCAGCCCGTTGGGCGTACCGGGCATGTTGCCGCGCGGGACTTGGCGCGAGGGGCCGGCATCGCTGGCCCGTACCCAACAGATTATTCTTACCCGCTGCGAACAAGTTTCCTCCGAGCTTACTGATTTAGCCGCCGGCCTGCTGACGCAATGGATAAACCCGCGCCGAATTTACAAACAGGTTACTGAGGTGGTGGGCGTTTTTGATCAAAATGGCGACGCGGTGCAGGCCATGGATAAAACCGTGCTGGCTTTTGCCGGTATCGCTAATCCGGATGGTTTTGTCCGCACGCTTTCGGATCTGGGAATGCACGTTTCGGCGGGCTGCTGGTTTAATGATCATCATCGGTATGTACCCGAATTGGATTTTCTGGAAATGCGCCGCCTCACCGCCGAACGGCATCTAGCGGCGTGGGTGACAACCGCCAAAGATTGGGTAAAACTGCGTGATTTTCAGCCGCCGGCGCCGCTGTGGCATGTTCGCATCGCGGCCCGAATTACCGGCGTGGCGGGAGAATTATGGCGGCAGTCACTGGCTGATTTGGCGTGCAAAAAGTAGAGTGATAATAGTATGATTCATACATCGGGTGAATTACTGGCCGCGGTGGAAGCTTTCGGCGCGCCGCGCATCTTGGTAGTCGGGGATCTGATCCTGGATCAATACGTCTATGGCGATGCGGAGCGTTTAAGCCCGGAAGCGCCTGTACCCGTCGTGTGGGAGCGCTATCGCCACACGCGGGTCGGCGGCGCCGCCAATGTTGCGGTTTTTCTGGCGGCCATGGGCGCCCGGCCTGTGCTGGCTGGCGTGTGCGGCGATGATCCATCCGGCCGATCTTTACGGGATTTGCTGGCACAGGCTCATGTGGATGCCGAGGCGGTTATCACCATTGCCCACCGTGCCACTTCCACGAAAACCCGTTTCATCGGGCTGGCCCAGCATCGGCACCAGCAGCAGATGCTGCGGCTGGATCATGAAACACTCGAGCCTATTGATGCGGCGGCGGAAAAGCATTTGCTGGAGGTTTTGGAATCGGAAATTGCGTCCTGCCATCTGGTGTGCATGGAAGATTACAACAAGGGCCTGCTTTCCGAGGCCTTGTGTCAGAAAATTATTTCCCTGGCCCGCGCCGCCGGACGTCCTGTACTGGTGGACCCCGCCGCGATTAAAGATTATCGCCGGTATTACGGCGCTGCCGCCATTACCCCCAACCGCACCGAAGCCGAATTGGCTGCCGCAATACGTATGGACAATGTTCACGAGGAAGCGCCGCAATTGGCGGCCAAACTATTGGAGCAGCTGAATTTGGAGGTCTGTATTCTGACCCTGGATCGCCATGGCATGTATCGCCTGGAGCGCGGCCAATCCGGTATTTTACATGCCACGCGGCCGCGCAATGTTTATGATGTCACAGGCGCCGGTGATATGGTGCTGGCCATGCTGGCCATGGCCCGCGCCAATGGCGCTTCCTGGAGCGTAGCGGTGGACCTGGGCAATATCGTCGGTGGCCTGGAAGTGGAAAAATTTGGCTGCGTGCCGATCTCCCGCGCTGAAATTATTGATGAGTTGCAGCAGTTGGACTCCGGCACAGCGCGAAAACTTATGTCTCTGCCGCGCCTGCTGGCGCGCCTGCATTCACACCATTTATCGCAAAAGGTGGTATTCACCAATGGCGTATTCGATATTCTGCACGCCGGCCATGTTCAGTATTTGAACTTTGCGCGCAATCAGGGGGAGCTGCTGGTGGTGGGGGTGAATTCGGATGCATCGGTCCGGCGGCTCAAAGGGGACCAACGCCCGATCAACACGCTGGATGATCGCATGGCCGTCTTAGCCGGTCTGGAATCGGTCAGCTACGTCGTCGCTTTTGAGGAAGATACGCCGCTGGAGTTGATTACCGCGATCACTCCGGCGATATTGGTGAAGGGCGCGGACTATCAGGATAAGTCCGTAGTAGGCCGGGAATGTGTTGAGGCGGCCGGCGGCCAGGTGGTGCTGGCGCCATTTTTGGAAGGACGATCCACCAGCCGTATTGTGGAAAAGTCGCGCCCCGGCAATTGATTGCGGCACTGCGGGCAAGCGCGGCCATGCTCCCGCTGCGTATGGTGGAAGTGTTCGGTCGTGACTGGATGCCGTTGGTCACGCGGAAATACTAAAGGCAGGATAATATCATGGCTGAACGCGCTGTATTTCTGGATCGTGACAATACCATCATCGCCAATGATGATCACCTCGGTGATCCTTCCAAGGTTAAACTGTTGTCGGGAGCGGCGGCGGCCATTGCGTCGCTGCGGCGTTTGGGTTACCGCATTATTGTGGTAAGCAATCAAAGCGGCGTGGCGCGCGGCCTTTTTGATGAAGCGGCGGTGGAATCGGTCAACCAGGAAATGATCCGTCAACTCAAGGAACAGGCCGGTGCGCATGTCGATGCCAGTTATTACTGTCCTTATCATCCGGATGCCGTGGTGCCCGAATATAAACTGGATCATGAATGGCGCAAACCCAAACCCGGAATGCTCAAGGCCGCGTGCGAGGATTTTAATCTTGATCTAAACCAGTGCTGGATGATCGGCGATCAGCCGCGCGACGTGGCTGCCGGCGCAGCGGTCGGATGCCGGACCATTCTGCTTTCCGATCCGGAAAAGCGGATGGAAAGTAATGAAAATATCTCAGCCATCACGCCTAATTTTATTGTGCGCACGCTCGCGGATGCGGCGCGCATTATTGTGCGGGAAGGCAACAGTCCTAATCGTGATCCTGCCCCGATACCTCTGACGGCCAATGAAGTTCCATCCTCCCCCCAGGATGACGCCACAAAGAATGTAAGCAACGCTTTGGCCGCTAACCCATCGCAGGACGCTGAGGCTCTGGCCGCCGCCATTGCGGGGAAGTTAACCGGTCATTCATCAGAACCAATCAAGCCGGTTCTGGAGGATATTTTGCAGCAACTGCGTAATGCCCACAGACAAAGCGATATGGCTGAATTTTCGCTTTCCCTGCTGTTGGCGACCATGCTGCAGGCGGTGGTGGTGTTATGTGTAGCCGTGGGGGCATGGGATGGCCTGTCCGCCATCCACGTCGTGGCCACCGCTCGCAACCCTTACTGGTGGAACTATCGGATTTTATATCAGCTTACCGCCTTGGAATGGTTGGGCGGTGGCGTCATTTTACAGGTGATGGTCGTGGCCCTGTTATTGTGGCACCGCAATAAACAATAAACGCAGTGGCGCACAACCACTTGCGCCATGCCCGGATGCTCGTATGGTGGAGAAAATAATGCCCCGTCGGCCTGTTATTGGTATATCGCTGGACAATCAGGCACCAGAGCAATCCCACCGGGTGTATGAACTGCCTGCAACGTATGCGCTGGCTATTGAAAAAGCCGGTGGTGTTCCAATACTGTTGCACCATACCCATGATCCGGTCTTGCAGGCCGCGTATATCGACGTAATTGATGGATTGTTAATTCCCGGTGGAGCGGACTTGGATCCAGCTATTTATGGTCAAAATCAGCACCCCAAAACACGCCGTCTGGATTCGCTGCGGCAGGCGTTTGACCTGGCCATGCTGGCACTTGCCAAGCAACGAAATCTGCCCGTACTGGGAATCTGCTTTGGCTGTCAGGCTATGAATGTGCAGCGTGGCGGATCGCTGCATCAGTATATTCCCGATGTGCTGCGCCCCATTGCCCTGGCCCATGCCGCCAACACCAGCAATACCGCAGATAAAAATGCCTGGCACACTGTCTCCATTGCGCCACGGTCGCGCTTACACGCCATTCTGAACTGCGATGAAGTCACAGTGAACAGCCGTCATCGCCAGGCCATTGATCGTCTGGGCGCTGGACTGGCGGCCAGTGCTCTAAGTCCTGACGGACTCGTGGAAGCTATTGAGGATGACAACCTGAAATTCTGGCTCGGCGTGCAATGGCACCCCGAAGGATTAGCGACTTCGCCGCACCCGGAATTGTTTAGGGCATTTGTTGCCGCCGCGTAAAAACCTACTCGTTTACAGCGTTGCAAAAACGCCCGCGCAGTAGCGCGATGCGGTGGTCCGTGCACCAATATGAACAAAATCTCCACCACGCGTCTGAGTTTTGCTGGCGGGCACATACCACCGCAAGGGGTTGCAGCACTGCGGCCAGCCTGAACCACGCTGGGAAATGATGCGGCCCCCTGGGCTTACGAATTGTTCCGATAAAACTTGCCACACGCCACTGTCAGTTGAACCGGTATGGCGTTTGGTGGCATTGTCCTATTCTGCTAGAATACAATGGTAGTTGGATTTGCACATTCGGATTTACTGGCTTGCCGAATGATGTTGCGTTGGTAGGAAAATAAGGCCTCAGAGTGGTAACACCGGAATAAAGTGATATGTCGAATCAGATCGGAAATGGCGGAACAGGCAATGGCGGTGTACCGGGCAATGGATCGGGGGCTGCGGGCGGATCGGGGGGATTTCGTGGCCGCAAGGTGACCAATTGTTCCTTTTGCGGAAAATCCAGTCGTGAAGTAGGCCCCATGGTGGAAGGGCCGAATGATATTTACATCTGCGGCAGTTGTTCGGAACTTTGCCAGAATATTTTCAAGCAGGAAAAGCGGAAAGTCACCGGGTCCAAACCCAGCATCGGTGAAATTCCGCCTCCCCGCCAGCTCAAAGAATTCATGGATCAATATGTGATTGGGCAGGAATCCGCCAAACGGGCATTGGCCGTGGCGGTGCATAACCACTATAAACGATTATCGCACACGGATGTCCGCAGCGGCGACGATGTCGAACTGGATAAATCCAATGTTCTGCTGATCGGGCCGACCGGTTCCGGCAAAACCCTGCTGGCCCGCACCTTGGCCCGATGTCTGAATGTCCCGTTCGCCATCGGCGACGCCACTACGCTTACCGAGGCCGGTTATGTCGGTGAGGATGTCGAAAATCTATTGCTGAAATTACTGCAATCCGCTGATTTTGACCTGGAATCCGCTAAACGTGGAATCATCTACATAGATGAAATTGATAAAATCGGCAAAACCAGTATGAATGTGTCGATCACCCGCGATGTCTCCGGCGAAGGCGTGCAGCAGGCCCTGCTGAAAATGCTGGAAGGCACCGTGGCCAATGTGCCCCCGCAGGGCGGCCGCAAGCATCCCGAACAACAATATATTCAGATGGACACCTCCCATATACTGTTCATCTGCGGCGGAACGTTTGTCGGCCTCGAACAGATCATCGCGCAGCGGCTGGGCAAACAACTCATCGGTTTCGGGTCCGAGGTCGAAGGCTCGCGTGTGAAGAACGAACGCCGCGCGCGCTTCCTGGCGGATGTGACGCCGGATGATCTCATAGAATACGGCATGATTCCGGAGTTTGTGGGCCGTTTGCCGATATTGGCATCCCTGCAGCCGCTGACGGAAGAGGCGATGATTCAGATTCTTACCGAGCCGCGCAATGCGTTGGTCAAGCAATACCAGAAATTTTTCCAGATGGAAGACTGCGCATTGGAATTTACGCCGGAAGCCTTGCACCTGATTGCCGAAAAAGCGCTCAAGCGCGATACCGGCGCGCGGGCGTTGCGCAGCGTCACCGAGGAACTGATGCTGGATCTGATGTACCATCTGCCCGATCAACAGCAACGCGGCAAGTACGTGATCACCGGAGCGGTGGTGCGAGGCGAGGTCAGCCTGTTTAACACCAAGCCCATGGCGCTGAAGGAAAGCGCATAATAGGCGTAACCGTAACCGTTCACGCACGATGTTTTTGGCGTACCTGCCACGCGTAACGGCAGGCCGAGCCGCGACCGTAAGGGAGTGGTTCCGCCGTGAACGCATACCGAGCCTGGAAGGCCGAAAGGCCGTGAACGGTTACACGCATCGGGCGTTTGTTCGGCCAAGCCGCGCTTGGTTTCAATCCGCTCCGCGGCTTGGGGCCGCGGAGAACAACACCGCCAACACCGACGCCACGACACCATACGTTTCAATCCGCTCCGCGGCTTGGGGCCGCGGAGAACGCACAACGTCAGCGCGTGTTTTGCGCTCTGTTGTTTCAATCCGCTCCGCGGCTTGGGGCCGCGGAGAACCGCCCGCTCGCCCTACAAGCGAGCGGGCTTTTCTAGTTTCAATCCGCTCCGCGGCTTGGGGCCGCGGAGAACGCGAGAAAGAACAAAATGAAACCGAAACAACCAGTTTCAATCCGCTCCGCGGCTTGGGGCCGCGGAGAACGACTACGCCGACGGAACGCCGCACGCGGATTTGATGTTTCAATCCGCTCCGCGGCTTGGGGCCGCGGAGAACCTTGCCACGTCGGCATGAACCGGCGATCTCTATGTTTCAATCCGCTCCGCGGCTTGGGGCCGCGGAGAACAGCGGGCTATCTGTCCACCTCTCGGCCAGCTTTTTGTTTCAATCCGCTCCGCGGCTTGGGGCCGCGGAGAACCTCCTCTCGGCTGTCGCGTGCTGCTTACACCACGGGGTTTCAATCCGCTCCGCGGCTTGGGGCCGCGGAGAACCGGCGATCCGGCGACGGGCAGCGTGGTGATCGTGAGTTTCAATCCGCTCCGCGGCTTGGGGCCGCGGAGAACCACGGAGCAAAACGCCATGCAATACACTAACGGAGTTTCAATCCGCTCCGCGGCTTGGGGCCGCGGAGAACTTCGCAACGCTTCGCCAGGGGGTGTCCGCACGCCTAGTTTCAATCCGCTCCGCGGCTTGGGGCCGCGGAGAACGTTTACGCCGGTCGCAACAGATGACTGGTATACGTTTCAATCCGCTCCGCGGCTTGGGGCCGCGGAGAACGGCCGGACGGGCGGTTATGCCAGCGGGGGAAGCTTTGTTTCAATCCGCTCCGCGGCTTGGGGCCGCGGAGAACAACAATACGCGCCCAGCTTGCCGCCGCGGTCCAGGTTTCAATCCGCTCCGCGGCTTGGGGCCGCGGAGAACGTGCCTGCTGGTGATTCGCAACAGCCTTGCTCTTGTTTCAATCCGCTCCGCGGCTTGGGGCCGCGGAGAACGTTGGACGTTGGCCGGCAACAAACCCATTTCATGTTTCAATCCGCTCCGCGGCTTGGGGCCGCGGAGAACTTTCTGGTTTCATTGCCGCACCCCCGTCGCTTCCAGTTTCAATCCGCTCCGCGGCTTGGGGCCGCGGAGAACCTCGCGTAACTTTATCCGGGTTACGCTACCGGTTGGTTTCAATCCGCTCCGCGGCTTGGGGCCGCGGAGAACGGTTACCCATCCCGAACCTGTCGCAAAACGGAAGTTTCAATCCGCTCCGCGGCTTGGGGCCGCGGAGAACAGGTATCAACTATGTGACCAAGTATCTTACGAAAGTTTCAATCCGCTCCGCGGCTTGGGGCCGCGGAGAACCATCCTCCTACTGCGGTCGTATCCTTCGCACTTGTTTCAATCCGCTCCGCGGCTTGGGGCCGCGGAGAACCGGGATGGATCCGTTCACCTCAATGAGTGACGTTGGTTTCAATCCGCTCCGCGGCTTGGGGCCGCGGAGAACTTGACAATCTTGACATTTTTGCCGTAGGTATCCCAGTTTCAATCCGCTCCGCGGCTTGGGGCCGCGGAGAACGACTGGTATACGACCGCCAACGGCTATCTGCTTGTGTTTCAATCCGCTCCGCGGCTTGGGGCCGCGGAGAACACTAGACCCCGCCACAACAAAACACCGAAACAGAGTTTCAATCCGCTCCGCGGCTTGGGGCCGCGGAGAACGTGCAATTGGTTCAGGCCGCGGCAGGTGCGCAGGCTCGTTTCAATCCGCTCCGCGGCTTGGGGCCGCGGAGAACCAAAGTTCGTTTTTTCGCCGCACTCGCAGCAGACGTTTCAATCCGCTCCGCGGCTTGGGGCCGCGGAGAACAAAGGAAATGAAACTGCCCAGTGCCAACCCGATTGTTTCAATCCGCTCCGCGGCTTGGGGCCGCGGAGAACAAGTCAAGGAGCGCATAAAACCATGATTTCCAACTGGTTTCAATCCGCTCCGCGGCTTGGGGCCGCGGAGAACAGCGGTAGATTGCCGAAATCGTCGGCGATGGCGACGTTTCAATCCGCTCCGCGGCTTGGGGCCGCGGAGAACTCTTTGGTGTCATGCCGGGAACTCCTGAATTTTCTGTTTCAATCCGCTCCGCGGCTTGGGGCCGCGGAGAACTTCGATTCATCATCCCATTGCTTCTGGCACGCGGGTTTCAATCCGCTCCGCGGCTTGGGGCCGCGGAGAACTCCATGAGCCACAACACGTTGCAGGGACGCAGTGCGGTTTCAATCCGCTCCGCGGCTTGGGGCCGCGGAGAACCCCACGGCATAAATAATGCCAGTCTCCCACTCATGTTTCAATCCGCTCCGCGGCTTGGGGCCGCGGAGAACATCCTCCGCGGCTCGCCACAACTTAGTCGCGTCAGTTTCAATCCGCTCCGCGGCTTGGGGCCGCGGAGAACGATGCGTGACCAGTGGCAGGCCGCGAGCTACCAAGTTTCAATCCGCTCCGCGGCTTGGGGCCGCGGAGAACCCAACTCCCCCACATGCCAACGTGCGGCCTAAAGTTTCAATCCGCTCCGCGGCTTGGGGCCGCGGAGAACTGCCGCGGCCGGCACACCAACCCCGGGATTCGTGTTTCAATCCGCTCCGCGGCTTGGGGCCGCGGAGAACAGGGAGCATACGTCGACGGCAAAGCTTATTTCGTGTTTCAATCCGCTCCGCGGCTTGGGGCCGCGGAGAACTTCGTGCGATTCAATAGCCTGTGCAGCGACGGCAGGTTTCAATCCGCTCCGCGGCTTGGGGCCGCGGAGAACGGGAATATCGCCGCCCGTGTCTAAGGGTGTCACTGTTTCAATCCGCTCCGCGGCTT
>JBMFGW010000063.1:0-22870 GCA_049977145.1 Phycisphaerae bacterium
GGGGCGGATTAAGGCTCCCACCGTCATGGCCTGAAGGCACGACCCGAATCAGGAAAGTCCACTTTACAGACAATCAATGGATCCCGATATTTATGATAAAAAGATATATTCTTGCCAGTGTCTTATTTCTGATTGGTTCCGTGGCGCATGCACAAGCAGTCACATTCTACGTCGATGCGCGGCATGGCGCGGATACCAACAACGGCATGTCCATACGCACCGCGTGGAGAACATTGAACCGCGTGAACCACGCACATCTTGTGCCCGGAGATCATGTTCTGTTCAGAAGCGGTGATGTGTGGCGTGGGTCTCTGATACCTGATGCGTCCGGAAGCGCGGGACATCCCATTGTGTTTGCACGGTATGGGAAGGGGCCGCTACCGTTAATTGCGGCTGGAGGAAGAGCCACGGATGCGGTTCGACTCTACAACGTGCAGTATGTTGAAGTGCGCAGCTTAGCGATAACCAACCATGGGAAAACCACCGCCGTTCGCCGCGGCGTGGATGTAGTGTTGGACAATTTTGGAACCGCCCACGATATTGTTATTGAAGATTTATATATACACGATGTAAATGGTACGCCCAAACAGAAAGACGACGGAGGCATTGTTTTTCAATCTCTTGGACGAAAAGTTCCGAGCCGTTTTGATGGCTTGTACATTAAGCGGAATATTATATGGAAAGTGGATCGTTCTGGAATCGTCGCCAGGAGTGCAAACGTGGCCCGTACGCGATGGTTTCCAAGTCTTAATGTCGTTATTTCCGATAATTACATCGATAATATCGGCGGAGACGGTATTGTTCCCTGGACAACTCAGGGTGCGGTTGTAAAGTGGAATATCGCAAAGCGGTGTAGTCAACGCTTTAACCAATACAATGCCGGCATCTGGGAATGGAGCGCTGATGACACCTTTTTCACCATGAACGAATCATTCGATACAAAGAGCACACGCGACGGCGAAGGTTTTGATTGCGACTATAACTCACGCGGCACACATTTCTACCGCAATTTCAGCCACAATAACGATGGCGGTTTTATGCTTATCTGCACACCGATCAACCACAGTACAGCGGTGAACGCCGGCAACAGCGGGTCGGTTGTGAATGAAAATATCAGCCATGATGACAAAGGCTTGCTGGTTAACTTAAGTAGCGCGGTGAACGTGACGGTTAAGGACAATCGATTCTATGTGGGACCGCGGTACCACGTTGACTTTCTTACCAACAAATGGGGTGGCTGGTCCAACAATGTCTGGATCGTTGACAACCAGTTTTTTATCAAGGGTGCGGGAAGCGTGACCTTTGGACATGGCGTTAAACGGGTGCGCAATGGTTCGTATCTTATTGCGCCCGGCTGGGGTGGAGTAACGAACCTTCACTTTGTCGGCAATACATACTCAGGAACGGTATTGAATTGGCCAAATCAATCGCCAAAGCGTAATGCGAAGGGGCCACGACCTGCTGACATTAACTGGTCTTCCGAGCCGATGTTTAATCCGCGAGATCCACTTGAGTACCCAGCATTCCTAAAAGCACATCACGCGTGGTTGGTCCGGTTATTTGAGAAAGTATTTCCAAGTCCAATCGCACCGCGGAATCCGCCAAGAACGAAATAGCAGGCTCGTTCTTTATGACTGCCCGCAACGCCGCCCGTACCGTATCGGCATCCGCAGCGCTGCGGACTGGCCCGTGGTTTCAAGGCGATGCGCGCGGCCATTGAATCCTTGGTTATAGCCATATCCTGCAATACGTACCGCCTCTTGGATTGCGGCAGAGGCAGCGATGTGGGTTGACGCTTCTGAAAAACCGCCGGAATTTCCGGTGCTTTATCGTAGAGGCCATCGTACGGCATAAACCGCAGAAGCCCCTTGGAATTGATACTATTGACTCTTTCTTCCCCGATTCATTTCTTGAAAACTACCGTGAACTCCCGCTGGCGCAGGATAACGAGCGCCTCCATACTCTTTTCATGAGGCTCATGTTGATAGTCTGCCATTAGCGCCTCGGCGGTAGCCACTGGCTGTCCGTTAAGACGCAACACCACTTCCTGCGATTGCAACCCCAGTTTTGCCAATTCGCTACCAAGCGGAGCCTTAACGATCAGGACACCCGATGCGCTCGGCAAACCATAGGCGGATTGCTCGGCCAAGCTGGTGATGCTTTGGATCGTTCCGCCCAACCACGCGTGCAGCCTCCGGTTTTGAGTAAGCCTGTCGGCAACTGCCGTGCCGTTCGGCACTGTAGTTCGGACCAAACTTCGCAGTCTTATGCTTGTGACGCCAAATTCATTCATTGGAAAATTGTGAAATCCAATTCTGAATGCCGGTGAACCGGCTCGCACATCATAGTCTCCTTGGCCGGGGTTAATAAAATCCGGATTTCCCGCTACCGAATCACTATCCGCGCCCAGCGATTGCTCTCGCCTGAGAATTGCTTGAGTCGGAAAAAGATTGTAATTCTCAAATTTAACCCAATTGCGCGGGTCAAGCACGAAATTGTACGGTTTCATGACGATATTGTGAGAAAACTGTTCGCCACAATCGGTGAACCATACTTGCGGATAAAACGTGTTGTTAAGAATAACATTGTTCCTTACCACGCGACCAAATCCCTCCCGATTCTTCAGGCCGCCGGACAGACACAGATTATTGTAGATGCGGTAATTACTGCATCCATCGTCGAGATCAATATCCCATCCGTGGTTGCAACTCCATCGGTTATCCCGAAGAATGATCGGTTTGATGACATCCAGAAAGGGAAGATTCGGGTGAGTTTTGACCATCGCTTCGATATTTCTGGCCTTATGGCCCCAGTAGCGGTCACGGCCCCATGCGTTGAAGGATCCATTGTCGCCGGTATGAAGAACCGTATTGAAAACATCGCAATACTCAATGACGTCACCGCCCCAACATCCGTCGCCAATATTGATTCCGGCACGCGGCGTATGGTATATCGAGCAGTGCCGCACGGTGATATCCTGGGCCAGATCGATTTCCACACCAGCGGATTGATATTCAATTTGTCCGGTGTTGTGAATCAGGCAGTCGCTGACGACGCAATGTTTTGGAAAATCATTGGTTTTGGGACCTGGCGAAAGGTTCATCCTGTTGAAAGGAATATGGATTGCCCAATATTGCGGAACCTGTGCGGCTTCTGGATTCCCAACGAAACACACGCCGTTGGCACCGATATCTTTGATCAAACACCCGCGTACTGCCACGTTTCGATTATAGTTACTGAGGAAAATCGCATTTCCGCCGAGTTGTTCAAGTGTACAATCAATCAGGCCGCAGTGCTCGGCTCCGTCAAATGGTATCGCCCCGCCACGATAAATAGCCCAGTCGCTTCGCATGATCGGTTCACGCGTGCGCATAAATGTCCGCAGGGTATGCTCAAATGTTATGCCGCGAAACGTGATGTACCTGACCGGCTGGCCCGGGCTGCCTTCAAACTTTACTAACGACCTGAGGTGTGCCGCCTCTACGCGGGCGCTGGTGAGATTCAGTCCCTTAGGCGGATAAAAATAAAGCGTGGAGGATGTGCGGTCGAGGTACCATTCCCCCGGCTTGGTGAGGTAGCAGCGAAAGTTTTCAAAATACCCGGTGGTCGGGAGATTGCCCACCGGTCGGTTGGTTTGCCAGCCACCCACGAGCATCAACTGGCCATTGATACGCCGTATCTGGAAGTCCAAGCTGCCCCACTTAAAAGGATGAAGAACATGGATTATTCCGCCATCGGGATGCTTCCATGTCCGCCAATATCTGGAATTGATTGCCGCCGCCGCCGGCCATGCGAAGAGATGCCCCTCATATTCTGGAGGCCATTGACGTGTGTAGTAAGACTCGGAAATATGTTTGTGGATAGCCTCAAGCCGCACCATGATATGCGCCCACCTCCCTGCATAACTTTTATTAAATATATCGCGAATATAGCCATGATAGGCCGCCGTGGAATGAGGGTTATAAGCCGGATATCTTGCCAAAATCTGTTTCTGCCCATTAACCCAGAGTTGATCCGTTTTGAATCCCGCCGGAACCTGTGCCCGCATAATGCCGTGCTTCCAAGCACGCCACCGCAGCCGCAGCGGCGTGCCACCGCTGACGACCACGTTTTCGCCTGCGGCGGCAACGTAGCGAATGGGAGCCGCCGCGGAACCAGAATTCCAGGAATGCAAGATCAACGGGGTCTGAAGATAGTAGGTTCCACTGTGCATAATTACGGTTATTCCGCCAGGGGGGACACGACCTGCGGCTTCCAGCTTTCGTATAGCGTTACTGGCACCGGCTAGCGTACGCCATGGCCGATTCGCCTGACCGGTTGCGGTGTCGTGGCCATCCGGTGCGACAAAAAATGTAGTGCCCGCAGCCGAAGCGATGGGGCGCAGAGGGGCGGCCTCATCACCCCGTATTCTACGAGAACTTTGCCCGCCGATGAACAACACCAACAACGATAGCACCAGGCTCATTGAGAAGAAAGCGTGAATCGCACTTCCGACACTCCGCTTACGGGAAATGAATCTGGACGAAATGCATTCCAGCATGCCTGCGATTCGCCGATTGCAAGTTCTGTAAAGCGAAACCACACGTCGGATAACCTTGACCAGTAATTCGCAACTCATCGGTAGATTTATCGTTCGTCTCATAATCCGCGTTATGCATATCCCATTTTCCCCGTGAACGCAAGTGGTACGGGGTAGCTTGTGTTGCTCACCGCCCTGCGGCGAACAGGTTTGGAATTTGGCCGCTAAATGTGCCAAAAACAGGCCAAATCGTCGCAATAAGCCCGCCCGGAAGGGCTACCCGATGTGTTACAATTTCAGAAGTTTTTGTTCACAAATTGACCTACCAATTCTATTGGCACAGACTATACTGTAATCATCGAATTTGTATGGTAACCTTATTTCGACGGTTGCCATATCAAGAATATTGGAGCGTTTTACGACGCTGGTGTTAACGGCGGATGCAAGGGAGTGGATCTCGCACCATATACAGGATGTGACGCGTAAAATAACTCGATGATTAATTCGAGTATTAAAGTTGACCAATGGGATCAGATGGAGTTGTAACAAAGTGTTGATGTTACTAAGTGATCTTGACAGGCCGAAAGGTCTTGAACGGCTACAGCAGACGTTTGTGTCGACTGGTTTGATCAGCTCTGGTGCTTGGCCAGAGCGCAAATTGTAAGTTTCACGGGTCGTGCGAATTGAGATGCCAACAATGTGTTGGCTCCGTTGCTAAACCCATAGTTGTTCAGCAGCAGGTTTCTACCGCGTTTTGGTATGAAACTTGACTTGCTTGGAGGAGTTCTTATGAAAATCCGTTTTATTTCTTGTAGCCTTACGGCGGCAGCAGCGGCCATCGCGGTGACTTGTGCTGTGGCACCGGTCAATGCGGCCACTATCGATTGGTCTCAGGCCAACAAGGTGGCATCAAACGCTGATGTTTCCACGGGAGGTTCGCTTGTTGAGGCTTATTCGTTCAGCAATGGGGCGGCGACGAGTCCAGACGTCAACAACGTAATCTTTACCGGCGTGACGGCTGGTGGACACACGCTCACCTTCGGTTCCAACAGCGACACTCTCGTTGATTCAGCCACAGGTACTGCGACTTTGGGCGGTTACAACGGTTATGGCTCCCCGACGGCACTATCGAGCCTTACCGCTTACGATTCGCTGCTGACTTCAGGAGCCTACGACGGCACCAGCACTACCAACGGTACTTTAACGCTGTCGCTCAACAACCTGACCGTCGGCAATACCTACCAATATGAAATGTGGGTAAATGATACACGCGTCGGTTCAACCATCGCCGATCGGTTTGTGAATGTCACCGCGGGCAATACCGTGGGACTTCTGTACCAAACCCCGGCGTCAACCTCCACCACCAAGAATGGCGGTGAATTTGCAATTGGCAACTTCACGGCGGACGCCACAAGCGAAGTTGTTTCTATTAAGGGGAACTCCGATGCGCAGATCAACGCCTTCGAATTGCTTACCGGTGGTGCACTGCCAAACCCCGGATTGGTTACCAACTCTGGTTTTGAGTCCAATCCGGTAAGCACCAGCGGCTTCGCAGCCTACACCGCAGGTTCAACAGCAATTACTGGGTGGACGGTAGATCCCACAACGGCAGCCGACATCGGTGGCGTGCAGATTATTGGCATGCATTTTAATGGGTCCGGTTACGGCATACAATTTGCACCTCAGAATCAAGGCCAGGTATTGCAATTGACCGACAGCAGCACGGCTGCCGGCGGCGTGCAGCAAACTCTGGCCACGGTTGCGGGTCAGCAATACAGCATCTCCGTGGATCTGGCTGCTCGCAGTTATACTGGCACCTCCGCCATCAATCTGGGTACACTGGATTTCGGCGGCACCGTGTTCAATTTAACGGGCACCGATTATCTGGAGAAATAAGCCCTTTGGTGAGGACATCGAAGGGTTTTCTCATTGAAAAATCAAGGTTTTCTTCTTTTAACATCAAGTTCAAACAAACAATTTCCAGTAACTGCCGCTTTTCCTGACTTTCCGCTGTAACCCATTTATCTTTCAGGCTTTGTGAAAGTTCAAACACTTTTATCGCCAAATCCCCATGTTCATCACGGCCCCGGCCTTGGGCTTGTAACTGCAATTCCAGACTCGCCAGGCGATCCCGCAATTCTGTATCCTTGGCCGCATAGGTATCCGTGGTGATCTCTTCCATGATCCGCAGATTCAATAGCCGATCCCGCAATTGCTTGGCTTGCGTGATCTGCCGCTGCAAATCCTTGGCTGTATCTTCGGTTTCACTCCGCTGCTGTTTAGACCATGCCAGCAGGCATTGTTGGAACCAGTGCCGTAGATCATCGGGCAGGCGTATGCGATCAAACAGAGCCAGAACCTGCACGTCTAATGCCTGTTCCGTCAGGCGAATGCGTGGATGGCCCGGTGTGGTGTACTTGCTGCATCGGTAATAGACGTATTCCCGGCCCGTTTTCTTTTTCGTCACTGATTCCCCGGTAATCACCGCGCCACAGTGCCCACAGGTTATCAAGCTGCCCGCGTAAGTGAGATCATGACCTTGGTACCGCTTGCCGCCCAGCAGAACCTGTACGCGGTCAAATGTGGCCCGATCCACCAAGGGCTTATGCTTCCCGGCATACCATTGATTTTGGTACCGTACTTCCCCGATGTACGCCCGATCCCGCAGAATGGAATGTATCTTGCTGCGTGTCCACTGGGGCATGGTATCAATGTACGTGATATTCTCCGCTTCCAGCTTATTACGCATACTGTCAATGGTGTGGTTTTCGTAGGCGTACAACTGAAACAGACGTTTCACTTTCTCCGCCTGTTGGTCATCCACTTCAATCAACCCCCGGCCATCAATCCGGATATTCCGGTATCCGTAGGGCGCAGCACCGCAGAACAATCCGCTCTGCACTCTCCGGGCATGGCCCTCCCGTACATCCAACCCTTGCTGTTCCGTGGTGTAACTGGCGAACATGGCCAATTGCCGCCGCATCATCCGCCCGGCAGGGCTATTGTCGGTCGGTTGGCTGGTGGAGATGAACGGAATGCCGTATTCCGATTCCAGCTTTTCAAGTTCAATGTAGTCATACAAATTCCGGGCCGCCCGGTCCACTTTGTAAAACAGCAGGCCGTCTATCTCGGCGGCGTGTTCCTTGGCGTAGGTAATGAGTTCCCGGAAGGTTTTGCGTTCATCCCGCCGGGTAGCCGTTTCGGCGATACGGTAAAGCTTCACAATGCCGCCATCATGCCGCTGGGCATAGGCCCGCAGGGCATCTTCCTGTACGTCCAGTGAGAAGCCTTCACGTTCCTGTTCCCGACTGCTGACCCGTGCCAGGGCGACGAAGTGTTTCATGGCGGGAGACTCCAGATAAAGAGGCAAAGAGATTACCAATACCCATCAGAATGCCAACAGCATCCTGAACCGTCAAGGGTTCACTGTAATAGGGCTGCCAGACACGAATGGTATCGGCAATCAATTCCGGCGTAATCCATGACGGGATGCCCCGTAATGCGGGATCAAGCGACTGCTTATCCATGGCTCTCTCCCGCCTGAGCCTCGCCGTACTGATCCGCCGCAGCCAATAATGCTGTACGCCGGGATTCCACATTCTCCTGTGTTTTGATGTACTCGCCGGAATCCAGAACGCTCATACGAACTGAATCCAGTAATTCCCCGGCTTCATGGCATTCTTGCAGAACACCCACGGGAACCGCATCACGCTTGGAATCCAGTACCGGATCTTCCAAGCGGATACGGGAATCCAAAAGCCCTTGCTGTTGCATGGTGGCCAACTGTTCCACACTGGCCGATACATTGCCGATAAAGGAGGTATCAACCCGTTCATTGTCGGCGTCAATATCCTGCCGCATGGCCGTGGTGTTTTGGCCGCACCCCGCCAAGCGATCCACCAATAGCCGGCGACGCCCACGGGGTTTACGTTCACCATCAGATTCACTTTTCGGTTTTGACTGGCCATCAGATACCAACGGCCCCAGCTTCCGGCAAGCTGCCACCAACCGTATCGTTCTCTCAGATTCCAACACCCATCGGGGATAACCATACTTCGGCGATTTAATAAGATATTTAGTGATGTAATGAATCGCGTGCCGCGGCTGGTGGAAGCGACGCTTAATTTGTAAATCCAGCCCCCCGATTTCCCATTTATTCCGCCAGAAATTCCAAGCCCGTTTCAAATCAATCTTGTCGCCTGGACAATCGGCCAGATCAACGAGGATATGCCAGTGCGGCCAGCCATCTCCGGTTTTCTGTTGGAATTCCAATACCCATACCCAGAGCTTGACGCCCAATCGTTTCATCAAAAGACCGATACGTCCCTTGCTGCTGACGAAAGTATGGGCCGCCTGACAGGAACCGAAATTCTCCCGATCCACGGTCAGGGTTAACAGTGCTGGCTTACGGAAGCTATCCGCCACCACCAGTAACCGCATACGCAGGATAATTCCCAGCCGTGGCCCGCAATCCGAGCACATCCGGGACTTGCACCGACACGGCAAAAACACCATCCGGTGGTCAATGCCGTTTGTCGGATTATTACCCTTATATTCAAGTCTAAGGGAGGCCGCTGCGGCGGCCCCGGCGGCCGTGGCCGCGGCGGCTCCGCCGCCACCGTCCACGGGCTGCCGAGGTTCCACCGTGGACTGTAACGCAAACGTACTATTTTCTTTTTCCATAACTCACATCCTTTCGATGTGGACGTGACTTTATGGAAAATTGAACTGCGGACTGTGGACATTTTTTACGGCAATTTTTGTCCGGTGCCCAGAGATGCCATTCGACCGATGACCGGGCGCCAGAATTTCTTATATCGCTGGATTCCCTTCGTCATCGCTTCCGGCGAATCCGGCAAATCGGTATCCACCAGGACGCCCTTATCGCTTCTGGCAAGGGCGTCAAATAACCCCCTGACATCCGCGACACTGATTGCTACCTTGGCATTTTCAAACAGGGCGACAATCAGCGCCGCCATCAGCATCTTGCATTGCCCGGCCTTGGCCGAGGATGGTTTCTTGCTTATCGCATCCGTAAGCACCCGCAATCGAATACGGTCGCTTACCAGTACACTGGCGGCTATCTGTTCTGCAAGGCCCGGCTCGGCAATCACGGACGGATCAATGGTCACCAGCCGCTCCAGTGCCGCCAGACCACCCCGGCGTGCCCGGGCAAAATCGCGCGTTGGCAAATCGCCATGATCGATCAAATACGGCAACACCACTTGAACCAAGAACCGCAACTCAACGGGCAAGTCGCCATCGAATCCGGCCAACGCTCCCGCCTTCTGCACGTCGTTATACGCCACCGTCGCCATGGCATCCTGAAATACCTTGCCTTGTTCCTGTCCTAACTTAATGGCATCCGCCCACTCTTCGGCCGTAACGCTCTCGGCAACAGACCGTAACTTATCTGGCGATAGCCCATGAAGCGCCCTGGCGGCATCGGCGGCCAACATCGTATCCGGGCCACCCGGAATCATGTTACGCACGACATCGGCGAGTCTGCGATGATCCCGGTAGCATCCAATCCACTCGCTGGGATCCGGGGCGTTCCCCGGCCACCGCTTCCTAAATTCGGCAAGCATCTGCGGGAGATCAACTCCCAACCGCCCAATCGCCACCGCATACGTTGCCATCACCTTGTTTGGTTGACGATCAATCCACGGCTCAATCGGTAGTCTGTTCATACGCCGGTATCATAACCGCCACGACGCGGGGGATTAACTCTCATCCCCCGCACCCCCTTCTCTCTCTTTCCCTCATTCATAAAAATCCGTAATATTGATTCTACTGATCTTCGCCCAATCTGGTGATACTGTTTTCTGCCGTGGCGGATCAAGGGCGAAACGGAATACTAATTACGCCCAAGGAGAAGTTGAATGCCAAGAAAACGCGTTAACCAGTACGTTAACTATAGAAGGCTAGCCTTCGAGCACTATCACGACCGCTTACATTGTTGGTATTGCTGCCTAGGCCTTCCGGAGCTACTTGAGGTCGCCCACTTGGACGGCTGCAGACAGAACAACGCTATCAGTAACTTGGCGATCCTTTGTCCTACGTGTCACAAAATGCTTGACTTGGACCTGATCACGAAGGAAATGGTGGTCGAAATGCGCGATAGGCCAAGGGTAGTCCGTTGGTCAAAACGCATGAAAGACGCGGGCAAAAAGGCGGCCGATACTCGGAAGCGCAACGAGGCCAGCGCTCGAAGGAAGCGGCATCTGGCGGCAGTCAAGGCCGCTGCGACCCGTACCGCCAAACGTGCACCGCACCCGCTTGGCCGTCATATCCCACAATAATATCCTCGCTACGGAGCAATGACATGAATTACGAGACCAGAACCGAGGTACTGCCACACGGTCCGATGCAGTATGCCCCCGCCAACGAGATGGGCGTGGTATTTCTTTTCTCGCACCTGGCCCGCCGACTACGAATACGCATCGAAAAGATTGGCTCATCTTTCCCGGATTGTATCGCCTACCAAAAGACCGGCGGATTTGAAAAACGGATGCGCATTGAATTTGAGTATAAATCTGGAAATTTTCGTGCGCACCGCCATTCCGCTCGCGGATGTGACTGCATTGTGTGCTGGGAACATGATTGGCCAAGCGCGCCGCAGAGAATTCGTGTGATCGAATTGAGAAAATTCTTCGGGTTGGGCTTTAACGTCTGGATACAGCCGGTCATCCGCTCCCAGTGGCCCCATCTGAAACTAAACTGCTTGCAATGGGGGCTGTCCAAACGCGCCCATCACGGTGACTTGTTGCTTATGTATCGATGCCACCCGGATCAGCGGATTGAGGACATTTTCATTGTTCGTAGTGAACTCCGGCCCGGGAGAGCCGGTTGGCGGAAAGGCAAGTGCTATCACGCGGAAATATTGCGTGTATGTACGCTCGCCAGCCCTGTTTTTCTCAAAGATTTTCGATTGCACCCGGTCCTCAAAACTTCATCGTTTGTTCGGCGAAACATGCAGGGAAATCTACATGTCACGGAATATTGGCCGTACCTCTATCAAATCATCACGTCCAGAAATCCCACATGCAGGCGAAAAATGAAAGCCTTTGCCCCAGAAAAGGCGCCCGCTTAGCCTGGCACTAACACCGACTGCCAATTAGAGAATTCCATACACCCTGTCGCAAACAGTTCTATTGGTGTCCTGTCGCCCCGGAGCATTTAGCACCTACACCTTCACCGCCACTGCCACAGGTGCCAGCACGCTGCTGGATATTTCTGGCTTAAATTTCGCCGGTGGACAAAGTACCCTCTTGGATAACGTTTCGGTGGTAGCCGTTCCTGAAACAGCCCCGCTGGCACTGCTTGGCGTAGGTGCCGCAGGCCTGTTGCTGGTGCGACGCCGTAAGGTTTCCGCCTAAGGTCGGTCAGACTGACTTGACAATCTCAACAGTATTCGAGCCGGGCCGGTGCTTAACACCGGCCGGCTCTTTTTTTTTACGCTTGATGACCTGTTCAAGTAACTGGCCGGATTGAGATTCAGTCGCGGGCCGAGATGGGTTTTGGCATGCGGCAAGATGCGGGAGCGGCAACGAACCTTACGCTGATGGTACCTCAATCCTAATGTCTTATCCTGCTGTAATTTGGGCTTAATGTTGTCGGACCTAGTCCTTAAACAAGCGAATATTCAAAACTCTCGGCCCGGAAACAGAAATGTCTGGTGCATTTAGTACGGGAATTAAAGGAAGCCTCGATAAAAAGCCCGGCATTTGCCAAGGGATCATTCTGTCGAAGGCTTAAGCGGCTGCTCAAGGAGATGCTGTTACTCAAGGTGATGTACTGACATTTTTCTTATCATAATTGATGGATAAACACGACACTATTATCGTGATTAAATTTGATAACTATATGACCAAATTTTATATTGCATTGCTGTATTGAAGTGTGCTATGCTTCTGAGGTTGGCTGGATCGGGAAAGCTGCATGGGGTACATTAATTGCCGCCCGGTTGGGCCTGAGTATGGTATTTTGATAAATTACGTTTTCAGCGGTATAAAGGAACGACCATGACACTACGGCGAGTAGGTCTTTTAGCGATAATTTCCGCTTGGACGATTCTGGCTTGCACAATCGGTGCGCGACCTGCGGTGGCGGCACCGCACGCACATAATTGGGTTGTGGCACGCAGCATCGGATTAAGTCCGTCGTCACCGGGAAATAAAGAAACGCGGGAGCCCGCGGGAAAAATGCATACGGTCAAGATGCGATGGTGGCGAAAGGCCCGCTTCGGCATGTTTATTCACTGGGGCCTCTATTCAGTGCCAGCGGGAGTATGGCATGGCAAACGCGTGCCAGAACCAGGTGAATGGATTAAGAATAACGCACACATTCCTAACAATCAGTACAACGCGTTGGCTAAGAAATTTGATCCCGTGGATTTTAATGCCAATCAATGGGTCAAAATTGCCCGCGAAGCGGGCATAAAATACATTGTTATTACCAGCAAGCACCATGAAGGCTTTTGTATGTTTAATACCAAGGCCACCAATTTTAATATAGTGAAAGATACCCCTTGGCATAAAGATCCCCTGGCGATGCTTTCGGCGGCCTGTCGGCAGCAGGGAATAAAATTCTGCACCTATTATTCCATAATGGATTGGCATTCACGGGATCAATTGCCCGCATACGCCAGCGCCACGCATCCAACGTATAATCCAACACATTTTGCACCGGGCCGCGGGCCGGCTTATTTGCATTATATGGAACGGCAAATCCATGAACTGGTCACACAATATCACACTCATCTGCTATGGTTTGATGGCCAATGGATGCATGGCTGGAATAAAACCTACGCCCGTGAACTGTACAACTATATCCGCTCGATTGATCCAACGATTATTATTAATGCCCGAATCGGCTACGGCTATGGTGATTACGCCACGCCGGAGCAGCATATTCCCCCGATGGGCATTCCCGGACCGTGGGAAACCTGCATGACCATCAACAGTACTTGGGGTTATGTCTCCTGGAATCACGATTGGAAATCTTCCGCCACGCTTATCCATCATCTGATTCACTGCGCCAGCGGCGGCGGAAACTTTCTGCTCAATGTCGGCCCCACCGCGTCGGGAATCATACCCAAACCGGAAGTTAATCGCCTTCTGGCCGTTGGAAAATGGCTAAAAATCAATGGTCAAGCCATATACGGTTCGCATCGCACGCCTTTTGCTAAAGCTCTTCCATTCGGCTATGTCACGCAGAAACCGGGTAGGTTGTTTTTGGAGGTGACCAAGTGGCCAAAGAGTCGCACCCTGGTTGTGCCGATGCGCAACGTGATTACTAAGGCCTACTTGCTGGCAAACTACCTGCCCTTACAACCAGCGACCGGACTTGACGGTCAATTGGTGTATCTGCCGACTGCTGCGCCGGACCCGGTGGCCAGCGTCATTGTTCTGAAATTCGCCGGCCCTGTTGAGCCGCTCAAGCAATAAAGAGGTGAAACCAGTGTGTGTTTTCGTAGATTTATCTACATTTTTTTGTCGGGAGTACTAAATGAATCTTGGTTTTTTCAAAAACGACTTTTTTCGCGGGAGCAGTCTGGTCGGATTTGGCATGGGCTTGGCATTGATGTTTTTATTGACCGGCTGCCAGGCACCGCAGCGGCCACTGTCCTGGCGCGGTACGGTCCAGCACGACCTGCCGTTGTATGGTGACCGCAACTGGATTGCCATTGTGGATTCCGCCTATCCGGATCAGAGTCGACCGGGCGTTGAGACGCTGGTCACACATCACAACATGTTTACGGTTTTGAAGTATGTTTTGGCTGGAATTCAGAAGGCCCCGAATATTCGTGCCGAGGCGTACACCGATAAAGAACTCAATTACGTCACCGATGCGCAGACCCCGGGCATCAGTGCCTACCGCGCCAAATTGTATGCCATGCTGGCGAGTATCCCCCATTTTTCGCGGTTGCATATTCAGAGTATTCATCGCCTGAATAAAGATGGCAAAATATTTAACATTCTGATTCTTAAAACCAATTTAACCATGCCCTATACATCCGTATTTATCCATCTCAAGTGCGGCTATTGGACCAATGCCGATGAAACCGCCTTGCGAAAAGCCATGGCGGCGGCTAAAGCTGATTAACGGGTAAATATCAGATGTCCTATTGCGCGTTTTTGGAGAACTGCAGATGAATAAAAACAACCGATTAAATGAGCTTAAGCCCACTGGGGAATGTTGTCCGCAGGGCGGTTGTTGTGGCGGCGGGGTAACGCGGCGGCGTTTTCTGGCGGCCTTATCCGGTGGCGTGGCGGCGGCAGTCATGCTGGCGGATCGTCCGGTGATGGCCGGTCCGTATGAAACCGCAGATTTCGCCAAACTCATTCCGCCGGACAAAAAACTTAACCCGCAATGGGTGGAATCGCTATATGCACGCGGTGAACCAACCGTTTATTCCAAAGCCAAAGGAGAACTACAATTCATCGGTATGCCGGTGGGGGGATTATGCTGCGGCACGGTCTACCTCGGCGGTGATGGCAAACTGTGGCTTTGGGATATTTTCAATCAGAATTCCAATGGCATTGAACCGCGCAATGTGCTATGGGGCGGATTTGGCCATCCGCATGATGTCAATCCAATGGACGGAGCCAATTACGTTCAACCGGCCAAGCAGGAATCTCCGTTTGAGCAGGGATTTGTGCTGCGGGTAAATTCCGTTGATTATCCCATGGACGCCCGTGGCTGGAAGGACATCACGTTCCGTGGCAACTATCCCATTGGGGAAATAAACTATCGTGATCCGGCGTGTCCGGTGGCCGTTAAACTGGAGGCCTATTCGCCGTTTATTCCGTTAAATACTGATGATTCGAGTCTGCCGGCAACGCTATGTGAATTCACGATTACAAATATCAGTCCGAGCCGGGCAAAAATTCAGATGGCCGGATTTTTACAAAATGCATGCAGTTTGTTTACAGCCGGGGCCGGCAGCGGCGCACGGGTTAATGAAATTGCAGGTATTGCCGGGGCCACGGTTCTAAATTGCCGCTTTGATATTGGCCGTCCGCAATCCACGGCACCGGCGCGTCCGGACATTGTGGTGGACACGTTCAACCATCCAACCTACGGTAAATGGAAAGTCACCGGAACCGCGTTTGGTAACGGGCCGATCCTGCGCGCGGATATTCCAGCATATCAGGGCAATGTTGGCGGCAAGGGCCCACGGGTAGTAAACTCTCACGCCTCGGCACCCGGCACAACAATCGCCCAGAAAGACGCCGCCACCGGTACCCTGACCAGTCCATCTTTTACCATAGAACGTCGCTATCTGAATTTTTACATTGGTGGTGGTTCGGATATTCAACAGGTAGGCCTGCAATTATCGGTGGATGGAAAGGTCGTTCGCCGGGCCACCGGAGATGATAACAATCACATGCGTCGGGTGAGTTTTGACGTTTCGGAGTTTATGGAAAAAAAGGCGGTTATTGAAATTTATGATCATGCCACTGGTAGTTGGGGCAATATCGGTGTATCGGATATCGTGCAATCGGATATCAGCACGTCACAATCTGCGCATGTATCGGAACTTGATACAGATTATGGCACCATGGCCCTGGCGGTGTTGGGGAAAGCAACCGGGCACGCGGATTTAAAAAAGCAATCACTATTTGACGCACCCATTTCTGACAAAAGCGTTGAGGATGCGGAAAACGACCTGACAGGCGCATTGGTACAAACCGTGGCGTTAAAACCGGGAGAATCCCAAACCGTCACATTTATCGTTGCGTGGCACTTTCCCAATTGCGGAAATTTGCCGGTGGCCGAAGCCGCTACCGGCAATTACTATTCCCGCCGTTTTGGCGATGCTAAAGATGTAGCCGAGTATGCCGTTGGCAATTATGCACGGCTTTCCCGTGATACCAAGCTGTGGCGTGATACCTGGTACGATTCAAGCTTGCCGTACTGGTTTTTGGATCGCACGGTCTATAACACCGCCTGCCTGGCTACCTCAACCAGCCACCGCTTTGCCACGGGACTATACTGGGGTTGGGAGGGAGTGGGGTGTTGTCAGGGAACGTGCACGCATGTGTATCACTTTGCGCAGGCTACCGCGCGGTTGTTTCCTGACTTGGAAAGGGATCTGCGGCGGCGGGTAGACTTCGGCATGGCATTAAACAAGCAAACCGGCATGATCGGCTATCGGGGTCCCGGCACCGGCCCGGCCACGGATGGGCAGGCCGGGATGATACTTTGTGCCCTGCGCGAGCATCTTATGAGCAAGGATAATACATTCCTGCGGCAAATCTGGCCCGGGGTAAAATTGGCCATCGGCTGGTTGACGCATCATGCGGATAAACAAACGGGCCTGATTCAAGGCGCGCAACCCAATACGCTGGATGCTGCGTGGTATGGCGAGATTGCCTGGATAAGCGGGCTATACGCGGCGGCTCTGCGGGCCGGCGAACGCATGGCCACTGATATGGGCGATTCGGTGTTCGCGGCGCATTGCGCCCGTTGTTTTGCCCAAACCAAAAATTCGATTGCCACCCGATTGTTCAATGGCGAATATTTTATTCAAAAGGCCGCCCCCGGCCACAGCCACTCTCTGGGAACCTATAAAGCCTCTTTCATTGAGCAGGTGCATGGCCAAACCTGGGCTTGGCAAATTGGATTGGGCCGGGTGTTTGAGCGATCGCAAACCGTCAGCGCGCTGAAGGCTCTGTACAAATACAACTTTACCATGAATGTCGGGCCATTCCGAATGAAAAATCCATCCGGAAGACCATTCGCCTTGGCCGGCGACGGTGGGTTAATTTTGGCCACCAATCCCCAGGGGTTACCGAATCCCTTCGGAAACAAATTGGCAGGACAATATGGCTATTTTGATGAGTGCATGAGTGGCTTTGAACATCAAGCGGCCAGCAACATGATATCGGAAGGACTGTTGCTCGAAGGACTGGTGGTTACGCGCGCCATTGAAGACCGATACAGTGCACGCCTGCGCAATCCCTTTAATGAAATTGAGTGCAGCGATCATTATTCCCGTTCGATGGCCAGTTTTGGCTCTTTCATCAGCATCTGCGGCTTTGAATATCATGGCCCCAATGGACATATTGGTTTTGCGCCACGCTTGCAGCCGGATGACTTCAAAGCCGCATTCACCAGCGCCGAAGGATGGGGAACCGTAAGCCTGCAAAAGCGGGGTATCCGACAGATTGCCACATTACATTTGCGTTGGGGTTCACTGATGCTCAACACAATTTCCCTGCCGTTCGGAGGCGTTCAGCACGTTGCTGTTCATCTTAAGGGGAAAAACATTCCTGCAAAGCGTAGCCGCGGGACGGACCAGTTCCTGGTAACACTTGCACATCCAATGACGTTGGGGGCGGGAGACATCTTGGAAATAGCGGCTTGGTAAAAAAAGAGATGACACAAAAGGATCGTCACTGTTCACGGGCCTGAGGGCAGCAGCGCGGGGGTTGGCAATCGGGCGAAGTGGTTGTTGACGCTGTGATACAGGAATTCAATGACGCTGTGTCGTTGCTGCGTGCAGATGGCGATGAGCCATTGGCTGGAGGGAGAATATGACCGGCTGCGGGTCTTCCTTCGCTGCGCGCCGGCGATACACATGGATGAGACCACCTGGCGGGTCAATGGGATCAATCAGTGGCTTTGGACACTACTGGATGACCAGCACACGCTTTTCCATGTCGATAAGAGCCGGAGGCAAAAGGTGGTGCAGAAATTACTGGAAGAAGTCTTTGGCGGCGTGCTGGTAAGTGATTTCCATTGCGGCTATTCAAAACTCTCGGCCCGGAAACAGAAATGTCTGGTGCATTTAGTACGGGAATTAAAGGAAGCCTCGATAAAAAGCCCGGCATTTGCCAAGGGATCATTCTGTCGAAGGCTTAAGCGGCTGCTCAAGGAGATGCTGTTACTCAAGGTGATGTACTGACATTTTTCTTATCATAATTGATGGATAAACACGACACTATTATCGTGATTAAATTTGATAACTATATGACCAAATTTTATATTGCATTGCTGTATTGAAGTGTGCTATGCTTCTGAGGTTGGCTGGATCGGGAAAGCTGCATGGGGTACATTAATTGCCGCCCGGTTGGGCCTGAGTATGGTATTTTGATAAATTACGTTTTCAGCGGTATAAAGGAACGACCATGACACTACGGCGAGTAGGTCTTTTAGCGATAATTTCCGCTTGGACGATTCTGGCTTGCACAATCGGTGCGCGACCTGCGGTGGCGGCACCGCACGCACATAATTGGGTTGTGGCACGCAGCATCGGATTAAGTCCGTCGTCACCGGGAAATAAAGAAACGCGGGAGCCCGCGGGAAAAATGCATACGGTCAAGATGCGATGGTGGCGAAAGGCCCGCTTCGGCATGTTTATTCACTGGGGCCTCTATTCAGTGCCAGCGGGAGTATGGCATGGCAAACGCGTGCCAGAACCAGGTGAATGGATTAAGAATAACGCACACATTCCTAACAATCAGTACAACGCGTTGGCTAAGAAATTTGATCCCGTGGATTTTAATGCCAATCAATGGGTCAAAATTGCCCGCGAAGCGGGCATAAAATACATTGTTATTACCAGCAAGCACCATGAAGGCTTTTGTATGTTTAATACCAAGGCCACCAATTTTAATATAGTGAAAGATACCCCTTGGCATAAAGATCCCCTGGCGATGCTTTCGGCGGCCTGTCGGCAGCAGGGAATAAAATTCTGCACCTATTATTCCATAATGGATTGGCATTCACGGGATCAATTGCCCGCATACGCCAGCGCCACGCATCCAACGTATAATCCAACACATTTTGCACCGGGCCGCGGGCCGGCTTATTTGCATTATATGGAACGGCAAATCCATGAACTGGTCACACAATATCACACTCATCTACTGTGGTTTGATGGCCAATGGATGTATGGCTGGAATAAAACCTATTCGCATAAACTCTATAATTACATCCGCTCCATTGACCCTACCATCATCATCAATGCCCGCATTGGCGCTGGTTATGGCGATTATTCCACACCGGAGCAGCACATTCCCGTACAAGGCCTTCCCGGTCCTTGGGAAACCTGCATGACCATCAACAATACATGGGGATATGTTTCATGGGATCATGATTGGAAATCTTCCGCCATGCTGATTCATCATTTGATCCATTGTGCCAGCGGCGGCGGCAACTTTCTGCTGAATGTCGGCCCCACCGCCAAGGGGATTATCCCGAAGCCTGAAGTGGATCGTCTGCTTGCGATCGGAAAATGGCTGAAGGTAAATGGTGAAGCTATTTACGGCTCGCATCGCACGCCTTTTGCTAAAGCTCTTCCATTCGGCTATGTCACGCAGAAGCCGGGTAGGTTGTTTTTGGAGGTGACCAAGTGGCCCAAGAGTCGCACCTTGGTGGTACCTATGCGCAACGTGATTACTAAGGCCTACTTGCTGGCTAATCCATACCTCAAGTTGCAAACGGCATCCGGGAACGACGGCCAACTGGTGTATCTACCGGCTGTGGCACCGGACGCGGTGGCCAGCGTGGTGGCACTGGATATCAAGGGCAAGGTAGAGCCAATAACGAATCGCGGGCACTAATCGTGGTCATGCCGACGAACCCTGTAAAGAGGTATTCCAATAAAAAAGTTGACCAACATGTTCCGTACGGCGAATGGGGATAATTACCGGCTTACGTTTATGCTGGCAGCAAGCCTGTTTCTCCGCAAGACCTAATACAGAAGGATATATAGTATGGCTAATATGGCAAACATCGTAGTGAATCAACCGCGCAATCGACTTGTGGGTTCCAACCCGAAAATTGGTATTCGGCCCACCATTGATGGTCGGCGGGATGGCGTGCGCGAATCACTGGAAAAACAGACCATGGATATGGCCCGCAGTGTAGCGCGGCTGTTGACCGCAAAGTTACGCCATGCCGATGGTACCAAAGGTCAATGTGTTCTGGCGGATAGCACCATCGGTGGACAGGAGTACGTAAAATGAATCCACGGTTTTTTCCCCATGCAAATACATCAGTCGTTTTTCTCGTCGCTTTGGCCCTGTTTTCGCCACTTGGCGTGGCTCGCGGGGCGAATGCTGTGCGCCATACGAACCTGGCCAACGCCAAGCTCGGCTTATTTGTCCACTATGTATTTGGCCTGACCCAAGCCGCACCAGGTAAGCCACCCTTGAAGAACGTAAATGAGTTCGCCAATGATCTCAACGTAAAAGGCATAGCCGATATGGCCTCGGCGATGGGCGCACAGTACGTTGTTTTTACGGCATACCATTGGCGTATGACGATGCTATTTCCTTGTCCATTCTGGAAGAGTGCCTTCCCAAATCACGACTCAAATCGGGATGTGATCAAAGCGCTGGCCAAGGCACTTAAGCTTCGGGGCATCAAGCTGGTACTGTACATACACCCCGACGATCGGCACGACTTTTCGAAGGTCATGCTGGAGAAATCGGTTAAACTCGGCTGGTCATCGCGCCGTACTTTCAAAAAATGCCTCATATCCAAATTGGAGCCGTATGATCGAAAATGGAATCGTTTCTACTATCGGCTCCTGGGATATATGGGCCATCTATTTGGCAATCAGATAGCGGGTTATTGGATTGATGATGGAGACGCGGCGGCCAACGGCATAAAGGTTCGCAATATTATCTGTCATTACACGCCGCATGCCGCCATTTGGGCTAACGGCTATAAGAATTCCGCACCCGCCACTCTGATCGGCGGGGAGAACTGGACGCTTTTCGACCATAATCCAAAACCTCATTTATACAATACCACAGCAGCACAAACCGCTGTTGTCATCGCGCGAAGCTGGTGGGCCTCGGCTGGAACATTGCAGTATACGCCAGTGGCAATGTACCGCTATTTGATTTGCACAATCGGCACCAAGGGGCAGCATAACGGCGGCGTGGTTTACGCGACCAGCCCGTTCTCTAATAACCAATGGGAGACCGGAGTCCCTGCTGGCCTTGCGGCCCTCGGCAAACTGATCAAAGCGCGTGCGCAGTCCATCTACAACACGGTGCCCAGCAGGGCATACGTCTCTGGAGACGCCGCTGCGCAAAAGCCGCATTGGGGAGTGGCGGTTGACAGCATGAATGGAAAAATCGTTTATCTGCACATACTTATGCCACCAAAAGGGCGAAGTCTTCAAATTGGAAAGCCAGCCGATCACGTAACATTCAGCGGTGCACACCTGCTCAACGGTTGGTCGGTGAGAATTGACAGTAATCGCCGCGGTTACACGATATTCCTGCCGCCCGGAATGAAATGGAATCCTGTCGATACGGTCATTGCGTTGACCGTGAAGTAGGACCTCTAGCCCCTAAACCCAATACGGTTTACTTAAGGGGAAATCATGACGCAGAAAGCCTCCATCTTGAAACAGAATCAGGGGTGAGGGGCAGGAAAATTCATTAAGTAAACCGTATCGCCTCTGAACCAGAGTGATATTGTGATTTTTAATTTATTTTCCTAAAACGGATGTTCCAAAGCGGTTTTGACGTATCTGATTTATTTGCACCGGCACCTGGGATCCGCTTTTTTCCCGCAACGCCCATAGCACCTGTGCCGGCACGCGAAAATACGAACCATCAAAAGCCATGAGTCTTTCATATAAACCTTGGAACTCCGGATCCAAGCTATGCCGATTGGGGATAGCCTGGTAAATCTCCTGCAGCAAGGGAGCCAGAAGAGTTAGCTATAAGAAGGTGGTGAAAAGAGGCAGACCGATGGCGTTCCACGCTTCGTCAACAAAATCCACAGCTTCCGCACCGGTAAGGTCGCCAAGTGTAAATTTCCAGTCGCGATGAATGTTCAGGCGTGTGCGCCACAACGATTTCTCGTTCGCGGTAATATCAGGTGGTGGTGGTAGAATCCCGGCGGGGCCGTCGGCGCTCGCCATTGCCGAGTTTCCCGTGGGCACAGCGTAGATCGCCGCCATGGCCGCTGCGGCACTCCGTAATAGCTCCCGTCGGCTTGTGGTCATGAGACGTGTCATGTCGGAACTCCTGAAAAAGCTGGTCTCTCAAGGCTCAGCAACGCCACTGCTTCGCTGGTTTCCATGAGTTGAACAATTTGGATATTGCAAGCCGGGACAACCTGAAAATAACCCCGGAATGCTCGTGCGTTAGCTTGAATGACGGGTGAAACATGGGCAAATGGCCTTCTGTCATACGTTTGAATGTCGGCTGGGTTTGCCAGCTTATTTTATTTCTGCACCGCCGGTACCAGTACGCGAGCGATGGCGCATAGCCGTACCGGCCCCAAAAGTCCTGACGGGTGCAGGTGCTGCTCTTTCAGAATCCTCTGCACCGTGGCCTTGGCGGCACGGGCCAGATTCGGGTGCCCGGCCGC